>NZ_CP104694.1:4625604-4931114 GCF_025398735.1 Tahibacter amnicola
CACGCCGCCACTTCCGCGCGCACCAGGCCGAGCAACTCCCGCGACAATCCGGCCAGCTGCGAAGCCGTCTGCAGGGTCTGACCAGAGCTGGCTTCGGTTTCCCTGGCCGCCTGTGCCACATCACCGATCGCCAGGTTGACCTGTTCCACGGCCGTCGACTGCTGCTTGGTCGACAGCTCGATCTCACGGGCCGCTTCGGTCGTGGTCACCACCAGCGACACGATGTGCCGGAAAAGATTGGCAACATCGCCGAACTGGTGCGCGCCGACATCGACCGCCTTGGAACCGGTCTCGGTCGCCATCACGGCGGTATTGACTGCGCTCTGAATGTCGTCAATCAAGACGCGGATTTCCTTGGCGGAGCCCGCCACGCGATCGGCCAGCTTGCGGATCTCGTCGGCGACGACGGCGAACCGCCTGCCCGAGTCACCGGCGCCGGCAGCTTCGATGGTGGCGTTGATCGCGAGGATGTTGGTCTGCTCGGCGAGCTCGGAAACGATATCGAGCACCACGCCGATCTGCTGCGAGTTCTTGCCCAGGCCGACCATGTGCGTCACGACCAGGTCGACCTGCCGACGAATGCTCGCAATCGACTCGTGTGCGCGCCCGACCGTCCCCTCTCCGGCTCTTGCCGCTTCCGCCGTCTGCTCGGCGACACCGGCGACCCGCTGCGCACTCGCCGCGATCTGGCGTGATGTCGCCAGCAGCTCGCTGATCGTCGTGGTGATTTCGCTCATCGCCGTCGCCTGTTCCTTGGCGCCGGTCGCCTGCTGGTTGGCAGCGGCCTGCAGTTCGGTGGATGAATTGCGGACATGACCGACCGCGGTTCCGACCTGGCGGCTGAGCGTGCGCGACAATCCGAACGCCACGACGACGGCGAAGGCGATCGCCAGCGCAGACATCGCGCTGACCGACCAGATTGCCGATTCCGCGCGTTCCGAAGAGGCCTTTCGCGCGGATTCCAGACGCATTTCCTCAGCGGCGATAAATGCGTTCATCGCCGCTTTCAATGCGACACGCCGGGGCAATACCTCCCTTTCGAAGGTCTGTGCCACGACATCGAGCGCCTGGTTGTTCTCTTTCGCCGCCACCACGCTTTCAGTGGACTGGCTGTACTCAGCCAGCGTGCGTGAGACCGCCTGGACGAGTTGCTTCTCTTCAGCGGACGCCGCCGCGCGTTCCAGTGCCTGCACGGCGGTCTGCGCGTCCGAAAACGCTTCGCGGTTCTGCTCCAGAAACTGGGTGTCGCGGGTCAACAGGTAGCCTCGGACCGACGCACTCATCTGGTTGGCGTCGCCACGCAGACGCTCGGCATCCGTCAGCAGGCGCGCGTTGACGGCAATCACCTCGTCCTTGCTGGCAACCACGCTGCGGAGCGCGATGATAGCCACGACGCCGACCGCGATGCCGATCAACGCCATCACCAGGAATCCGGCGCCGATCTTCTGACCAAAAGTCCACTGCCTAGCCATCGATGCGATCTCCGAAGGCGGAAACGGAAGGTAAAAGCAGGTCGAGCAATCGCCGCACGCTGACGACCGGGCGCGGCCCGTCGTCGCCGTTCACGGCCATCTCGGTCGCGTGCCTGCCGCCCTGTTCCTGCGTGATCGGCGAGACCGCCGACGCCGGCACGCGGCGATGTCCATCCAGCCGATCAAACGCCAGCCCCAGCACCCGGGGGAGGCGCGATACCACCATCCAGCGTGGCGCGGCACCGCCGCCCTGCCCCAGCAGGAGACCAAGGTCATAGACCGTCACGAGGGTTCCGCGCACGGCAGCCAGGCCCAGCGCTTCGCGCGCGCCGCCGGGCAGGCGCATGAGTGGACGATCGGCGGAAAGATGCGCGATCTCCGACAGCTTGATCGCGTAGGGATCGTCACGCACACGCACGAACAGGAAATCTTCGGTCGCGCGGTCCACGTCACGCCAGGCACGGGCGAACGCGTTGTCGAAGTTCTCGCGCAACGTCGCGACGGATAGATCGTGCATGCTCATGCGGCAGCTCCGGGCAGTGCATCCAGTTCGCTGCGGCACAGCGTGACCAGGGCGTTGCGGTTGAAGCCGCCGCCAAACAAGAGCAGGCGCGTGCCGTCTTCGTGCTGCAGCAATCCGAGTGCACGGGTGAGTTCGCGCCGCGCCGTTTCGCCGTCACGCATCCGGCGCGCGATCAGTCCGCGGTGCAGCCGGGGCATGGCGAACGTCGGGTCGAGATAGGCGGCTACCTCCAGCGACCCACAGGCACGCGACAAGTCGCCCGCCGCTTCGGCGCACAGCGCCAGCACGTAGTGGGCGCCCGCGTTGAGGTCATCCTGTTCCAGCAACCGGGCACTCGCCGCTTCCGCCGCCGGCCACTGCCCCGCATGCGCCAGCAACACTGCCTGCAACAGGCGGACATCGGGATCCGAGCGGGCATCGGGAACCAGGCTGTTGATCAGTTCCAGCGCGTCGGCATAACGCTCCTGACCCAGCATCGCCAACGGCGCAGCCAGCGCCAGTCGCGGCGAAAACGGGGGTGGCGCCGCGGCAGCCGGTATCTCGTCGGTCAATCGCCGTATGCGTTCGCTGGCCTGGCCGATGGCGTCCATCCACGTTTCCGGGGGCTCGGTTGCCGGCGCGATGAATTCCCGGGCCGCATACGGCGACGGGGGCGTTGATTCTGCCTCCCGCTCCCGGCGCTGGTAGTAGAACGTGTCGTGGGTATGGTGCAGATGGAAGTCCTGCGAAAGCCCCCGCAGGGTCTCGGCGTGCCCGAGGAACAGATACCCGCCGGGTGCGAGTGCGCGCGTCAGGCGGGCAATCAGCTCCTGTGCCTGCTCCGGCGAGAAGTACATCAGCACGTTGCGACAGAAGATGACGTCGTACTCGCCGTCGCGCCACAGGTCCGGGTTTTCCGCCACGAGATTGCGCTGATCAAAGCGCACCGCGTTGCGCACGCGGTCATCCAGCACGAACTCGCTACCGTCCTTGCGGAACCAGCGTTGGCGATCGGCTGGCGCCATGGAACGCAGCGCCCACGCTGAATACCGCCCCTGGCGGGCCTTTGCCAGCGAATGCGGATTGATGTCCACGCCCAGGATCGATACCTGCCATTCAGGCTCGGGGACCACCGATTTCACGTGCATTGCCAGCGTGTAGGGCTCTTCGCCACTGGCGCAGCCGGCCGAGAGCAACGACAAGCGGCGTCCGCTGCCGCGCCAATGCATGCGGTCGGGCAGCACCTGACCGACGAACGCCTGGAACTGCTCGACGTGCCGGAAGAAGTACGTCTCCGAGACGGTCAGCTCCTGCGCCAGCGCCAGGGTCTCGTCCCGCGGCGATATTCTTTCCAGCTGGTCGAGGTAGTCCGTGACCGAGCAGCCGGCAGCCCGCGCCCGTCGCTGCAGGACCGCATCCAGCAGCCCCATCTTCGATTCTTCGAACAGAAGGCCCAGGTCGCGTTCGACGATAGCGCGCAGGCGCTGCGCCTCGCCGGGGTCAGCCAGCACCTTCACGCGGGCACCTCGTCCGGCAGGTTCTCCCAGGCGAACTCAGGCACGAGCCGCGATTCGCGCAGCACCCACCACAGCTCGCTGTCCAGGGCGACGATACCGGCGACACGCTCATCGGTGGCATCGCGAAACAGCGCCGGGAGCGCCTGCAACTGTGCCCCCGGCAATCGCCGGACGCCGTCAACGCTCGTCACCGCCAATGCAGCCCGGCGCTCGCCGATCTTGATCGTCACGAGGCGCTGCGGCGGTGTCCAGGCGAGTCCCAGCAGCAAAGCCATATCGACCACGGGAACGGGGCGGTCGCGAATCACCGAGAAGCCGGGGATGGCCGCAGGTGCGCCAGCCACCGGCACGATGGGAAGCGGTCGCAGCGTTTCCTCCACTTGCGACAGCCGCAGGCCGAGCGTTCTGCCGGCCACCGTGCACAGCAACAGGATCTCTTGGCTGGCTTCGCTCACGCACGCCTCCAAGCATTACCCATGCGGTCTGGCGTTCGCCATCGCACCGGACGGCGCTTGGCCGGCTGGCAAGATGGTCCGGAGCTTACCGCGCGTGGCGGGCCCGTCGGACCGAGTCAGAATAGTGAAATACGCTGCAATAGTCTATTTGCAGCACCGCCTGGCCAGGGGACTCCTGCCGCCGCAATGGTTGCGTCCGGCAGGAGTCGGAATGGGCGGATCAACCGTAGCGGCGGGCGAAGTCCTTCATGAAGCACACCAGGGCGTCGACGCTGTCCTGGTTGACCGCGTTGTAGAGCGAGGCGCGCATGCCACCAACCAGCTTGTGCCCTTTGAGGGCGAGCAGGCCAGCCTGCTGCGACTCGCGCAGGAAGGGCGCGTCCAGCTCGGTGGTCGGCAGGGTGAAGGGAATATTCATCCACGAGCGGACAGACACCTCCACCGGATTGCGATAGAAACCGGAACCGTCGATGTAGTCGTATAGCGTCTGCGCCTTGGTGCGGTTGCGCACTTCCATGGCGGCCAGCCCCCCTTGCGCCTTGAGCCATTTGAAGATGAGCCCGGCCAGGTACCAGCCAAATGTGTTGGGAGTGTTGAGCATGGAACTATTGGCGGCATGCTCGGCAAAGCTGAAGATCCTGGGAATATCCTTCGGGCAGCGCGCCAGGAGGTCTTCGCGGATGATCACGACGACCAGGCCGGACGGACCGATGTTCTTCTGTGCACCGGCATAGATCAGGCCGAAGCGGGAGACATCCAGCGGGCGCGAAAGAATCGTGGAGGACATGTCCGCCACCAAGGGCACGTCGCCGACATCGGGAATGTCGTGGAATTCAACGCCCCGGATTGTTTCGTTCGGCGTGTAGTGCACGTAGGCGGCGTTCGGATCCAGGTCCCAGCCGTCGCGGGCCGGTATGCTGGTGTAGTTGGTGCTCTGCGAGCTGGCGCTGACGTGGATCCGGGCGAGCGTCGCGCCCTCACGCACGGCCTTCTCGCTCCAGTCGCCGGTGACCACGTAATCCGCACGCTGGTCGCGACGGGCGATATTCATGGGGATCTGGGCGAATTGCTGCGTCGCGCCGCCCTGCAGAAACAACACCTTGTAATTGGCCGGAATCGCCAGGAGCTCCCGCAGGTCCGCTTCGGCCGCCTCGGCGACGCCGATGAAATCCTTGCCACGGTGGCTGACTTCCATGATGGAGGCCCCGGAACCATCCCATTCCAGGAACTCCGCTTGCGCCTGACGCAATACCGCTTCCGGCAGCGCCGCAGGACCGGCGCTGAAATTATGTCCTCGACTCACGCGAATACTCCCGAATAGTCGGGAAACCATAGCCGCAGAGGTGTCGAGGAGGCAATGGCAATAAGCGGACGGCGTGTGACAATCAACGGATTGAGTGCCTGTGGGCTGGGCGGCGAATCCAGGCTCGGCACGTGCAATTCGTCCGATCGCGGCAATTCCGCTCACACGCAACCCAGGCGGAATGTGTTCCAGCGCCACGCGCCGCTGTGTTTGTCTAACCAGCGCCGATCTGTCCATCGCAATTATTGCTACGCATTCGGCACCGCGCCGACCTTGCTGAACGACCGATATGCAGGGCAATTGCACAGGCCACGCGTAGCCGGGTGTCCGCAGTAACTAACCACCGCTTGGATGTCGCATTTGCGATCACGCGCGGCGCTTGAGTCCCGACCCGGCAGCCAGGGTCAATTCCATTTCCTCGGCCGGCAGCGCCGGGGCATAGAGGAAGCCCTGCGCGGTCGTGCACCCCATCGCCAGGAGCAACTCGGCCTGGGCGCTGGTTTCGACGCCTTCGGCCGTGAGTGACAGGCCGAGGTCCTCGGCAAAACCTGAAATAGTGCGCACGATGGCGCGATGGCGGCGATTGGATTCCATGTCGCGCACAAAGCTGCGATCGATCTTGAGCGCATCGAACGGCGACGAGGCGAAGGAGTCGAGCGACGAATAGCCGGTACCGAAGTCATCGACCACCAGGCTGACACCCAGCGCCTTCACTTCGCGCAGAATGGTTTCTGCCTGCACGCGACCGGCGCGGAACACCGTCTCCGTTACTTCGATGGCCAGCGCCTGGGCGCTGACGCCGGTGCGCTTGAGCACGGTTTCGATGCTGTTTGCAATGTCGCGCTCGGAGAACTGGCGGTCGTCGACATTCACATTGGCGCGAAACAGCGAATAGGCAGGAAACAGATCGCGCCAGCGCTTGAGATAACGACAGGTTTCTTCCAGCACCCACCAGTCGATCGGGACGATCAGGCCGGTTTCCTCGGCGACATCGAGAAATTCCGGCGGCAGGATGATGCCGCGTTCCGGATGGTTCCAGCGCAGCAGCGCTTCGCAGCCGACGATCTGGCCGCTGCGCAGCTCGACCAGGGGCTGGAAATAGACGCGGAACTCCTTGCGCTCGAAGGCCTGGCGCAAATCGGTTTCCAGGCGGAACCGGGCGCGGGCCGCCGCGTGCATGGCCGCATCGAAGACAACATAGGCCGACTTGCCTCGCGCCTTGGCGCGATACATCGCGATATCAGCGTCGCGCAGCACCTGCTCGGGGTTCTGGTAATCCGCGTGGCCGAGCACGATACCCAGGCTCGCGCCGGAATAGATGCGATGGCCGTTCAGATCAAACGGCGTGGCCAGCGCATCGAGCACCTGGCGCGCCAGTTGCTCCGCATTGGCGGCATTCCAGGACCCGGACGGCAGAACCGTGAACTCATCGCCACCATAGCGCGCCAGCACCGAATCCGGCGGCAACAGGCGATTGAGTCGGGCGGCGATCTCCACCAGCAGGCGATCGCCCGCGGCGTGGCCCAGGCTGTCGTTGACCAGCTTGAAGCCGTCCAGATCAAGGAACAAGACGACATAGTCAAACGTGCCCGCGGCATGGGCCTGTTCCAGGCGATGCGCCATCCGGCGTTCGAACAGCAGGCGGTTGGGCAGCTGGGTCAGCAGATCATGCGTGGCGTGGTGTTCCAGCTCCTGTTCGAAGCGGTGCCGCTCGGTGACGTCGCGCAGGGTGCCGCTGTAGTACTCACCGTCTTCCAGGCGGATCGGCCCGGCGCTGACATTGACACGCAGCTCGCGGCCGTCCTTGCAGCGCACGATGGTTTCGTAGTCACGCGGCAACGGCTCGCCGCGGTTCCGCGCGGCAAGGCGCGACTCCACGATCCGCACGCCTTCGGGTGTTCCGAGGTCACGCCAGTGCATGCCGATGAGTTCGCGCTCGTCGTATCCGGTGAGCGTGGCAAACGTCTGGTTGACGTAAATGTAGCGCTCGTCGCGCATGACGTAGACACCCACCTGGCTATGCTCGACCAGCGCACGATAGCGCTCCTCGGAGCGTAGCAGCGCCCGCTCGGCGTCACGCTTGGCGGTAATGTCCTGGACCGATCCTTCCAGGCTGCGGATCACGCCGGACTCATCCCGCACGACGTGCGCATTGAGCGATACCCAGATCAGGCGGCCGTCGCTGCATTTGATCTGCAACTCCAGGTCTTGCAGGCTGCCTTCGGTGAACAGCACATCCAGCAGTGGCTTGCGCTGGGAGGGGTCGGCATACACCTCGGTGATATGCCCGACGCGGCGCACCAGTTCGTCGGCGGACGCATAGTTGAGCATGCGGGCCAGTGCGGGATTGGCCATCAGCACGCGGCCGTCGGGATGGGTCTGGAACAGCCCCACTACCGAGTGCTCGAACAGTTCGCGGAACTTGCGCTCGGCTTCGGCCAATGCGCGCTGGCGCAGGCGCTCATCGGTGATGTCACGCGCCGTGCCAGTGCTGGCAATGTCGCCGTTGAACTCCACCGGATCGGCACGCACTTCCACCAGGCGCCGCGCACCGCTCTTCTGCAGCATCAGGATCTCGTAACCCTGCACTTCGAGCGAGCCGGACTCACGTTCGGCACGGCGACGTTCCTGTGCATCCCGCGACTCGGGCGCTACCAGGGACATATAGTCCGATCCGATCAGGTCCTCGATCGAATAGCCGAGCATCGTCGCCATGGCATGGTTGATAAAGATGATCTTGCCGCGCTGGATCAGGAAGACGCCGTCGCGGCAGTTGTCGACCAGGATGCGATAAAGCTCCTCGGACTGGCGCAGCATTGCCTCGGCGGCGACCTGCTCGGTGATGTCGGTAATCGATCCTTCGAAGAAGAGCGTCTGGCCACCGTCGCTGCGCACGGCGCGCGCGTTCTCGCTGATCCAGATCGTGCTACCGTCGCGCCGGCGGACCTGCGAGCGCACGTTCTCGATCTGGCCCGTTTCCGACAGCGTCTGGTACAGCCGGCAACAGTGGTTCTGGTCGACGTAAACCTGCTTGGTCGGGCGCGGAAACTCGCGCAGCAGGCTTTCCGGAGAGTCGTACCCGAAAATGCGCGCCATCGCCGGGTTCACGTCGATCATGCTGCCTTCGGGCAGGCTTCGGTAGATGCCCTCGGCGGCCGCCAGGAACAGTGACCGATAGCTCTGCACGTCCAGCCGCGCCGGCACCGGCAAGGTATCGAGGCTGGCGTCCCGGGCGATTGCCAACACATACACTTTGCCGTTGTTCTCAAACAGCTCGCATTGGAGCACCGCGCGCAACGCGCGCCCATCACGGGTCTGGAACTGGATGGGTTCGTCGCAGATGCGGTGTTCGCCACGCAGCAGGGCCCAGATCCGGGCGCGCGTGTCCGGTTCCAGCCACAGGCCGATATCCAGCGGGCGTCGGCCGATCATCTCGGCACGGGAATAGCCGAGCATGCGTTCTAGCGCGCCATTGGTGTCGACGATGCAGCCGTCCCCCGCGTCCAGTACCAGCACCAGGCTGGCGGACAGGCGGAACGCTTCGGCTAATTGGATGTCCCCCGGTAACATCACCCAGCATCGACTCGTTTCGGGCCAGTATAGCCACGGCCGCCCATGCCGCCAGCCGGACGGTGAAAGATGTTTGCGGTCCTGCCGGTCCTGTGAGCGACGGAGCGAGCCATGACGAAACGATTCTTCGACACGATACCCGGATCCCTGATCACCCCCGAGCCGATCTATCACGGTCGCCGCGAATGGCTCAAATCGCTGGCGTTGAGCCCGCTACTGATCGCTGGTTGCAAGGCGGAGTCCACCGCCGGTACCCAAGCACCGATCATGCCGGATGCGGCCCCGCTGCAGGCGCGCCGCCCCAGTGCCTGGGACACGCGCGACGAACAGACCAGCTGGCACGACGCCACGCACCATAACAATTTCTACGAATTCGGAACGGGCAAAGGGGATCCGTCCAGACATTCCGCGCGTTTCAAGCCGCGACCGTGGTCGGTCGAGGTCGCCGGACTGGCCGAGGTGACCGGCACGTTCGATCTTGACGACCTGGTCAAGCCCGAGCTGCTGGAGGAGCGGATCTATCGCCTGCGCTGCGTCGAAGCCTGGTCGATGGTGATCCCCTGGGTGGGCGTGCCGCTGGCTGACTGCCTCAAGCGCTTCAAACCGCTGTCGAGCGCGAAGTACGTCGCCTTCACGACCGTCATGCGACCAGCGGAGATGCCTGGGCAGTCCTACCCGGTGCTCGACTGGCCCTATCGCGAAGGCCTGCGCATCGACGAGGCCATGCACCCGCTCACGCTCCTTGCGGTCGGCATGTATGGACGCGTGCTGCCCAACCAGAATGGCGCGCCACTGCGACTGGTGGTGCCGTGGAAGTACGGCTTCAAGAGCATCAAGTCGATCGTGCGGATCGAGTTCGTGGCAGAGCAGCCGGTGACTTCCTGGAATGCCGCCGGGCCCGACGAGTATGGCTTCTATTCCAATGTGAACCCGCAGCTGGATCATCCGCGCTGGAGTCAGCGCACTGAGCGGCGCATCGCCGGCAGCGGCGGCAGCCTGTTCGGCAATCGCATTGAAACCCTGCCCTTCAACGGCTACGGGGAGCACGTGGCCTCGCTGTACACGGACGCCGATGCGAGGAAGTACTTCTGATGTGGCCGAAGGATGCGATCGGCGCCGCCAAGGTCCCGTTCCTTCTTTTGTGCCTGCTGCCGCTGGCAGGGATCGGCTGGGACATCGCACACCAGTCGCTCGGGCCTGATCCCGTTGCACAGCTGGAGCATCGCACGGGCGACTGGGCGTTGCGGCTGCTGCTGGCCACGCTGGCGGTAACGCCGCTGCGGCGCGTCACCGGCTTTGCGCCCCTTCTACGCTTCCGGCGAATGCTGGGCTTGTTTGCCTTCTTCTACGCCACGATGCACCTGGCGACATACCTCATCATAGACCTGGGCGGATTCTGGACCCAACTGTTCGCGGAGATCGTCAAACGCCCGTACATCACGGTTGGCTTCCTCGCCTGGGCGGGGCTGGTGCCGCTGGCATTGACCTCAACGCGCGGCATGATGCGGCGGCTCGGGCGGCGCTGGACGCAGCTGCACCGGCTGGTCTATCCGATTGCACTTCTGGCGGTTCTACACTTTCTCTGGCTGGTGAAATCCGGCCAGAAGATCGCCGTGCGCGAACCGCTGGTGTATCTGGCAATCTTCGCCGTGCTGATGCTGTGGCGCATACCGTGGACCCGGCTGGCTGCGCGCCTGGGACTGCGGGAACCCCCGGCAACCGGGTCGCCCGCCCCGCAGCGACGCTGAAGGAGAGTCACAGACCGAAGAAGAGCAGCAGCGCGATCGCACAGGCAATCAGGGCCGCCGCCGCAATCAGCCACCAGATTTCGTTGCGGCCGTTGCCCGCTGCCGGCTCAGGCGCCGCCGGCTTGCGATTGATCGGCAAATCCACCGCCTGCATCGTCTGTGTGATCGCCGGCGCGGCCGTATCGGAGCGCTCGGTCACTTCGTCGTCGCGCAACGGCAGTCCCGGCGCTTCGAGCAGGAAGCGATTGCGGTCGAAGGCAATCTGATCGCCAGGATGCAGTACGGCATCGCGCACCTGGACGCCGTTGACGAAGGTGCCATTGGAGGAACCCAGGTCGCGCAGGTAGATGCCTTCGCCCGAGTTCTCGATCATGGCGTGCCGGCGCGACATCTCCGGCTCGTCGAGCACCAGGTCACACTCGCTGCCGCGGCCGATGGTCAGGCGCACGCGCACGGGCACGATCCGCCCGAAGTGGCTGCCGGAAACGCCACGTAGTACGACCCGGGGAGGAATGGCGCGGACCCGGGTCTCGGCGCCGCCATCGTTCTTGGCGGCGGGAACAGTGGTACGGATGACGTCGTCGCGATCGGGCTTTAGCATGATCTGCACCGTACCGATGCTGAGAATGTCGCCGAGCCGCAAGATGCCCTTCTCGCGAACCGGCCGGGCGTTGAGGTGCGTCCGGGCGCGCGGGTCCGTGACCGCCAGCGTAAGGCCGCGGTTGTCGACCTCGATCCGGGCGTGGTCAGACGCCACCCCGGGTACCGGCAGGACGATCTGGTTGGTCGTGCCCGAGCCGATGCTGCACACGCCGGGACGCAGCACGTAGTCCACGTGCTCGCCATGGGGAAAGCTCAAGCGTGCGCGAATTTCCATCTGCTGCCCGGTCCACTCCGTCATCAATCGCGGTGGCAATTTACCATGAGCCACGACGCCAATTACCAGCGCGCTTCCACATCCAGCGCGGCACGGTCCGTGTGTTCGCGCAGGCCGTCACGCTGCTCGTGGAATGCGGCCAGCCGCACGCTCCAGTGCGGGGCGATGCCGTAACCCACCCATGGCATCACGCCATGCGCAAAACTGTGGAACCACCAATCGTCTTCGCTGAAGGCCGCCATGACGGCGTCGCGCTGGCTACGCTGGATGGCGTAGCCGAACTCCCAGCCGCCGCGTTCAAAGCGATCGCCCAGCACGACGCTGAACCGGGCGCCGTTGGCATCGTCATCGGCGCCGAGGTTGTGCACGAGGTCCAGACGGGCCTCCAGGGGCCAGTTGCGGAGCGTGGTACGGCCGACCAGCTGCAGGTCCAGCAGCTCGTAGTCGCTGGCCAGCGGACCACCGGCGGGAATGCGACGGTTCGTCCGTGCCAGGCCCTGGCGGGTGAGTTGTTCCAGGTGCGAAAAATCCAGGTAACTGAGGATGACGGCGCCATTGGTCGGCGCCCCTTCGCGCCAGCGCCAGGCCGCCTGCACCGCGGCGATGCGGGTATCGTCGTCGTAGAGGTGCTGTGCCGCGAAGCCACCGACGGTCAGTTGCAGGCGGCTGAAATCCCCCAGGGCAAACGAGTGGTCGACGCTGGCGCCGGCGGGTCGAAGGTCCTGGTCCCAGACCAGCGGCGACAGTTCATAGGGGAATGGCGCCTTGCCCAGGAGCACCGAGGTGTTTTCGCCGGCCTGCCAGCGCAGCCAGAGCTGGTCGAGGTTGCCGCCGTCGCTGCGTTCGTTGTCGTTGTTGCTGCGGTTGTCGCGATTGGCGTCGCTGCCCTGCCCGAGTTCGATCGCCGCACCGAACTGCAGTTCCGGCATCGGCGCATAGGCGGTGCCCAGCCGCAGCCGCCCACGCAACCGCTCGAGCGGGTCGCGCCCGGCTGGCAGGCCATCGACATAGTCCAGGCGTAGCAGCAGATCTCCAAAATAACTCCAGGGTTGGTTCGCTTCCGGTGCTTCGTCCGCCGGCGAAAGCAGGTCACCCTGGGCGACCGCGCCGGTCGACACCAGCAGCAGGCCTGCCAGCCAGCCTTGCCATCGGGATCCAGGCAGCATCATCGTCAGGCCCTCAACTGCGCCAGTGCGGCGGCCAGGTCGGCGGCGCTGCGCGGGCGTTCGGCGACGTTACGCTTGAGGCAGCGCAGGATCACGGCTTCCAGCTCCGGCCGTACTTCCGGCCAGAGCGCGGAGGGTCGGGCGGGTTCCTGCTGCATCTGCGCCATATAGATCTCCATCGTGTTCGAACCGCTGAACGGCAAAGCGCCACAGAACATCTCGGTCATGAGAACGCCGCAGGAATAGATATCCGCACGTTCGTCGACCTCCTCGCCTGCCAGCTGTTCGGGCGCGCAATAGTTGGGCGTACCCAGGAACGTGCCTGGCTGGGTGTGCCCCGGTTGCGCGCGGCGGGCCGGTCGGGCAATGCCGAAATCCATCAGCTTCGCGTTGCCGTTGGCTTCCAGGATCAGATTTTCGGGCTTGATGTCGCGGTGCAATACACCGACTTCGTGCGCCGCAGCAAGGCCGGCCGCCAGCTGGCGCGCGATGCGCAGCCCCGCCGAATAGGGCACGCGCTTGGCTTCCCGCAACAGGAAGCGCAGGGTCATGCCGCGCACGTATTCCATCGAGATGTACGGCATGCCGTTGACTTCGCCGAAATCAAAGGTGCGCAACACGTTGGGATGGGTGATGCGGCGGGCCAGCTTGATCTCGCTCTTGAGCCGGTCGAGCTGCTCCGCATCGAGCAGCGCGCCGGGCTTGAGCATCTTCAGCGCGACCACGTCATCCAGTTCCAGGTCGTGCGCCTTGTAGACCACGCCCATGCCACCGGCACCCAGCACCGACAGCACCCGGTAGCGGCCACCCAAGGTGGTGCCCGCGGCGAGCTCGCCGGTGTCACGCGACACGACGGGGGTTGTTGCACGCGGCGCAGAAGCGCCGCGGACGGCGGAGCGCTGGAGAGTAGCGCCCTCGCCGATATCCGGCTCCGGCAGGCGTCCGAGCACCTCATTATTGACGGCATAAAACGGCTTGCCGCTGAAATTGCCCGTCGCCACCGCCACGCTGTCGGGTCCCAGCGCTCCCTTGACCGACTCGCCGGCATTCTTGCCAGCCAGCAGCTGCCCCGGCGCTGCATCGCACAACAGCCGGTCGATCTGGACCTGCGCCGGGCCGATCAGCTGTTTGCCATGCTCTTCGCTGGCCAGCACCATCGCACCATCCGCCAGGGCGGCGGCGGGTTTGAATTCGCCCTCGCTGAGGATTTCGCGAAACACACGCAGCGCATCAACCAGGCGTGCCTGCCCACTGAAGGCAAGCAACCAGCGGGCGCCCACCAGGGGCCGGCATATTCCCGAGGTCACGGCCGCCATCGCCTCCAGGCGCGACTGAATGCGCTGCTGCATCGACAGCACCGCCTCGGGCGCGGTGGCCGGTGGAAGCGTCAGCAATTCGCGGAATTCCAGCCCGAGCAAGGCATGCATTTCCCGGTGCGGCGGCTGCAGCACCGCCATCGGCCGCGTACGCAACTCGACCACCGCCCCGCCGCCTTCCTGGCCGGGCTCCGGCAGGAAGCGCGCGAGATTGCCGACATAGCCTTCCATGTCGCTCTTCTCGCGCAGGTCCGACAGGAGCGAATCGAAGGCGCGCGCGAGGCGGGCCAGTTCATCCTTGCCCTCGATGCCGATGCGCGTCTGGAAATTCCCCGCCGCGGCCGCCTCGGCGGCACTGGCCATGGCACTGACCGGCCGCAGGATGCCCTTGGAGATGACATAGGACAGCAGCAGCGCCGCGAGCAGGGAGGCCAGGCCCGCTGCCAGGACGCTGTTGAGGATGGAGCGGTAGCTGGCGATGATCTGGTCCGCCGAGGCCAGCACCACGACATTACCCAATGCCGCCTCGCCGGGGGCTGCTGTCGCGGCACTCTTGGCGACCCATTCCTGGTCGCCCAGGTGCAGTGCGACACCGCCCTCGGTCATGGGCTTGAGCCGTTCGGGCGAATTGGCGATCACGTCCTTGAGCTGGGCCGCGGCCGCAGATTCCAGCGAGCTGGCGACCAGGGTCGGCTTCTTGTCGACGGGAATCCAGAAAGCGATCTCGGCGCCGCTGACCTGGGCGACCTTGCGTGCCAGGCTGTCATCGATCGCTGCGGCGAGCAGCAGGAATCCGACCACGTTCTCATCCTGTGCCAGCGGCACGATGGCGCCCTGGTACAGCTTGTTGTTGAAGCGCCAGTAGCCGCTGAACGGACGGGTTTCCTGCAGGGCGGGCGCCACCAGGGCATCCTCGGCCAGGGATTCCCGGAAGGCCTCGTTCTGGTCGGTGCGCGCCAGCACCTCGCCCTTGCCGTCGAGCAGGATGCCCAGGTCAAAGCCGAACTCCTTCTGGCGATCGCCGAGGAGGTCACGCATCGAGGTGGTATCAGGACCGGCATCGCCGCCCAGGCCCGGCAGGGTGCTGGCACTGGTGGCGTCGGCAATGTACTTGACGAAACTGGCGTCGGAGGCGAATACGCGCAGCGACAGTTCCAGTTGCTCCAGGCGGCGCTGTTCGAATTCGCGCTGCACGGCCGCGCTGGTGGTTAGCGCTTTCTCGACGGCCTGCTTGGCCACGCCCTGGCCCTGCACATAGGTCACCACGACGGCGGCCCCGACCGCCAGCACGATCAGCAGCGCGGTAGCCAGGAAGAAGCGCAGCGCCAGCGGCAACGCGAAACCGCGCTGACGACGGGGCAGGTCAGTAACCGCCATCGCTGCTTCGGCCATAGGGTTTTCCGAATTTATTCATATGTGGAGGAATCTTCTTCTGCGACACATCCAGCTTTACCTGCACGGCACCGCCCTGCCCCGCCACCCGTTCGCCGTGCCAGGGCGTGGCACGGTCGAGCCAGACCACCAGGTCGCCCTTGCCGGCGGGCACATCCTTGAGCTTGAAACGTCCCTGGGCGTCAGGTCGAACAAAATGCGGGGTATCGAGCACCAGGATGTGGCCGACCATCGAATGGTGGACGTTGCAGTACACCCGCACGTAGCCGGCGTGGTCGAAGCGCTGGGTCTTGCCCTCGCCCTGGCCGTAGAGACCGATATCGAAGGCGTTGTCTTTCGAGCTGGAGAAGGCGTTGTGGAGAATCGGATCCTGATTGGGAAAGCGCACCTGGCTCCCCACGGTGACCGGCAGGATGCGCGGCACGAACTGCTTTCGCTGGGTGACCATCTCGTAGGGCTGGGTCGATGGAGACATCACCCCGGGATTGGTGGGCCGGAAGTAGACAACCGCCTCGGCGGCCTCCTCCGGGCGTAGCGCCTTGCCATCCAGGTACAGGGTGACCTGGCCTTCGATGGTAGCCGCCCAGGCCACCGACGAAAGCCCAGCCAGGGCCGCACACAGCCATCTCATCGCGCGCACATTGCCTCCTCACCGACCATGGCCCGCCGATGGCTGGCCGTTCCGACTTCCGGCACCACGGCGATCGGCGCGTTTCGCCTACGCTTGGACGGATGCCACCGGATGCAGCGCTGTGGTGGCCACGTGTCCCCCCGGCACGCCTTCTCAGGCATCATAGTGCAAAGCCGCCCGGGCAGGCAGCCCGAAGAACAGATGGAAGAATGGTCCATGCCGAGTATCGACATCCGCCACAAACACAAGAAAGCCACCAAGGAAGCCAAGCAGGCCGTCACCGACGTGGCCCGCGAAATCAGCCAGAAATTTGACCTCACCTATGGATGGGACGGCGACGTGCTCCACTTCGAGCGTTCGGGCGTCAGCGGCAAGATCGCCCTGGAAAAGGGCCTGGTTCACGTGACCGCGGAACTGGGCTTCCTGCTGTCCATGCTCAAACCCACCGTGGAGAAGGAAATCGAGAAACGCCTGGTCGAGCACTTCGGCGCGGCGTGACCCTCCGGCCGGCGCCGTGCCGATTGGCACCGGTCCGGCCCCCGCCCCTCCACTCGTTTGCGGCCGCGCCGGTTGTCCCGTCGCGGTCGCCCGCTACAATCCCTTCGTCACTCGCATCAGGTCGTTTCCATGCTCGTAGTCCAGGCCGCCAGCAAGCCGCGCAAGCGGACCACGCGGGCGCGAATCGGTTTAGCGGTCGCCGGTGGCGGCCCCATTGGCGGCATGTACGAGCTGGGCGCGCTGCGCGCCATCGAAGAGGCAGTCACGGGACTGGACCTGACTGACCTGGATGTCTACGTCGGTGTCAGTTCCGGCGCGTTCCTGGCGGCGGGCCTGGCCAACCTGCTCGACACCGCCGAGATGTGCCGGATCTTCCTCACCGGCCAGTCGGACCAGGCGCGATTCCACCCGGAAGTCTTCGTCCGGCCGGCGATGTTCGAGTACCTGCGTCGCGCCATCCACATGCCACGCATGATTGTCGACTGGGTTGGCGCAGTGGCGCGCAATCCGCTTGAATTCAACGTGTCCGATTCGTTGATGCGCCTGGGCAGCCTGCTGCCGACGGGCCTGTTCGACAACGGAGCGATCGAGTCCTTCCTGCGCGAGATGTTCACTACGCACGGTCGCAGCAACGACTTCCGCGAGCTCCAGCGACGCCTGTATGTCATCGCGGTCGAACTGGACAGCGGTCGCGAGGTGCGTTTCGGTGCGCCCGGCCACGATGACGTCCCGATCTCGGTGGCGATTGAAGCCAGCGCTGCCCTGCCGGGCCTCTACCCGCCGGTGAAGATCGGCTCCAAGTATTACGTCGACGGCGCATTGCAGCGCACCTTGCACGCCAGCGTCGCGCTTGACCAGGGCGCCGACCTGGTCATCGGCATCAATCCGCTGGTGCCCTTCGATGCCGCCCAGGCCCACGCCAGCGGCGCGGCCGCGCCGGGCAGCCTGATCGAAGGTGGCCTTCCCGCGGTGCTGTCGCAGACGTTCCGCACCATGCTGCAGTCGCGCATGCAAGCCAGTGTCTCGCGCTACGCGCGGCACTACGACAGTGCCGATGTGGTGCTGTTCGAGCCGAATGCGGATGACGTGAAAATGTTTTTTACCAACGTTTTCAGCTACGCCAACCGTCAGCAGGTGGCCGAGCATGCCTACCGCTCGACCCTGGCGGACCTGCGAGCCCGCCGCGAGGTGATCGAACCGATTCTGCAGCGCAACGGCCTGGCATTTGACGAGGCCGTGATGTCCGACACCCACCGCACCCTGCACGATGGCCTGGCCCAGCCCCGACCGGCCGGTTCACCGACGACCTCGCGCCTGCGCTATGCACTGGACGAGCTGGATGGGCTGATCGAGAAGGGGCGCGCCGCATCACGCCAGACACGCCCGCAGCGCAGCGAGCCACGCAAACCGGCACGCCGGCGCGCGCGCAAGAAACCGGCGGACGAATCCTGACATGCCGCCGGACGGGCGCCTGCACTACCGGGCGTTCCGATGCGCGAGCATCCGGCGCGCATACCGTTGCGCTTTGCGATCGGCGAGCCGTATAGACGTCCATACGCACACGCGTGTCGTCACCCGCACCGGCACCTCCGCAATGCGTCATAGTGTGATTATTCTAGGCACGGCCCGGAGACTGCCGTCGATCCGGGGTTGTTTTCGTGCGCCCTGACCCTTTCCACGAGGAGCGTCGTATGAGCAAGCCGAAACTCAAGTCGAAGGCCAAGCCGGCCCCCCAGCCCGCGGACAACCTCGGTAAATCCATCATGGAATCGGCCCAGCAGATCTGGCTGGCCGGCCTGGGTGCTTTCGCCAAGGCACAGGAAGAAGGTTCCCGCCTGTTCGAGAACCTGGTCAAGGAAGGCCTCAACCTGGAGAAGAAAACGCGCAAGATTGCCGTCGGCAAGGCCGACGAAGTGCGCGGCGCGGTTGAATCGGGCGTCAGCCAGGTCAAGGAACGCACCCAGGAAACCTGGGACAAGCTGGAAAAGGTCTTCGAAGATCGCGTGTCGCGGGCGCTGGGTCGCCTGGGTGTTCCCGGTCGTCGCGAATTGGCCGAGCTGTCTGCCCGCGTCGAAGAACTCTCGCGCGAGATCCGCAAGCTCAACAGCCGCGGCTCCAGCCCGGCGCCGGCGAAGAAGGCGACACGCAAAGCTTCCAACAGCGCGCGGGCGCGGGCCCCGGGCGCCGAAGTGAATTAAGCACACGCACTGCGCATTCCGCAGATGCCCTCCGGCGTGCGGAATGCACAGGAACTCTGCACTTGTCCAGAGTTTCCTTAAGAAACAAATCTTATTTTTGTACGTCAGGCGAGCCACCTACACTGGGCTGCCGGCGCGATTTCAGGCCCGTCAACCACCAACGACGCCGGGAACCCTCCCCCCGGCTCTGGTTGACGGGCTTTTTTACGACAAGTGTCCGCAATCGCGCCGACGCGCGGCGATGACACCGGACTCGGCACCATTCCTGGTGAAGAATCTGTCGAAGCCGCAGGTCGTGGCCACGATTCAGGCATGACCGCTACACTGGCGACATGACGTCCTCGCCAACGCCATCAACGCCCCCTGCCACGCCCCTGCGGCGCATGGCCGAGCAGGCATTCAGCCGAGCCGCCGGCGCGCCCTTGATCGGCGGCAACCAGGTCGAGCTGCTGATCGACGCGGAAGATCATTTCGAAGCCTGGCTCGCCGCGATTGCGTCCGCGCGCCGCAGTATCTTCCTGGAAAATTACATCATTCGGGACGATCCGGTCGGCCGCCGCCTGCGCGATGCGCTGGCCCGGCGCGCCGCGGCCGGCGTCGCGGTCTTCGTGATGCGCGACTGGCTGGGCTGTCTGGGCCAGGACAGCACCCGCTACTGGGCACCGCTGGTTGAGGCCGGCGGATGCGTGCGCACCTTCAACGCACCGCGATTGAGCAGCCCGGTCGGCTGGATCAGCCGCGACCATCGCAAGCTGCTGGTGATCGACAACACCCTCGGCTTCATCTCCGGCGTCTGCGTCTCTGCCAAGTGGCTGGGAGACGCCAGCTCCGATACGCCGCCCTGGCGCGATACGGGAGTTTCCGTACGAGGGCCCGCAGTTGCCGAGCTCTCGGCCGCTTTTGCCGATCTTTGGGCCAAGGACAACCCGCCCGTGCCCGGTCACTTGCTGGAGCCGGTGCCGGACGTCGCGGGCGACATGGACGTGCGGGTGATCGCCACGGTGCCCAGCACTGCCGGCCTGTTTCGTCTCGATCAGCTCATCGCCGCCATGGCGCGGCGGCGCCTGTGGATTTCGGACGCGTACTTCGTGGGGCTGCCGCCTTACGTGGCGGCCCTGGCGGCCGCGGCACGCGACGGCGTCGACGTGCGCCTGCTGGTTCCCGGCGCCAGTGACATCCCCGTCGTTGCGCGATTGTCGCGGGCCGGGTATCGCCCGCTGCTCGAGGCGGGCATCCGCGTTTTCGAGTGGAATGGCTCGATGATGCACGCCAAGACAGCCGTCGCCGATTCGCTCTGGGCGCGGGTGGGGTCGAGCAACCTCAACATCGCCAGCTGGATGGGCAACTGCGAGATTGACCTGGCGATCGAAGACCGCGCCTTCGCGCAGAAGATGGAAGAGCAATTCGTGCGCGACCTGGAGCAGTCAACGGAAATCGTCCTCAAGCCGGCGCGGCAGGCCAAACGACAGCGGCGGCGCAGGGCGCGCGGGCACGACAGTGGCTCCGGACGCGCCGCCGCAAGCGTGATGCGCCTGGCCCACAGCGTCGGCGCCGCGCTGGGCAACCAGCGGGTGCTCGGGCGCGCCGAGGCTGGCGCCCTGCCCTGGGCCAGCCTGGTGCTATTTGCCTTTTCCATGATTGCCATTCTCTGGCCGCGCGTGGTGGCCTGGCCGCTCGCAGCGACGTTCGGGTTGATCGGGCTGAGCCTTTTTGCGCGTTTCCTCATGACGCGACGTGCGACACAATTGCCGGCTTCCGCCGCCACGCCGGCGCCGCCGACCGTCGCCCCCAAATCATGAGATGTATCGTCATTGACCGCCCCGGGGGCTACGACGCACTGAAACTGGTCGAGAAACCCGACCCGGTGCCCGGTCCGGGTGAGGTCCTGATCGCGGTGAGCGCAGCCGGTGTCAACTACGCCGACGGCATTATCCGCATGGGTCTGTACGAATCAGCCAAGCGGCTGCACGGCTACCCCATCACACCGGGCTTTGAAGTGGCCGGCACCATCGCCGGCGTCGGCCCGGATGTGCACGATTACGCATTAGGTGATCGCGTGATCGCGCTGACCCTGTTCGGCGGCTACACCGACCGCCTCTGCGTCAACACCGATCGCGTCTTTCGCCTGCCCACGCACATGGATTTCGTCCACGGCGCCGCGCTGCCCGCCGTGTTCCTGACAGCCTGGTTCCTGGTCCATGAACTGATCCATCCGCGCCGCGGCGACACCTGGCTCGTTCACTCGGCAGCCGGTGGCGTGGGCAGCGCGCTCGCACAGCTGGGTAATGCGGCCGGCTGCCGCGTCGTCGGCGTCGTGGGCAACACCCACAAGCGCGCTGCCGCCATTGGTGCCGGTTGTGACGCCGTCATCGACAAGTCCATGGAAAACCTGTGGCAACGCGCCCGGGCATTTGCACCGGAGGGGTACCAGGCAGTCTTTGACGCCAACGGCGTGAGCACACTGCGGGCGAGCTACGGACATCTGGCACCCGCCGGCAAGCTGGCCATCTACGGCTTTGCCTCGATGCTGCCGCGCAATGGCCGCATCAACTGGCTGCGCCTGGCCTGGGACTGGCTGCGCACCCCGCGCTTCAATCCCCTGAAGATGACGCAGGACAACCGCAGCGTTGTCGCGGCGAATCTCAGTTTCCTCACCCAGCAGAGCGAGCGCCTGCGCACCGGCATGGAGTGGCTGCTGGCGCGCTTTGAGAATGGCGAGCTGATTGCTCCGCCCGTCTCCACCTTTCCGCTGGGCGCCGCCGCGTCGGCGCAGCGCGCCATCGAATCCGGTTCGACCGTCGGCAAGCTCGTACTGGTGTGTGAAACGCCGCGCGGCGACGCACAGGCCTAGGGCCTGCAACAGGTCTCGACAGGCCCTGCTGGCCAGTCACTGCCAGTTCGAGTGCTACTGGCCGCTAGTGTGGTGTTCCATTAATACGCTTAACTAATTGCGCGCCCCAGCCGACCGACACTCGCGATGATCTGGTCGGCAGTGCGTCGCCAAGTGAAAGGCTTTGGATCTTGGTTGTGTTGGTGCAGGTATTCGCGAATGGATCGTTCGAGGTCGGCGACGCTCACGTGTGCGCCACGCTTGAGCCAGCGCGTGGTCAACGTGGAGAAGAAGCGCTCCACGAGGTTGAGCCATGAAGCCGATGTCGGGGTGAAGTGCAGGTGGTAGCGCGGACGCTGAGCGAACCAGCTACGCACCGCCTCGGTCTTGTGCGTGCCGTAGTTGTCGAGGATGAGATGGATGTCGAGACCTTTCGGCGCATCGCGGTCGATGGCATTGAGGAACTCGAGAAACTCGGCACTGCGATGGCGGCGCTTGAGGCGGCCAATCACCTTGCCGGTAGCCACATCCAGGGCAGCGAAGAGCGAAGTGGTGCCGTGGCGCTGGTAGTCATGCGTATGCGTTGCCGGCTTGCCGAAAGTCATCGGCAGGCCAGGCTGCGTGCGGTTGAGCGCCTGAATCTGGCTCTTCTCATCCACACACAGCACCAAAGCCCGGTCAGGTGGCGCCAGATACAAACCCACAATGTCACGCACCTTGGCCACGAAGTGCGGATCGGTCGACAGCTTGAAGGTCTTGGTCAGATGTGGCTTCAAGCCGAACGCACGCCAGATCCGATGCACGGAAGTCGCCGATACGCCGCTGGCCTGGCTCATCGAACGCACGCTCCAATGCGTGGCTTTCGTGGGTTTGGCTTTGCGGGTGCGTTCGATCACTGCCTGCACGCACTCATCGTCGACCGAACGCGGACGACCAGGACGCGGGGCATCGGTAAGCCCGGCAAAACGATACGCCGCGTAGCGACGGCGCCACTTCGATACCGTCTGCTCCGAGACAGCGTACTTCTTCGCAATCGCTTCCCCACCAAGCCCATCTGCGCACGCCAGCACGATTCGAATCCGAAGCTTTTCGTCTTCGGGCGCTTTGCGTACTGCCAGCTGCGCCAGCAATTCGCGCCGCTCATCGGCAGAGATCTCGAGCTTGCTGATCGGTCGACCCATGCGCGCCATCTTCGCAGTCTCCGTCGGGGACTACGAGAGATTACTCCTTTGGCCAATTAATTCAATCTATTAACGGAACACCACACTAGCAGGCCGTTGAGAAAACCCAATTTCCGCCCAGATCAAGCTGGCCAAGTGTTCGTTCGTGGTGCAGTAGCTGATCGATAGTGTGGGACTTGCGAGCTACGTCGGCGAAGGATTCCACCATCCTTGGATGCCGCCGATGCGGATCAAGTTGTAGGCGGCGAATGTCCAAGTAACCCATGCGCGTACAGCCGGAAGTCCCACGCGAGTCAGCTTTCGAAGTTCACCGATGGTCTTGACCCAACCAAATCCTTGCTCGATCTTCTTTCGAACCCGCTGGCTGATCGCGTATCCCTTGCTTGATGCGGTGCGTCCGTCAACTGCACTTCGACGGTGGCTATTGTTCTGGGCAACGTGAGGCTTGATACCACGCTCCTTCAACGCGGCTACGAAAGCATGAGTGTCATAGGCTTTGTCTGCACCCAATGTGCATCCGGCGCCCAGGAGCATTTCGTCGACCAGCAACAGGCCGCTTTCTCGCTCGGATGTCCCAGTCGCATGGCGTACATCAACTCCCACCAGCAGACCGTTCCGGTTCTCCATCAATGTGCTGGCTTGGTAGCACAGCTTGGCTTCCTTGCCAGCACCTTTGCGCATCAAGCGTGCGTCGGGATCCGTCGTAGATTCGTGTGTTTCGTTACTGCGCTTTTGACCGTGAAAGTTTCCGCTGTCATCGCTACCGTCGCCGTCCTTCGGGCGAAAGCTTTTGTGAGAGGCCCAAGCCTCCAACAGTGTTCCGTCCACCGAAAAGTGCTCGTTACTCACCAGCTGTTTGAGCTGCGCCACCAACACGGTGTGATCGAAAAATCGTTGGGCGATCTCTTCATCGAACAACCGATCTCGATTGAACGAGAAGGTGGAATGGTCCCATACTCGATCGTCGATATTCAGGCCAACAAACCAGCGAAACAGAAGGTTGTAGTCCAGCTGTTCCATCAGCAGTCGCTCGCTGCGTACGCTGTACACGACCTGCAACAGCGATGCACGAAGCAACCGTTCCGGCGGAATGGACGGCCGCCCGATCCTGGCATAACGCGACTCGAATAGTTCGTCCATATTTGCCAAGATTCCGTCAACCAATTCCCGCAACTGACGAATGGGATGATCCGGCGGAACGCGTGCCTCGACCGATACGTAGGAGAACAATCCGAGTTGCTGAACGTCCGGTGTTCGCATGCTGAGTGGCTTCAGTCAATGGCGGAATGCTGCATTTTGCACTGAATGGGGCTTTCTCAACAGCCTGCTAGAGCACCGCCTGGGCGAAGTCGAAGTGGAAATCCACCAGCCAGTCGCACAATACGGCGCCGCTGGCGTAGTGGGCGCCGAGC
Organism: Tahibacter amnicola; assembly: GCF_025398735.1. NCBI lineage: Bacteria > Pseudomonadati > Pseudomonadota > Gammaproteobacteria > Lysobacterales > Rhodanobacteraceae > Tahibacter > Tahibacter amnicola. The sequence goes on from NZ_CP104694.1 coordinate 4,649,673, forward strand.
TTGAGCACTTCGCCGATATCCTGCACGTCGTCAACGCCGCTGGCGATGATGATCTTCCCCATGGACTTGGAGCGCGCGAAGTTGTTGGCAAGTCCGGACCAGGGCGACCCCTTGGCCACCGGCGCTGGACGGTTGAACTGAAGCAACCCGAACGACGTGTGTGACAACCAGCGCTGCGCACGCTCCGAGTCGTCGTCCATGCGCAGGCACAGACGCGAACCGACCCGCTGCAAGGTCTCGATGGCGTTGTCGGACGGTGCGCTATCGAGCAGGTCCAGGACGCTGAATTCCAATGCCACGACGCCGGGCTGCAGATTCTGCGAGCGCAATTCCGTCGCCAGCCAGGGCGCGAAGGAGGAATCGGTCAGCGCTTCGGACGAAAGGCGGAGGAACACACGAAGATCCGGCTTGCCGGCCGCCGCTGCCTGGATGGAACGCAAGGCCAGACGGACCTGACGCCGATCCGCCTGCGTGAGCAGCCCCTGCGACCGCGCCAGCGGCAGGTATTCATCCGCGTCGATGAGAATGGCCTGCGACGTGCGCGGCGGCTTGAGCCGCATGCGGGCGATGTACTGCTCGGTCAGGTTGCCGGTCAACGGGACGAGCGGCTGGTATTCGAGCACTGTCGTCGCCGTATCGGCCGGCGTTCGCAGGATCGCGCGGACCAGACGGACGCGGGGATCTTCGCTGGCAACCGTGGTGTCGCGCAGTTCCAGCAATACGCAGTTGCCGCCCGATGCCTGAGCGGTCAGCGTGCTCTGGCGCAGGCGGCGGATCATCTGTTCCACCCGCGAGATCGTGGTGATGCGTTGCGCGGTCAGCGTAAAGGTCAGGTTGAGTGGATCGTCGGAAGACAGCCACGTTCGCGCGACCAGCCGCTCGCGCGCAGCGGTCAGCGCATCGCGCATCGCCAGTTCGTCTTCCTTCTGTGCAATGGCCAGAAAAGCAAATTCGCCGTAGGCGCACAGTGGACGGGCGAACGGCAGGTCGGAAGCCAGCGCCGCGGCCAGCTGCTGCGACAAGGTGGATACATCCACAAAACTGATCCGTTCGCGCAGGGCCTCGATATCGTCGACGCCGATATACACCAGCGCCGAACACGATTCGCCGGCCTTGTCGATCAGGTTCTGCAATTCCTGCACGAAAACTTCGCGGCCACTCAGGATGCCGCGACGCTCGCCGCGGTTGGAGCCGGTGGATGTGGCCAGCGCACGCGCGCGGCGGACGCGACTGTCCACGCTCATCAGCAGGTGGCGCGGCTTCACCGGCTTGAGGATGAAATCGTCTCCGCCCATGGAAATGGCATCGAATCGGCGATCCAGGTCCTGCTCGCCGGACAGGAACACGATCGGCAGGAAGGCGAATCCCGGCTCCTGGCGGATGCTTTGCGCCACTTCAATACCGTTGCCGTCAGGCAGGTAGAAATCCAGCAGCACCAGGTCGGCATTGAAGGTGCGCAGGGTGGGAATCACGCTGGCGACGTCCGGGCAGACCTTGGTGGAGATGCCCCGGTGGCGCAGGATCGATTCGCAGAATTTGGCCTGGGCCGGGTCGTCCTCGACCACCAGCACGCGATATCCCAGGTTGCGTCGCTGCTCCAGCGCTTCCTCCATGCGCGCGAAAATTGCCACCGGGTCGCGGCTGGAGACGACCGCATCGGCACCGGCGCGCTGGGCGAACAGCATCCGCGCCGCATCCGCCGCTTCGGCCAGCACGATGCAGACAGGCGGTTCACGATGCGCCTCGCGGGTGCGGGCGAGCGCTTCGAGCACGTTGTGCAGCTGCGGTACGTAGCTGTCTTCGACCAGCAGCAAGTCGGGCGTGGCCTCGGCAAAGGCCGACACCATGGCCTCAGGCGCACTGAAGGGGCGCACCACATACCGCTGGGAGCCCAGGTAGGGCGGCAAGCCCTCAATCTCACGTCCCGGCGGACACAGGTAGAACGCCGTGCCGCGGATGTCGGCCACGGGCGCACGCTTGACCGGCCGCGCCACCTCCTTGGCCGGCGGCGGTGCGAGCTGGTCGATCATCGTCGCCATCGCCTGGCGTTGCGCCGCGCTCGGCGTTGCACCGGTGGCTGCAAAGGAGCACAGGAAGACCGTCAGTTCGAGGGCCGGATCCGCGATATCGGCAACGCCGAGATTTTCGGCTTCCTCGGATATGCGTTCGAGCTCTTCATGGAGCAAGCCGGCTCGACCGCTGTCCCAGGATTGCCCCAGGTGCGTGCGCCATTCGCCGACAAATGTGTCGAGGCGCTGGCGCAGGGCGCGTTCTGGCGCGCTCATGCGCCGATTGGTTCCTTCGGCTTCGGCTTCTTTCGTCTGGGCCATTCCGCCACCGCCATGAACACCGTGCGTCCCACTATACCGTTACCGCATGGGCGCCTGACCAGCCGGATCGTGTCGGCGCGTCAATTTTCGGCCGCCCGCGGCGCCGCGGAACCATTGTGGGGGTGCGGACGCGCCCCTACACTGCGTGGCCCGTCCGCCGGACGCCGGTTCCGCCCGCCAGCAATGACCGAAGATCGCCTCGACTACGTCGCCGAGCGGGACGTCCTGACGCCGTCGCTGCTCACCCGCCGTGCCCGCGACCTGCTCGAACGCGGTTTCGGCCTGGTCTGGCTGGAAGGCGAAATCTCCAATCTGTCGCGGCCGTCATCGGGTCATCTGTATTTCAGCCTGAAGGACAGTGGCGCGCAGGTTCGCTGCGCGATGTTCAAGCCCAAGAGCACCTGGCTGAAATTTCGCCCCGTCGACGGCCTGCATGTGGTCGCCCGGGCCCGCGTAAGCCTGTATGAGGCCCGCGGCGAATTCCAGCTGATCGTCGAGAGCCTGGAAGAAGCCGGCGAAGGCGCCCTGCAGCGCGAGTTCGAACGGCTGAAGGCACTCCTGGCTGCCGAAGGACTGTTCGACACGGCGCGCAAACGCCGCCTGCCGGACGTGGTGCGCCACATCGCGGTGGTCACCTCGCCATCCGGCGCGGCGGTTCGCGACGTGCTGAGCGTGCTCGGCCGGCGCTATCCGCTGGCACAGGTCGATATCATTCCGGTTCCCGTGCAAGGCAAGGAAGCGCCGCCGGCCATCGTGGCAGCCCTTGCAGCCCTCAGTCGGCGGGCCATCCACGATGTCGTGCTGGTGACGCGCGGCGGCGGTTCGATCGAAGATCTGTGGGCCTTCAACGACGAAATGGTGGCACGCGCCATCAGCCAGTGCCGCATTCCGGTGGTGTCCGCGATCGGGCACGAAGTGGATTTCACGATTGCCGATTTCGTCGCCGACCTGCGCGCACCAACGCCCTCGGCCGCTGCCGAGCTGCTGGTGCCGGACATCCAGGAGATCAGCCGCTCGCTGCGGGAACGCTTCGAACGCCTGGGCAAGGCGTTGCTGCGACTGCGCCAGGACCTGGCGCAGCGGATCGACCGGCTGTTCTCGCGACTGGAGACGCGCAGCCCTCAGGCGCGCCTGGCGCTGGGTCGAAGCCGGCTCGATGGCCTGCGCCGCCGCATGGATCACGCGCTGGTCCAGCAGCGGCATCACCTGGCACGTGAGCTGGCTGCATTGTCGACGCGCCTGGGTCGCCAGCATCCCCAGCTGCGCCTGGCGCGCGACTCGACGCGCGCGCGCGACGGATTCGAGCTGATGCGGCGCACGCTGGAAACACAACTGGTGCGCCAACGCGCTCGACTGACCGAGCTGGGGCGCACCCTGCATGCGGTCAGTCCGCTCGCGACACTCGGACGCGGCTATGCCATCCTGCTCGACGGCGCAGACGGCCACGTCTTGCGCAGCGTCGGGGATGTGCGCGCGGCACCGACAGTGACAGCGCGCCTGCACGACGGTGCGGTCACGCTGCGGGTGGACGGGCTGGCGCCCTAGTATCCACTTTGCTACAAACTCCGTTCCCCGCAGGCCGTGCCTGCCTCGGCCAAGGAACGGAGAATCGCGTGCTCAAGCCCTCCTACCCGTACTACCTCGCCAGCCGCCCCGTCGCCGCCAACACCGATCTGGCCGTCACCGACAAGTTCACCGGCGAAGTCGCCACGCGGGTCGCCCAGGCCGATGCCGCTGCGATTGACGCCGGAATCACCGCGGCCGTGAATGCCCAGGAGTCCCTCCGCCAGTTTGCGCCATGGCAACGCCAGGCCGTGCTGGAACATTGCGTGAAACGTTTCCGCGAACGCAGCGACGAGCTGGCGATGGCCCTGTGCATCGAGGCCGGCAAGCCCATTCGCGACGCACGCGGCGAGGTCACGCGCCTGATCGACACCTTCCGCGTCGCTGCCGAGGAGTCTGTGCGCATCCAGGGCGAGGTCCTGAATCTGGAAATCTCGGCGCGGGCCAGGGGCTACCGCGGCTTCACGCGGCGCGTGCCGATCGGCCCCTGCTCCTTTATCTCCCCGTTCAACTTCCCGCTCAATCTCGCCGCGCACAAGGTGGCGCCGGCCATCGCCGCCGGCTGTCCGTTCGTGCTCAAGCCCGCCAGCCGCACGCCGATCGGCGCACTGATCATTGGCGAGGTACTGGCCGAGACGGACCTGCCCGCCGGCGCGTTCTCAATCCTGCCGGCACACCGCGACGGCGCCGATCTGTTCACCACCGACGCGCGCCTGAAATTGCTCTCCTTCACCGGTTCGCCCGAAGTGGGCTGGGATCTCAAGGCCCGCGCCGGCAAGAAAAAAGTCGTGCTGGAGCTGGGCGGGAATGCCGCCTGCATCGTCGATGCGGACCAGGCCGACCGCCTGGATTTCGTCGTTGAACGGCTGGTATTCGGCGCCTTCTACCAATCGGGACAAAGCTGCATCAGCGTGCAGCGCATCCTCGTCCACGACACGCTTTACGATGCGCTGCGCGAACGCCTGGCAGCCCGGACCCGCGCACTGGTGATGGGCGACCCCAAGGCCGAAGAGACGTTCATTGGCCCGATGATCGACCGCCGCGAAGCCGAGCGGCTGGAAGGCTGGATCCAGGAAGCGATCCATTCCGGCGCGAAGGTGCTCTGCGGTGGTCGACGCGACGGCGTCATGCTCGAAGCCACGCTGCTGGAGGCGGTCGACGCCACGCAGAAGATCTCGTGTCTGGAGGCGTTCGGCCCCGTGGCCCTGCTGCAACGTTATGGGGATTTCGAAGAAGCCCTGCGCACGGTCAACGATTCCACCTTCGGCCTGCAGGCCGGCGTGTTCACCTACGATATCCGCAAGGCCATGCGTGCCTGGGACATACTGGATGTCGGCGGCGTCGTCATCGGCGATGTCCCCAGCTTCCGCGTCGACAACATGCCCTATGGAGGCGTAAAGGATTCGGGCCTGGGCCGCGAGGGCATCCGTTACGCGATCGAGGACATGACAGAGACACGCCTGCTGGTGATGCGGGACGCCTGACGATATCGCTCCGGCCACCTCGGCACGACCGGCCGCCGCTAGACGACGTTGCCGGCCGCGTGGCCGGACGCCCAGGCCCACTGGAAGTTGTAGCCGCCCAGGTGGCCGGTGACGTCGAGCACTTCGCCGATGAAGTACAAGCCGCGCACACGACGTGATTCCATCGTCGAGGATGACACCTCGTTCGTATCGACGCCGCCGAGCGTCACCTCCGCCGTGCGATAGCCTTCGGTGCCACTGGGAACCATCGGCCAGGCATTGAGCTGGGCACCGATCTGGCGTAACTCGGCCGGCCGGTACTGGCGCATCGGCTTGCTCCCAAGCCAGACGTCGCACAGGCGTTGCGCGAGCCGCTTGGGCAGTGCGTCACCCAGTACGGTGCGCAGCTCGCTGGCCGGTTGCCGCGCCTGGCGGCCGGCAAGGAATTCAGCGGCGTCTTCCGCGGGCAACAGGTCGATCGAAAGGTCTTTGCCGGGCTGCCAGTAGGACGAGATCTGCAGAATGCCGGGACCGCTGATGCCACGGTGCGTGAACAGCAGCTGGTTGCGAAAACGCGCACCGTCGCAGTGCACTTCCACCGGCAGCGACAGTCCGCTCAGGTCCTGGTAGTGATCCAGGTGCTTGCCACTGAGCGTCAGCGGCACCAGCCCGGCGCGCGTGGCAAGCACCGTGTGTCCGAACTGGCGCGCGATTTCGTAGCCGAAGCCGGTGGCGCCCATGCTGGGAATAGACAAGCCACCGGTCGCGACCACCAGCGAAGCGGCCGCATGGGTGCCACGGGTGGTGGCAACGCGGAAGTGGCCCTGCTCCTGGGTGATCCTTTCCACGCTGCAACTGGTTTCGACGGTGACGCCGGCATCGGCGCATTCCTGCAGCAGCATTGCGACGATGCGTTTGGACGAGTCATCGCAGAAAAGCTGGCCAAGCTCCTTCTCGTGGTAGCCGATCCGATGCTGCTCGACCAGGCCGATGAAATGCGTGGGCGTGAACCGCGCCAGCGCCGACTTGCAGAAATGGGGATTGGCCGAAAGGAAGTTTCCAGGGGTGGTGCCGGTATTGGTGAAATTGCAGCGCCCACCGCCGGACATCAATATCTTCTTCCCGCAGCGGTTGGCGTGCTCGACCACCAGGACGCGCCGGCCGCGCAGGCCCGCAACCCGCGCGCACATCAAGCCGGCGGCACCGCCGCCGATGATCACGACATCCCATTCCATCCACTGCACCCGCCCGTTCTGTGCGTTCGACCGGCCTCGCCGGGGCGGCAGTGTAGCGGATGGCTCGCCCGACCATGGTCGAAGTCCGTGGGCAGATGCGCCGCCGCGGACTACCATTGTGGTTTCGCCCGTACCGGAATGGTGTTCCCATGATGCGTGTTGCGTGCCTAGCCTCCCTGATCGCGCTGTCCCTTCCGGGCATCGCGGCCGCCACCGATCCCCTGCGCACAGTGGCGGAACAATCCGGGTTCCAGCGCACCGGCCGCTACGACGAAGTGATCGCCCTGTGCGAACGGTTCGCCAAGACCTTTCCCGAGCACGTCCGCTGCGATGCCTTCGGCAAGACGCCGGAAGGCCGGCCGATGCAGTATCTCGTCGTCAGCCGCAGTGGCGCGATGACGCCCGAAGCGGCTCGCGAGAAGGGCCTGCCTGTGCTGCTGGTGCAGGGCGGCATTCATGCCGGCGAAATCGACGGCAAGGACGCAGGTTTCCAGCTGTTGCGCGAATTGCTCACGGCCAGGAAACCCGATCCGGCACTGGAGAAGCTGGTGCTGGTGTTCATACCCGTGTTCAACGTGGACGGTCACGAGCGCTTTGGCCGCTGGAACCGCATGAACCAGCGCGGCCCGGAAGAAATGGGCTGGCGTACCACGGCGCAGAACTTCAATCTCAACCGCGACTATCTCAAAGCGGAAACGCCCGAGATGCACGCCATGCTGGGGCTGATGGGCCACTGGGATCCGGTGCTCTACGTCGACCTTCACGTCACCGACGGTGCCCAGTTCGAGCACGACATCTCCATCCAGGTCGAACCGGTCCACTCCGGCGACGCGACGCTGCGCGCTGCTGGCCGCGCGCTGCGTGACGACACCGCCGCGGCGCTGGCCAAGCAGGGCTCGCTTCCGCTGACGTTCTACCCCTCTTTCGTCGTCAATGACGACCCCGCCTCGGGTTTTGCCGATACGGTTGCGCCGCCGCGCTTCTCCACCGGATATATGCCGCTGCGCAACCGCTTCGGCCTGCTGGTGGAAACGCATTCCTGGCGTACCTATCCCGAGCGCGTGCGCACGACCCGCAATACCGTCCTGAACCTGATTCACCTGACCGCCGAACGCGGCGCCAGCTGGCGTCAGTTGCAGGCTGGCGCCGACCAGCGGGCAGCGGCGCTCGGTGGCAGCGAGGTGCCGCTCGATTACCACGCAACGGACAAAACCCGCACGATCGATTTCCGCGGCTATGCCTATACGCGCACCCCATCGGAGATCAGTGGCGTGCTGATGACGCGCTACGACGAAACCAAGCCGCAGATCTGGAAGATTCCGTTGCGCGACGAGGTCGTGCCGGGCACCGTCGTCACCGCCCCGAAGGCCGGGTACATCGTGCCACCTGCCCATGCGCGTCTGGTCGGAGAAAAACTGGCGGCGCACGGGGTGCAATTCCAGGTCATCGACACGGCACAGACAAAAGCCCCGGTATCAGTATTCCGGGCGAACAGGGTGAAGTTCAGCAGCGAGCCGAACGAGAGCCATCACCGCGCCACGCTCGAAGGCGCGTGGAAAGCGGAGTCACGCGATATCGCCGCGGGCGCGCTGTTCGTGCCGTTGTCGCAGGCGAAGTCGCGGATCGCGGTGCACCTGCTTGAACCAGTCGCCGGTGACTCGCTCGCGGCCTGGGGCTGGTTCAACGGCAACTTCGAGCAGAAGGAATACATGGAGGAGTACGTCGCCGAGGCGATTGCCCGCGACATGCTCAAGAAAGATGCCGCGCTCGCCGCCGAATTCAATCGCAAGCTGGAAGACCCTGAATTTGCAAAGGACCGGTTCGCACGGCTCAGCTTTTTCGCTCAGCGGCACACGTCCTGGGACGACCAGCTCAACCTGTATCCGGTCTATCGTACCGACGTCGTTCCAGCAGCCGTCGACGCCAACAAGTAGCAGGCAGCGGGCGCGTTCTCCGGGCCCGCCGCCATCAGGCTCCACTACGCATCAGCACCTGGCGTACTTCCAATGGCGTGACTTGCCCTCGGCCAGCCATTCCAGAGTCTGCGCAAGGCGCTTGTCGCGTGTGGCGTCCGTCTTGGCCTCGACCAGCCATTCGATGTACTCGCGACGATGGCTGGGACTGAAGCCGTCGAACGTGGCCCGGGCACGGGCATTTTCCGCCAGGGCCCTGGCCAGTTCCGGGGGAACCTCCAGTGGCGCCTTGGCCGGCCTTTCCTTGGTGACGGCGGAACGCTTCACGCCATTGTCGTTGAGTTTCATCGCCCGCCGGATCAGCGTCGCGAGGACCTTGTCCGAAGGCAGGTCCGAAAGATCGGCCAGGCGCCCGAACTGCCCCATTGCCTTGGTCTCGCTGGGCGTGGTGACGACCTTTTCATCCAGCCAGAACCCGAAGCTGCAGTGCTGCTTGAAGGCCGCCATCCCACAGAGCATGCCCTTGTACTCGAAGTACGGCATGCTCCATTTCAGGGTTTCAAAGACCTCGGGGCAGGTGGCATGAACCACCTCCCGCAGATGTGAAAGCACCGGCTGCGCGAACGCGGCGGATTTGGCGATATACGCATCGATACGCGGATCACGCTGCCCCATGCTGTCCTCACCGTTTGAATGCCAGCCTTCGCTCCGGCTTCTAGCGACGGACGCCGACCCGCGCCGCTTCTGCCGGATGGCGCCGAAGCCAGGCGGCGACATAGGAACAGGCCGGCACGATCACCCAGCCCTCCCTCGCGGCCACCGCCACGGCCTCCGCGGTCAGCGCGGCGGCAATGCCGCGTCCGCCAACTTCCGAGGGAACCCCGGTATGGGTGATCACCATCGAGTCGCCGTTCAACCGGTAGTCCAGGTGGCAGTGATGCCCCTGGACCTGCGCGACAAACATTCCGTTAAGGCGATCGTGTTGGATCGTCAACGCCGTGGCGGAATCATCCATGGTGCCTCCTTCGCCAGTGCCAGGCTACCAGTGGACGCCCCGCATCAGGGCGGCCACGGCGATCTGCTCATTGGTCGGCTGTTCTAGCTCGGGCCGGCCAGCCATGCCCTTGGCCGCGGCAGAGTCCGGGAACAACCGGAACGCGCTGTTCATGATGATCTCGTAGGCGCGCGGCGCCAAGGCATAGAGGATCGAGGCAAACAGCCCCAGCCGCGTGGCGATGCGCACCGGACGTTCGATGATGGCCTGGACGACGAGGTCGGCGGCCTCTTCCGGCGTCAGCGTCGGCACGTGGTCGTACATCTTGGTGGGCGCGATCATCGGCGTCTTCACCAGCGGCATGTTGATGGTGGTGAAGTTGATGCCCAGGTCCGAATACTCGGCCTGCGCGCAGCGCGAGAACGCGTCGAGTGCCGCCTTGGAAGCGACGTAGGCCGAAAAGCGGGGCGCGTTGGTCAGCACGCCAATCGACGAGATATTTATGATGTGGCCCTTGTGCCGCTCGGACATCGTCGGCAGGAAGCCCATGATCAGACGCAGCGCACCGAAGTAATTGAGCTGCATGGTGCGTTCGAAATCGTGGAAGCGGTCGTAGCTGAGCGCGATGGATCGGCGGATCGAGCGCCCGGCGTTGTTGACCAGGATGTCGACCGAGCCGTGTTCCTCGATCACCCGCTGGGTGAAGGCGTCGCAGGAAGCCAGGTCCGACAGGTCGACGACATAGGTGTGGCAGATACCGCCAGCTTCCTCGATCTCTTTCCGGGTCGCGGCCAATTCCTCTTCACCGCGGGCGCAGATCACCACGATCGCGCCGGCGCTGGCCACCTTCTGGGCCACCGCCTTGCCGATGCCCGACGAGCCGCCGGTGACCACGACGACCTTGTTCTTCACCTTTCCGCTCAGGGAGCGGTCGACGAAGAGGTCCGGATCGAGATGGCGCTCCCAGTAGTCCCAGATCCGCCAGGCGTAGTCTTCCAGCTTCGGCAGCTTGATCTTGGAGCCCTTGAGCGCGCGTTCGGTCTCGCGACTGTCAAAGCGCGTGGGGTAGTTGATGAACTTGAGGATGGCCCGCGGGATACCGAAGTCGCGCAGCACCATCTGGGTGAACCGCTTGATCGGCGGCAGGCTGCCCAGCGCGCCCCGGATACTCTGGGGGATGAAGGCAAACATGCGCGCATCCAGGCGCATGGTCATCTGCGGCGCGTGGCCGGCGCGGGCAAAGATATTGAGTACCTCGCCGATGCGGCGCGGCGCCGGGTCGGTGAGGTGGAAGCAATGGCCGTCCAGGCCGGCCTTGTGGGCAATGTGGTCCATCACCGCGGCGACCCAGTCGACCGGCACCAGGTTGGCGCGACCGCCCTCCAGGCCGACGGTTGGCATCCACGGCGGCAAGGTCTGGCGCAGCTTCTTGATCAGGCGGAAGAAATAGTAGGGACCGTCGATCTTGTCCATCTCGCCGGTCTGCGAGTTGCCAATGACGATGCCGGGCCGATAGATGCGCCAGGGACGCTTGCATTCGCGCCGCACGATCCCTTCCGAGTCGTGCTTGGTGCGGAAGTAGGGGTCATCGAGGTCTTCGGCCTCGTCGAACATGTCTTCGCGAAACACCCCGGGATAGAGGCCGGCCGCCGCGATCGAACTGGTGTGATGGAAGCATCCGGCGCGAATCAGCTCCGCCAGGCCAATGGCATTGCGCGTGCCATCGATATTGGCCACCTGCTGGCTTTCGGCATCGGCGGAGAGGTCATACAAAGCGGCAAGATGGAAAAAGTGCTGGACCTTGCCTTCCAGTGTCTTCTGCATCGCCGGCGAGACGCCCAGCTTCGCCTTGGCCAGGTCGCCCGTCACGGCGACCAGGCGCTTGTCATCGGCGCCCAGGTCTTCCTTGAGCTGCTCGAATTTCTCCATCGACCCCTTGCGGACCAGGCAGTAGATGGTGCCCTTCCGCTTGAGCAGGTTGGCGACGAGGTGACGCCCGATGAAGCCGGTTGCGCCGGTGACGAAGTAAGTCATTCGCATCCCCTTGCAAGATCGTGCCAGCAAACGTGGCGTGGCCCGACGGCGCAGTGCCGTGGACGTGAGCGCATAAGATAGACCTGCCCGCGGGGGCATTCCAAGCGCCATTCAAACGTCTGATTGATCGCGTTGACCCTATTGTATGTGCATGATAAAAGCTCGCATTCACAACGCGCGAAGACGCGTCTTCCGATGACCGAGAGCACGCCATGTCCGATCTGAATCTCAAATTCGAAGAAGCGGCCAAAAAGGCGCTTGACCTGCCCGAACGCCCTGACAACGACACACTGCTCAAGCTCTACGCCCTCTACAAGCAAGGTTCTGCCGGCGACGTCTCCGGGCCCAAACCGGGATTTTTCGATTTTGTCGGCACTGCGAAATACGAAGCATGGGCCAAGCTCAAGGGCACCAAGCCCGAAGAGGCGCAGCAGAAGTACATCGATCTCGTCAAGAAGCTCGGCGGTTGATGCAATCCTCCGTAAACCCGCGCGGAGTACGCTGATGGCCCGCCGTACACGCGAACGCATCCTCGAAGTCGCCCTGGTGATGTTCAACTCCCAGGGCGAGCCCAATGTCACTACCAACCATATTGCCGACGAGCTGGAAATCAGCCCGGGCAATCTGTACTACCACTTCCGCAACAAGGACGACATCGTCGAGCAGTTGTTCGCGGCCTACGAAGCGCGCATGGATCAGGCGCTCAAGGTGCCCGAGGAACGCCTGCCCAATCTCGAAGACATCTGGCTGCAGCTCCACATGGTGTTCGAATGCATGTGGGACTACCGCTTCCTCTATCGGGACCTGGTCGACATCCTCTCGCGCAACCGCAAGCTGAAGCTGCACTTCGGGCGCATGCTCAACCGCGCTGCCGTGAGTGCCTCCGAAGTGCTCAAAGGGTTGGCGCAGGCGGGCATCATGCGCGCGACGCAGGATGAAATCCGCGCCAGCGCGGAAAACGTGCTGCTCCTGACGACGTTCTGGCTCAACTTCAATGCCGTACGCAACTCGCGCGCCGATCCGAACCAGGAAGACCTGACCCAGGGCATCTACCAGGTGATGCTGCTGATTGCGCCCTTCCTACGCGACGCCGAGCGCGTCCACCTCAATACGCTGGCCCAGGCTTACCGGCGCTGACACCCCACCTTTTGCAATACCGCGCGGCTTGGCCTATACTCGCGCGTCTTTGTATGCGCAAGCTGTTTCGAGGAGCTATCCCATGAAAGTGCTGAGTTCGTTGAAGTCCGCGAAACAGCGTCACCGCGACTGCAAGGTCGTGCGTCGCCGCGGCAAGGTGTTCGTGATCTGCAAGAGCAATCCGCGCTTCAAGGCGCGTCAGCGCTGAGCGATCCGACATCCGGATTCACGAAAGGCCGCCTCCGGGCGGCCTTTTTATTTGCGCATGGTCCGGGCGCGCACTTTCCCAGGACTCGAACGGCCGTGAGTCGGCGTGAACCGGGTCCCGCTTCGCCCCGCCCTGGCAGCACCGGCACCCGACGCCCCTCGTTCTGCATACCAGAAGCTCAGTGCCTCGAAAAATCTGCCCGCAAGCGTGTGACGGTTCATGGATCCGGCGCTAACCTTCTGTTACAACACGCATTGCCGTGTTCGGCCCCCTGTTGGCCAAGGAGAACGCCATGTCGCACCGTTTTCTGTCCGTTTTCGCAGCCTTCGGCCTGACCGTCGCCGCCCTGGCACCCGCTCAGGCAGATACCCTCCTGATGCAGCGCGCCAAGGAAGAGCACGGCGCCATGCCGGGCCGCGGCTTGTCCATGGCCCAGGTCGAGAGCCGTTTCGGCGCCCCCAAGGCCAAGCTGGACCCGCGCGGCGGCGATTCCGCCAAGCATCCGGTGATCAACCGCTGGGAATATGACGGCTACATCGTCTATTTCGAACGCGACAAGGTCATCGATACCGTCATGAAGAAAGCCAGCCCCACCGAACAGGGCCCAGCGACCCGTCGCTGAGCTATTCCTGCCGCGGCCGCCAACCCGGTCGCGGCGCGCAAGCCCTTGTCGCACAAGGGCTTGGTGTATCCCTCCCGGTCAGCTATGCTGCGCGATTCCGCTTGCGCGGCGCTTGGCGTCCGTCGCCGGCACTGCACAGTGAGTTTGCCGAGAGGGATCTGTCGTTGTGACGTCTTCTTCCGTGTTCCGCCTGCCCGCCGAATGGGAGCCGCAGGCTGCCGTCATCGTGGCGTGGCCTCACGCCGATACCGACTGGGCCGACCGCCTGACCGAGGTTGAAGCGACCTATGTCGCCCTGGTGCAGGCCATCGCCCGCTTCGAGCGCGCCATCGTCTGCGTCGCCGACACGGCCTTGAAGAACCACGCGACGCGCCTGCTGGGCGAGGCTGGTGCGGATCTGCCCCGCATCACCTTCGTCGAACTGGAATACGACGATACCTGGTTGCGCGACTCCGGCCCGATCACCCTGACCAACGCCGAGCGATTCCGGCTGATGGATTTCCGTTTCACCGGCTGGGGCGGCAAATTCGAAGCCAGCCGGGACGATCGCCTGGTCGAAGGGCTCCTGGCGAAGCTGTTCACCGGCAACCACATCGAACACCGCCGGATTGACTGGGCGCTGGAAGGGGGGTATCGAATCGGACGGCGTCGGCACGGTACTGACGACCTGGAAATGCCTCACCCAGCGCCACCCGGAGCAGAGTCGCGAGTCGATGGACGCCATCCTGCGCGACGGCCTGGCCGCGCAACGGATCCTGTGGCTGGATCACGGCTACCTGGAAGGCGACGATACCGACGCCCACATCGATACCCTGGCGCGCTTCGCGCCCAACGACGCCATCGTCTACCAGGCCTGCGACGACGCGGCCGATCCGCATCACCCGGAACTCGCCGCCATGGCGGCCGAACTGGCCGCACTGCGTACCGTCGACGACCGCCCCTACCGGCTGTTTCCCCTGCCCTGGGCGCAGCCCATCCTCGATGAAGGACGCCGGCTGGCGGCCTCCTATGCCAACTACCTGATCGTCAACGGCGCCGTTCTCATTCCGGCCTATGGCGATGCAGCGGACGACCGCGCTGCAGCCGTGATTGCCCAGGCCTACCCGGACCGCACCATCGTCCAGGTGCCGTGCCGCTCGCTGATCTGGCAGAACGGCAGCCTGCATTGCGTGACGATGCAACTACCTAAAGGAGTATTCGCATGAGTGCCGACACCTTGCGTGTGGCCCTTCTGCAGGAGGTCGAACGCGGCAGCCGCGACGCCAATCTCGACGCCATCGAGGCCGGACTGCGCGAAGCCGCAGCCGCCGGTGCGCGCCTGGTCCTGCTGCAGGAGCTGCACAACGGCCCGTACTTCTGCCAGCACGAATGCGTGGATGAATTTGACCGCGCCGAAACCATTCCCGGCCCGAGCACCGATCGCATCGGCGCCCTGGCCGAGGAACTGAAGCTGGTCGTTGTCGCTTCGCTGTTCGAGCGCCGCGCGGCCGGGCTGTATCACAACACGGCCGTCGTGTTCGATCGTTCCCGCGCGATCGCCGGGCGCTATCGGAAAATGCACATTCCGGACGATCCGGCGTTCTACGAGAAATTCTATTTCACCCCCGGCGACCTGGGCTTCGAACCGATTGCCACGTCGGTCGGCAAGCTGGGCGTGCTGGTGTGCTGGGACCAATGGTATCCGGAAGCCGCGCGCCTGATGGCGCTGGCCGGCGCCGAACTGCTGCTCTACCCCACCGCGATCGGCTGGGATCCCGCCGACACCGACGCCGAAAAAGCCCGCCAGCGCGAAGCCTGGGTCACGGTGCAGCGCGGCCACGCTGTGGCCAACGGCCTGCCCCTGCTGTCCTGCAATCGCACCGGCTTCGAGGCCTCGCCCGACCGCGGCAATGGGCTGCAATTCTGGGGAACCAGTTTCGTGGCGGGCGCCCAGGGTGAATTCCTGGGCCAGGCTTCCACGGACCAGCGCGAACTGCTGCTGGTGGATATCGACATGAAGCGCAGCGAACACGTCCGCCGCATCTGGCCCTTCCTGCGCGACCGTCGCATCGACGCCTACGACGACCTGCTGCGTCGCTTCCGCGACTGACCTGCCATGACCACCGAAGATCCCCATCCCGAAGATTTCGGGCCTCCCGATCCTTTGCTCGGCCAGCCGATCCGGCGGCTGACGCTGGGTGATACCGAGTTCACCCTGCTCGGCACGGCGCACGTCTCGCGCGCCAGCGTCGCCGCCGTCGAGGCCCTGATCGAACGCGAGCCGTTCGACGCGGTCGCGGTGGAACTGGACGCCAATCGGCACGCGTCCCTGCGCGACCCGGACCTTTTGCGCAAAATGGATTTGTTCCAGGTTATCCGGCAGGGCAAGGCCGGGCTGGTCGCTGCCAACCTGGCCCTGTCGGCGTTCCAGCGCCGGCTGGCAGAGCAGTACGGCATCGAGCCGGGTGCGGAACTGAAGGCGGCGGTGGATCGCGCTGAAGCCCGTAACATTCCGGTCTGGCTGATCGATCGCGACATCGGCGTGACGCTCAAACGCGCCTACCGCAGCGTCGGATTCTGGGACCGCATGGGTATCATCAGCGGCCTGGGTGCCAGCGTCTTCTCCACCGAGGAGATCGGCGAGCAGGAGATCGAAAAGCTCAAGCGCGGTGACATGCTCGAAAGCGCGTTCAGCGAATTCGCGCGCGAATCCGAACCGCTCTACCGCAGCCTGATCGCCGAACGCGACAGCTACATGGCGGCCAGCCTGCGCGACGAAAATACCCGGACGCCGAAACGCCGCGTGCTGGCGGTGGTCGGCGCGGGCCACCTGGCTGGCCTTGAGAAGGAACTGCAGTCGCAGACGGCGGCGCCAGCGGAGTTACGTACGTCACTTGATGCGGTTCCGCCGGGCTCGCGCTGGCCCAAGTGGCTGGCAGCGGGGATCTTTGTCGCCATCTTCGCGGCCATCGCCTATGCCTTCAGCCGCGATGCCAGTCTGGGCGTCGATGCACTGCGCGACTGGGTACTGTTCACCGGAGGCCTGGCAGGCCTGGGCGCGATGGCCGGCGGCGGGCATCCGCTTTCGGTGCTGGCGGCATTCGTGGCTGCGCCGCTCAAACCGTTCCGCCCCGGCATCCCGCCGGGTGCAGCCAGCGCCGGCGTGGAGATTTTCCTGCGCAAGCCGCGCGTCGCCGACTTCGACACACTGCGCCACGACGTGAGCGAATGGACTGGCTGGTGGAAGAACCGTATCTCCCGCACCCTGCTGGTGTTCCTGCTGACCAACCTGGGAAGCATGGTCGGCGTCTACCTGGCAGGATTCAAAATATTCAAGAGTCTCGCCTGACACCCGAAGTGACCGCGATCCGTCGGTTTTCCCACCGGAACCGGGGGTCCCGCGTCCACTTCGAAACCTGCGACTACCAGGGCCGGATCGCCTCCGGCCCGTTCGTGAGCTGAGGTTCGATCTGCCATGAAACTCGCCCGTTTTCTGTTCAAGCCCCGCTGGCAAAGCAAGGATCCGGCGACCCGCCGCGGCGCCGTCACCGAACTCAACGATCCGGAGCTGATCGCGGCGCTGCCCACGATTGCACGCACGGATGCCGACGCCGGGGTGCGCCTGGCGGCGCTTCGCCGCGTCAACCAGTACGAAGCCTGGCGCGAGCGCTCCACTGCCGATAGCGACAACGGCATCCGCGAGACCGCGCGCACCGCGTACCTGGCCATGCTGATCGGCCGCAGCGACGGCGTGCCGCCGCTGGAACGCCGTGTGGCGGAACTGGACACGCTGTCGCCCGACGAGATCGAGCGCGTCGCCACCGAGGCGGTGGATCGTGATCTTCGCAGTGCAGCGCTGGAACGTGCCACGCGTCCCAGCCTGCTGGCCGCCGTCGCCATCAACGACAACGACCCGAAGCTGCGCCTGGTGGCGCTCTCGCGCATCAACGATCTGGATGCCCTGGCACGTATCGCCGAACGCACGCGCAAGACGGACAAGGTTGTCAGCCGTCTCGCGCGCGAACGCGTGGAAGCCGGCCGCATTGCGGCCGGCGACCTGACCACCATCGAGCTGCGCGCCCGCCAACTGTGTGAACGTATCGAAGCCCTGCTGGCGGTGCCTCGCAGCGAACGCAGCGGCGAACTGGCGTCGCTGGACGAAATCTGGGCCACGGTTGCCGAAACCGCCCCTGCGCAGCTGCGCGAACGCTTCCAGTCCACGCGCAGCTTCCTGCGCTCGGACACTGCCGAAGCCGCCGAACAGCGCGAACGCCTGCGCGATCTCCGCACCCGGCTCGATATCGAACTGGCACGCAAGGAACGCCCGGAAGCCCCCCATCTGGAATCCCTGCTTGCCGAAGCGAATTCGACGGTCGCCGCGACCTCGGCCGACCTGCCGGAACGCGAGCGCGTGGAAACCCTGATCGCCGAGCTGACCCGGCGGTTGGCGGCGCTGGCGGTGGAATTGCCCCCCGCCACGGCGCCAGTGGCAGCTGCTGATCCTGGCACGGCGGCGGAGAATGACATCGCCGCTGTCGAGCACGCCGATCTGGAAGCACTCGCCGCCCAGGCCCGGTTTGACGCCGCCCTGGCCCGCGCGCAGTTGGACAAGGAAAAGCAGCGCGAACAGCACCAGGCGCTGCGGCGCGATCTCGACGCCCTGGTCATCGAACTGGAAACCCTGCTGGAAGCCGGCGACATCAGCGCCGCGCATGCCGTGCACGCCCGCATCGCGACGATGCTCGAGGGCCTTCCGCCCCTGGCCCGCCACGACAAGCGTCTGGCCAATGCCCAGGCGCGCTACGCGGAGCTCAAGCGCTGGCAGCGCTGGTCCAACAACGAGCGCCGCAAGCAGCTGTGTGAACAGGTGGAAGCCCTGGCTGCACAGGGGCTGCATCCGGACGCCGTCGCCACGCGCGTGCGCGAAGCCCGGCAGGAATGGCAGCAGATCGACGCGCTCGAAACCGTGGGTGAAGGAGCGGATGCCGCACGCGCCGCCAATCCGTTCGGCAAGCGTTTCCACGCGCTGTGCAACCAGGCACTCAAGCCCACGCAGGAGTATTTCGAGAAGCGCGATGCGCTGCGCAAGACGCACCAGCAGGACGTCGAAGCCCAGCTGCAGGCGCTCGAAGCGGTTCCCGAGGATGCGGACTGGGCCACGCTCGGACGCCATCGCAAGGACGCTGGCGAAGTCCTGCGTTCGCTCGACAAGGTCGACCCGCGCGCGCGCAAGGAACTGGCACGACGCCTCAAGGACCTCATCGCACGACTCGACGCCCGTCTGGACGCACACGCCGCCGAGGTGGAGGCCGCCAAGCGCAAGCTGATCGCTGAAGCTGAACGCGTCGCCGGCGCAGCCGACCTGGCGGGTGCCGCACGCGAGGTCAAGGAGTTACAGGCTCGCTGGAAAACCATCGGGAACGGCAAGCGGCGCACCGATGAAGCGCAGTGGAAGGCCTTCCGCGCCGCCTGCGACGCGGTGTTCGGCAAGCTCGACGCCGGCCGGCGCGAACGGGCCCAACAGGAAAGCCAGGCCCGCCAGGCAGCCCAGGATCTGGTCGAACGCCTCGAAGCACTGGCGGAGGCGCCGGTCGACATTCAGCGCGCGCAACGCCGCGAACTGGAACAGAGCTGGGCCGATGTGTCCGTGCGCGACCGCGAGCTCGACCGCCGCTGGAATGCCGCGCTGGATACGATCGAGCAGCGCCGCCGTGACGAGGATCGCGTCAGACGACTGGCCCTGTTCACCCGTGCGCTGGATCGGCTCGCGTTGTGCGAGCAGGCCGAGCGTGGCGCTCTCACGGCCGACCAGGCCCTGGAACAGTGGGGTTCGGACGACGGTTTGCCCGAACGCCTCGTCAAGGCGCTGGAGCAACGGCGGTCCGCAGCGGCAGTCGCCGTGGAACGGTCCGCCGACGCCGAGACGACAGAGCACGCCCACGATGTCACCGTCGAGCTGGAATTCCTGGGTGCCGTTGAGACGCCGGAGCACGACCGCAAGCGGCGCATGGACCTGCAGGTGTCACGCCTGTCCAAGCGCATGTCGGGCGGCGACCAGACGAGTCCACGCGACGAACTGCTGGCACTGATCGCACGCTGGGTGGAAATCGGCGCGCTACCGGAGGCGCAGCACCGTGACCTGCAGCCGCGCGTGCGCAAGGCCATCGAAGCGGCGGTTGCCCGCCTTCCCTGATTGCAGAACGTCCCAGGCGCCATCCGTCACGACGGGTGGCGCGGTCACTCGAAACGCCAGCGACTGACGCCTCGCCAGATTGCCGCCTCGTCCGTTTCAGGCCATCTAGCGATGGAAGTTTGCCTGTATTGGCGACCAGTAGCGCGGTCGGTCGAGCCGGCATTGTTCGCGCACATGCAATCCGTCCGCACCGATGCGAAGCCGGATGCAGCCGCTTTCCGCTGTGTTCAGCAGCGCGGCACCACGGCTGACGAACCGCGACACGACATCCGGATGCGGATGACCGAAGCGGTTGTGATACCCGGCTGACACGATACCCAGAACCGGCTGCGCCGCGTCCAGGAACGCGGGACTCGACGAGGTCTTGCTCCCGTGATGCGGCACCACCAGCGCCAGCGGCGAAACCGGATCGTCACGTAAAACGGGCACCAGGCGCTGTTCGACCGGCCGGGTGATATCGCCCGTCAGGAGCACGCGACCGCCGGCAGCCTGGATGAGGATCACGCAGGAGCGATCGTTGTCGGACAGCAGCGGATCACCGCTGCCGCCGTGCAAAGTCCTGAATTGCACGGTGTTCCATGTCCACTCCCGCCCCGCCTCGCAGTGCACGGCACCGGGCAGATCAGCCAGAACCTGCCCGCCCTCGATACGGCGGGGTGCCAGGCCCGCGGCGACGGCGGGCGCACCGCCGGCATGATCATTGTCCGCATGACTGACGACGAGCAGATCCAGGGAGTGCACGCCGCGCGCATGCGCCGCCGGCACCACGGCCGCGCCGCCCATTTCAAAGCCGGACGGGTAGCGCGCACCCGCGTCGTAGACCATCGCGTAGTTGCTCGTCGTGACGAGGACCGCCAGCCCCTGCCCCACGTCCAGCACTTCCACATCCACCTCGCCAGGGCCGGGCCGGTCGGACCGCGGCCACAGCAGGGGCAGCAGCAACAACAGCCCCACCCATTTCATCGGCCAGCCGCGCGGCAACAGCAGCCACGCCGCGCCGGCCATCGCCAGCAGCAGTGCCAGCACCGAGGGCTCGGCAAAATGCCATTGCGCGGCCGGCAGCGTCGCCATGCCCTGGAGCAGCGCACACTGCAGGTCCATGGCCAGTGCCGCCACGCGGAGCACGGCATCGCCCGCCACCGGCGCCACCTGCGCCATCGCGACACCCGCGAGGGTCAGCGGCACGACCACGAAACTGATCCACGGTACCGCGACCAGATTGGCCAGCGGCCCGATCAACGAACTCTGCCCGAAGAACCACACACCCAGCGGCAGCAGCCCCAGGCTTGTCACGGCCTGGGCGAGCACGATTTCGCGCCACCAGGGCTGCCGCCGCTCTCCCAGGCAGAACATCAGCCATGCCACGCCGAGAAACGACAGCCAGAATCCCGCCGACAACACGGCGACAGGATCGATCACCAATATCACCGTCGCTGCGACTGCCAGCGTCTGCGCGGAACTGCTCGACCGCCGCACCCACCGCGCGCCGGCGATCACCGCGATCATGATCAAAGTCCGCAGCGTCGGTAGCCCGAACCCGGCCAGCGCCGTATACAGTGCGGCAAATGCCACTGCAGCCGGGGCTTCCCAGTGGCGGGCCGGGGCTCGCTGCAACAAGGCGGGAAAGCACCACCATACCGCCCGCGCGAGCAGGACGCCGAAGCCGGCCAGCAGGCCTACGTGGAAGCCGGAGATCGCCATCAGATGCGAAGTGCCGGTCGCGCGCAGCACGGTCCAGTCGGCATCGGTGAGCGCGCGCTGATCACCCACGGCCAGCGCGCGCAACCATCGGCTGTGCGGTTCGCCTCCGAGCGAGCGATCAATATGCCGGGCAATGTGGTCGCGCCAGGCATCTATGGCAAAGCGGCCCGGCGCGGCCAGGAAACGGTTGTCCGCGCTTTCGCGCACATAGCCGGTGGCAACGATGCCGGCCTGCAGCGCGTAGCGCTCGAAGTCGAACCCACCGGGATTGCGCAGTCCACGCGGTGGGCGCAACCGTACGACCAGTTGCCAATACGCCCCCGGCGTCACCTCCGGCGGCGAGCCGTGCCAGGACAGCCGTATGCGCCCGGACAACGGCACGGGCTGGCCCTCTGACGCGGCGGTATCGATCCTCAGGTCGAAACGCAGGGCATCCGCGCGGCGATCCGGCAGGTCCACGACACGCCCGGTCACGAGGAGATCCTGGCCTTCCAGTACCGGCGCGAGACGCGCGTGGAGAGCCAGGTCCGCGCGACAGCAGGCCCAGGCCGCGCCTACCAGCACGAGCAACCACGCGTACTGACGAGGCCAGCGCAGGAGGCCACAAACACTGGCAACCAGCAGGCCGATCGACAACACCATCGGCGGTAGCACCGGCAAAGCCTGGACCAGCACCACGCCAGCCAGCAGCGCCAGCGCGGCGGACGGCGTCAGGGCCAATCCGGGGAATCGGTGAGTGGGGTTCTGGCCATCCATGGCCACGGTGCGGCTCCCGGCTAGGTCTTGCGTGTGGCCTCGTAGAGGCGGCCGCTGTGCAGTTCCAGCACGCGGTCCATGCGTCCGGCAAGCCCGCGGTCATGGGTCACCAATATGAAGCTCGTACCGATTTCCCGATTGAGTTCCAGCATCAGCGCATACACCTGCGCTGCGTTCTTCTCATCGAGATTACCGGTCGGTTCGTCACCGAGCACGCAGGCCGGGCGCGTCACCAGTGCCCGCGCCACGGCGCAACGCTGCCGTTCGCCACCGGACATCTCGCCGGGCTTGTGCTGCAGGCGATGGTCCAGACCTACGCGTTCGAGGAGTTCAGACGCCCTGCGTTGGGCTTCGGCTACCGGCGTGCCGCGGATCAGCAGCGGCATGCACACGTTTTCCAGTGCCGTGAATTCCGGCAGCAGGTGGTGGAACTGGTAGATGAAGCCCAATGCGCGGTTGCGCAGCTGGCCTCGCGCGCGGTCGGAGAGCGTCGACATGCGCTGGCCATCGACTTCGACATCACCGCTGGTAGGCGTATCCAGCCCTCCCAGAATGTGCAGCAGCGTGCTCTTGCCCGAACCGGAGGCACCGACAATCGCGAGTGTCTCGCCGCGCGCCAGTTCGAAGCTCAGGCCAGACAACACATCCGTGTTCAGGCCGCCTTCGCGGAACGACTTGCCCACATCGCGCGCCGACAGCACCACGTTGCCGGGTGCGCGGCCCGCGGCTTGCTGCGCCAGATCATGCTTACTCATAACGTAGCGCCGCCGCCGGTTCGGTACGGGCCGCACGCCACGCCGGATATAACGTCGCGAGCAGCGAGAAGACGAAGCCCAGGAGGGCAATCAGGCCGACATCGCTCCATTGCATGTCCGACGGCAGGTCGCTGATGTAGTAGACGTCCGGCGACAGGAACACCAGGCCTGTTTTCGTCTCGATGAACTTGACGATCGCTTCCAGGTTCAACGCGAGCACTACCCCGAGCAGGGTGCCTATGGCGATACCGATGACGCCGACCACCACCCCCTGCACCATGAAGACGCCCATGATCGTGCCGGGTGAAGCACCGAGCGTGCGCAGGATGGCGATATCCGCCTGCTTGTCGGTGACCAGCATCACCAGCGTCGACACCAGGTTGAATGCCGCCACGGCGACGATGAGCGAAAGGATCATGAACATCACGCGCTTCTCCATCGCGATGGCGCGGAAGAAGTTGGCATGGCCCTGCATCCAGTCGCGCACGCGATACAGCCCGCCAAGCTCGGCCGCAAGCTCGCGCGCGACGGTGAAGGCGCGGAACATGTCATCCAGTTTCAGGCGGATACCGTCGGGACCATCGGTCTGGTAGAGGCGCCGCGCATCATCCATGTGCACGATCGCAAGTCCCGAGTCGTATTCCTCCATGCCGATCTCGAACACGCCGACGACGGTGAAGCGCTTGAGTCGCGGCACGGCGCCAACGGGCGTGGCGCGAATCTCCGGTGCGTACACCACCACCTGCTCGCCGACATCGACGCCCAGCTTGTAGGCCAGTTCTCGCCCGAGCACGATGCCAAACCCACCGGGAAACAGGTCTGTCAGCTTGCCGGACTTCATCTTGTTGTGGATTTCCGCCACCTTCGGCTCTTCACCAGGAAGGATGCCGCGGACCAATCCGCCGGCAACGCGCTGCCCCTGCAGCATGGCTTCACGCTCTATGTAGGGGGCTGCGCCCAGCACGTGCGGGTTCTTCTCCGCCTTGGCCAGTGCCGATTCCCAGTCCTTCACGCTGTCGCGCACGCCCTCGATGGTGGCGTGCGACACCATTCCGAGGATGCGTGAACGCAGTTCGTTGTCGAACCCGTTCATCACGGAGATGACGACGATGAGGGCCGTGACCCCCAGCGCGATGCCCGCCATCGACACCAGGGAGATGAAGGAGATGAAGTGATTGCGGCGCTTGGCGCGGGTATAGCGCAGGCCGATGAAGAGTTCTAACGGTCGGAACATCGACGGTGACAATCCTTGAAGGCGCGGCTCTGACCGGAAATCGCGGGCGAGAGTGCCCCACGCCGGCACGCGACGCAAGCGTGCCGCGTCACGGATGCCGCTCAGGTGAGCGGAATTACCCGGCCACGGGCTTCGGTCCCGCCGGACAATCGCACCAGCAGCCGCCGGCGGGATTCCCGGTCGAGGTTGTCTGGCGTCAGGATCACGGTGGCGACGCGGCCGGTGGCCAGGCGCAGTCGCAGGAGGAGGCACATCCCCAGGCGACGCCAGTCGAGCAGGTCGGCGTCGAGGATGAGGCCCTGTTCGGCCATCCAGGCCCAGCTGCCGTCCTCGCGCCAGGCGATTCGCACCGGCGCGCCCCGCGGCTGCGACCAGTGGCGCCACGCGACCAGCACAACGAGGATGCTGGCGATGGCCGCCGCCGGCGCCGGCATGGCACACAGCCAGAGGGATGCGATGGCGAGCAGGCACACGCCCAGCCCGGCGTAGCGGACAGCGTCCGAACCGGCGTAGTCAAACGCGAGGGCGGTCGCGGATTTCACGGATGATGTCGCGCCAGTCAGCGCGGTCGGGCTCGCGACGACCGACCAGCCAGTCCCACAGATCCGGATCCTGCACATCCAGCAGCTCGGCGAAAGCCTGGCGCAACTGGGCATCCACAACGGGGTAGCGAGCGTCCAGCCACCAGCCCACCAGCGCGTCCAGCTCGCGCGTGCCGCGCCGGCAACGCCAGCGCAGCCGTGCCAGTTCGGAAGGTTCGCTCATGGTCACTGTGCCCTTCGCCACGCCGACAGGACGCGGCGTCGCTAACTTCACGCGCCCTGGCGTTCCACCATGAGCTTTTTGATCTCCGCGATGGCCTTGGCCGGGTTGAGACCCTTCGGGCAGGTGCGGGCGCAGTTCATGATGGTGTGGCAGCGATACAGGCGGAACGGGTCTTCCAGGTCGTCCAGGCGCGCGCCGGTGTCTTCGTCACGGCTGTCGACGATCCAGCGGTAAGCCTGCAGCAGCACGGCCGGGCCGAGATAGCGATCGCCGTTCCACCAGTAGCTCGGGCAGGACGTCGAGCAGCACGCGCACAGGATGCATTCGTAGAGACCGTCGAGCTTGGCGCGGTCTTCCTTGGATTGAAGGCGCTCCGAGTCCGGCGGCGGCGCACTCTGGGTGCGGATCCAGGGCTTGATCGACGCGTACTGCGCGTAGAAATGCGTCAGGTCGGGCACCAGGTCTTTCACGACCTGCATATGCGGCAGCGGATAAACCGGCACCTCCTTGCCCCCGCAATCGCCGACGGCCTTGGTGCAGGCCAGCGTATTGGTGCCGTCGATGTTCATGGCGCACGAGCCGCAGATGCCTTCGCGACAGGAACGGCGGAAGGTCAGGGTCGGGTCGATCTCGTTCTTGATCTTGATCAGCGCGTCCAGAACCATCGGGCCGCAACTGGCCATGTCGACGTCGTAGGTGTCCACGCGCGGATTCTGGCCATCATCCGGATTCCAACGGTAGACCTTGAAGGTGCGCACACTTTTGGCACCCGCGGGCGCCGGGAAATGCTTGCCCTTCTGCACCTTGGAGTTCTTCGGAAGGGTGAACTCAGCCATGGCGATTCCTTGAGTTGCTGTCGGCGCTGATCAGGTTGTTCAGCCAGCCGCCACTTAGTACAAAACGCGGAAAAGTGATGAATTGCTCAATCAGCACGCGACCGATGAAATCGGCAGGGCCGTCAAACGGTATCGGCGCCTCAGCCTCGCGCTTGTGACCGACGCCCTGCACGGCAAATGCCGCCACCGCGACCACGACCGAGACGCCAGCCGCCAGCCATTGGCCATGCACCAACGACGTCACCGCCGCGAGCACGCCGGCGATGAAAGCCGGCACGGCCAGCATGTGCAGCACCAGGTTCAACCGATCGCGGTGGTTGCGATCGTAGCCTTGCCACTGCCAGCGGATCAGCCCGCCCTCGCGTGCCATCGCCGATACCTCAGTAGACGCGCGGCTTGGGCGGAACGACGTCGACGTCCTTGGTCAGCGTGTACATGTGCACCGGGCGATAGTCGAAGCCGACCTTCCCCGCCGCATCCACGTTCACCAGGGTGTGCTTCTGCCAGTTCGCATCATCGCGGTCCTGGAAATCCTCGCGCGCATGCGCGCCACGGCTTTCCTTGCGGTTCTCGGCCGAATACATCGTCGCCACCGCCTGGCCCAGCAGGTTCTGCAGTTCCAGCGTTTCGATCAGATCCGAGTTCCACACCAGGGAACGGTCGCTCACGCGCACATCCGCGAAGGAATCGTAGGCCTGGCTGATCTTGGTGCAGCCTTCCTTGAGCGTCTCGCCGGTGCGGAACACGGCGGCGTCCTTCTGCATGATGCGCTGCATGTTCAGGCGGATATCCGCCGTCGGCGAACCACCCTTGGCAAAGCGCAACTTGTCGAAATTCGCCAGCGCGGCATCGCAGGCCGAGGCCGGCAGATCCTTGTGCGGCGTGCCTGGCTTGATGATCTCGGCCGCGCGATTGGCCGCGGCGCGACCGAACACGACGAGGTCGAGCAGCGAGTTGGAGCCGAGGCGGTTGGCCCCGTGCACCGACACGCAGGCCGCCTCGCCAATGGCGAACAGACCCGGCACGACGGCGTCGGGATTGTCACCGACCTTGCGTACCACTTCGCCGTGATAGTTCGTCGGAATGCCACCCATGTTGTAGTGCACCGTCGGCAGCACCGGGATCGGCTGCTTGGCCACGTCGACGCCCGCGAAGATGTGCGCGCTTTCCGCAATACCCGGCAGCTTTTCGTTGATGACCGAAGGCCCCAGATGCATCAGGTTCAGGTGAATATGGTCAGCGCCCGGGCCGACGCCGCGCCCTTCGCGGATTTCGATCGTCATCGCGCGCGAGACGACGTCGCGGGAAGCGAGGTCCTTGGCGTTCGGTGCGTAGCGCTCCATGAAGCGCTCGCCCTTGGAATTGGTGAGGTAACCGCCCTCGCCGCGCACGCCTTCGGTGATCAGGCAGCCCGCGCCGTAGATGCCCGTCGGATGGAACTGCACGAATTCCATGTCCTGCAGCGGCAGGCCGGCACGCAGCACCATGCCGCCGCCATCACCCGTACAGGTATGTGCCGACGTCGCGGAGAAATAGGCACGGCCGTATCCGCCGGTCGCCAGCACCACCGCGTGGGCGCGGAAGAGATGGATCGTGCCCTCGGCCATGTCCAGGGCAATCACGCCGCGGCAGACGCCTTCCGAATCCATGATCAGGTCGAGCGCGAAATACTCGATGTAGAAACGCGCGTCGTGCTTGAGCGACTGCTGATACAGCGTGTGCAGGATCGCATGTCCGGTACGGTCGGCCGCTGCGCAGGTACGCTGCGCGGTCCCCTTGCCGTAGTGCGTGGTCATGCCGCCAAACGGGCGCTGGTAGATCTTGCCGTCCTCGGTGCGCGAGAACGGCACGCCGTAGTGCTCCAGCTCGATCACGGCCGGAATGGCTTCGCGGCACATGTATTCGATCGCGTCCTGGTCGCCCAGCCAGTCCGACCCCTTGATGGTGTCGTAGAAGTGGAAACGCCAGTCGTCCTCACCCATGTTGGCGAGGGCCGCCGACATGCCGCCCTGCGCCGCCACCGTGTGCGAGCGCGTCGGGAATACCTTGGTGATGCACGCGGTGCTCAGGCCCTTGGCGGCCATGCCGAAGGTGGCGCGCAGGCCGGCACCGCCGGCGCCCACCACCACGACGTCGTATTTGTGTTGCTGGATCTTGTAGCTTTCCATCTCGTCAGCTTCCCAGAGCGATGCGGGCCACGGCCAGGATGCTGGCGAGCGCACCAAGCACGGCGAGGAACTTCACGGTGACCTGCGCGGTGATTTCCAGGCCGCGCGTGTGCACGTAGTCTTCGATCACGACCTGCAGGCCCAGCTGGGCGTGCCAGAACACGGCCACCAGGAAGGACACCATCAGCACGGCATTGCAGGGCTGACCGACGAGGGCGCGGGCACTGGCGTAGTCCAGGTGCAGCAGGCGCAGGGCCAGCCAGACAAACCAGATGGACAGCGGCACCAGGGCGAGCGCCGTGATGCGCTGGACGATGAAATGGTGGGTACCGCCACGCGCGGAACCGAGGCCGCGGACGTTCTTGAGCGGCGTGCGAAGGCGTGCGTTCTTCATGCCGCACCTCCGCGCAGGAAGACGCAGGCCCAGACAAGGGCAGTCAGCACCAGCGAACCGATGACGGCCAGCCAGCCGGTACGCACGAACTGCTCGATGCGGTAACCCCAACCGGTGTCTTCGGCGAGATGACGAAGGCCGTTCAGCAGGTGATAGGCCAGTGACCAGGTCCAGCCAAACAGCAGCACCTGCCCGATCAGCGAGCCGGCACAGGCCTGCACCTTGGCGTAGGCCTCGGGGCCGGCCGCCAGACCGCCGAGCAGACACACCAGCAGGATCGTGCCGAATGCGAGGGCGATACCTGCCGCGCGGTGCAGGATCGAGGACACCATCTGGATCTGCCAACGGTAGATCTGGAGGTGCGGTGACAAGGGTCGTGCCGCTTGAGGCATGGTCGCCATCCTTTACGCCAACCGGGTTACCGATCCGACATCCCATCGTTTCCGGCGCAAGCGGCCCTCGGCCGCATGCGTTCAGAAATCGATGCAACGGCCATTCTTTTCCCAGTCACCGTAGCGGGTAGGCTCCGGCCCCTGGCGGCCACCGACCTCACGCGGACGCACGGGGGCGTCCGTCGGCACCGGAGCAGCAGGCTCGGGAGCGACGTGGTCAGGCGGAACTGGCTGGGAAGTGGATTCGGGCATAGGTTTTGAAGCGGCGCGAAGGGTAACGCCCGAGGGGGAACTGACAAGGGATGCGGGCCATTCGAACCGGCGTGGACTACCTGCCTGCTCCACCCATTGCGCGTGTGCATGGGTTTGGACGCAGGGGTTTGCGATACTCGCCTGATTCCCCTGGAGATCGTCACGCCGTGATTGCGTTACCTGCGCCTGAGGTTGTCGAGCTGGCGGGTCCGGACGCGCAGAAATTCGCGCAGGCCCAATTCTGTAACGATGTGCTGGCCCTGGCGCCGGGAAACAGCCAACTCAACGGGTGGCTCACGACACAAGGGCGCGTGCGGCGTCTCTTTCACCTGTATTGCTGGGACGAAAGCCGCTACTGGCTGGTGATGCGCGGCGGCGATGCCGCGTCAATCGTCACGCCCCTGAAAATGTTCGTCTTTCGCCTGAAAGTTCAGGTGGCCGTGGTCAGCGGATGGCGACTGTGGGGATCCGCGGAGGGCGCCGCGCCGGCCGGTGCGGCGTCGATACCGTTGCCCGACGGCCGGTACCTGCACCTGGCCCCGGACTGCACCGATAGTGCGCCACCTGCCAGCGCGCCCGCGGCATGGACCTGCGCGGATATCGAGCACGGCCTGCCCTGGCTGCCGGAGCACGCCATCGAGCAAGTGCTTCCTTCCTGGATGGGTTTCCAGGCGCTGGGAGCCATCAGCCATCGCAAGGGCTGTTACCCGGGGCAGGAAATCGTGGCCCGCCTGCATTTCAAAGGTGGCGCCGACAAACGGGGCCCTGCGGTGGTGCGCGCCAGGCCGGACGTCCTTGCCACTGCCGGCACCCTGCGCGATGCCCAGGGCGGCGAAGCCGGGATCCTTCTGCAGCACGCTCACGAGGGGGGCTCAGCGATCGGCCTGGCCGTGCTGCGCCGCGACGTTGCCCAGTCCGGTGCCGTCGTGTTTGCCGACGGCGGCGCACCCATCGAGGTGCTAGGGCCGCCGAAGTTGCCCGGCACTGCGGCTGAGACCGCCACAACATAAGCCCCATTTACAAGGATTTGCCGCGCGCATCGAAAGTGGCCCTGAAATTGGCTAGCGAAGATTGCGTATAATCAGGCGAATTCAGGGGTATTAGGGGAGATTTGGCATGAGCCAGCGAATTGGCATGGGTCAGCGCCTCATGGGCTTTTGCGCGGCGGCGGTATTGCTGGCCGCCCCGGCTGTCGCGGCGGACTACACCTTCGCCGTCGAGCCGATCTATCCCCCGGAGAAAGCCACCGAGGTCTACCGCCCCCTGGTGGACTATCTCGCGAAGGCGACGGGTGAGCGCTTCACCCTGGTTACACCGAAGAACTACCACTTCTATTGGCGCGATATGCGCCAGAACCAGAAAGTCGACTTCTCGCTCGACGAAGCACACCTGGCCGACTACCGCATCGCCCGGTTCAAGTACCTCCCGCTGGTGCGCACGGCGGAAAACCAGAGCTATACCCTGGTGACCAATGTCGACCTGCAGGATCGCGGCCTGGAGGCCCTGGTCGGCACCAAGATCGTCTGCATGGGCGCGCCCAGCCTGGGCTATGCCCTGCTCCTGGGCTTCTACCCCAACCCGATCCAGCAGCCGGATATCGAGTCCTCCGCCGCCTCGTGGCGCGATGCCGTGGAAGCGGTGTTCGCCGGCGAAGCCCAGGCCGCGATGATTCCGACCTGGCTCAAGGACCAGTACCCCAACCTCACCCCGGTCAAGACCTCCCGCGAGTTTGCAGGCGCTGCGATTTCGGCCAGCGCCACGGTGCCCGAAGACGTCCGCAGCAAGGTGACCCAGGCGCTACTGAAGCTGGACCAGGACCCGAGCCTGAGCAACCTCCTGCTCGAACTGGGCACCTCGAAGTTCGTCCCGGCCAACGTCACGGATTACACCGGTTCCGAGACCATGCTCAAGGATTTCTACGGCTACCAATAAGGTAGTTCGCCCGAGAGGCGGCATCCGCCCGGCCGCCCCTCCAGGCAAAGTGAAAAACGGTAGAAGTTAATATTTTTCCCGTTTTCCACCCAAAATATTGTCTGAACAAGATGTTACGCGACTGTTAACCAGGGTCCAGCCCGGTTTGACAGCTCGTCCCCGGGCCGGTAGGGTGCGCCCCATTCGACCGTTCGGGCGACAATCCCCGAGACGGCAAATCTGCAGACCCACCCGTATCGAACCCCACCCTGTCGGTTCGACGTGGTGACGGTCCGCCGGGCTCTACGCCCAATGGCGACCGCGGTCTATGGACTCCCGGCAGAGCGGGAGAGGTGATCAACCGGCTGTCTTACCTGCCCTGGCCGTTGCCGGGGGCAATCAGGACACAGCCACGCCGCTGGAGTGCGCGGCGCAACCGACATTCTGAATCCCCGATCGATCAGCCCGTGCCGGGCCTATCTGTGGGCGGTTCGGTGTGCACGGAGGTGTGACCATGAAACTGGGCCTGCTGATGTGGATGACGACGCTCATGCCACAGCCCCTCGCCGACCAGACCTGCCTGGCCGCGACGGTATACCTGGAAGCCCGCAGTGAATCCATGCGTGGCCAGATGGCCGTAGCGGAAGTGGGTCTCCGACGCCTGGAGCAGCGTCGCTGGGGTGACAATTTGTGTCAGGTGCTCACGGCACGTGGACAATTCGCCCTTTCCATAACGAGCAAAAATTACCAGATTGACAATGTCGACGCGTGGAATAACGCCTGGTCCGTAGCCAGCGCCGCGCTCAACGTGTGGGCGTTGCCGGAAGACCTGCGCATGCTGGTCGTGCCCGGCGCGAACCACTTTCTGGCCAGCTATGCAAACCAGCCATCCTGGGCCGCCGGACGGCCGCTCATGGTCATCGGCGAGCACCGCTTCTACGCGGTGAACTAGCGTGAATACCGCGCCGGAACTCCGGCGCGGCATATGTCGCAAGATGGATTAACGCAACAAGTACGCTTCTCCATTCCGAACAACCACGCGATCACCGGGCCGCAGCGACTGGCGGTTGTTGCGCATGTTCAGCACGCGATAACCGCCGTTATCCATCGATACCTCGACGTGCCAGTAGGTGCGGTCGCGACGGTGACGCTTCTCGACATTGTGTCCAACCGCACCGCCAGCCAACGCGCCGGCGACGGTCGCTGCCTTGCGTCCGTCGCCCTTGCCAACCTGGTTGCCGATCGCCGCGCCCGCCAGGGCTCCAATCACTGTGCCGCCACCCAGGCGGCGGTCTTCACCGCGCTCGCGATAGGCCTCGCGCACCACGCCGCAGTTGTAGCAACCGCGATGGTTGGCGAAGACGGGAGTGGCGGTACCGAAGATGACGGCGCCGGTCAGCGCCAGCGCGGTGATCCGTGAAAACTGCGTACGCATAAGACCTCCTTGGAGTTCCGCGTCCGGCGATCCATGGGTCCACTGCCGGATGCAGCTCGAGGGTGCTCCCCCGAGGCTGAATCTTCGCGAAGCAGTCCAGCCGAGGCCGCCGGCGAAGGCCGGGTTCATGCTTCAGCCGGCCTCCGGTAGGATCGCTACTTCGCCCCCGCCAGGCTTTCCGATGGATCCACTGTCGAAACACCTTCGCGAACTCGACCCGAAGGGCGCCGCCGACGCCCTGGCCCATCGCGACGACGCCGAAGTTGCCGCCGTACTTGCCGAGCTCAACCCGGGCCAGGCAGTGGAAATCCTGGAAGAATTCGCGCCCAGCCGGCGCGATCGCATCGTCGCGGCCAACGCGGCTGGCGAGCAGTGGCTGGAAGACCGCGCCTGGCCGGAAAACACCGTCGGGCGGTTGATGGAGCGGCCCAATGCCGTGTTCCTTGCAGGCACACGCATCCGCGAGGCGGTGGAGTCACTGCGCGAAGCCGTCAAGAAGACGCTGATCACATATCTCTATGTCGTCGACGCGGACGACCGGCTGGTCGGCGTCGTTGCGTTCCGCGAGCTCCTCTACGCCAACGCCGATGACACGCTCGCCGACGTCATGGTGCCGACCCCGTTCTTCCTGCATCCGGAAACCGATCTGATCGACGCCATGCACGACGTCGTCACGCGGCACTATCCGGTGTACCCGGTGTGTGATGACGCCAATCGCCTGATCGGGGTTGTGCGCGGCTCGGTTCTGTTCGAACAGCAGACCTTCGAGATCAGTGCACAGGCCGGCTCGATGGTCGGTGTGGAGAAAGAGGAACGAACCGCAACGCCCTGGTTGCGCGCGTTGAAGTTCCGGCATCCCTGGCTGCAGCTGAACCTGTTCACGGCCTTTGTCGCCGCGGGCGTCGTCGGCGCGTTCCAGGACACGATCAACCGGATCGTCCTGCTCGCCGTGTTCATTCCGGTACTTTCTGGACAATGCAGCAATACGGGTTGCCAGGCCCTGGCGGTGACCCTGCGCGGCATGACCCTGGGCGAGGTCCGCGCC
This sequence comes from Tahibacter amnicola, assembly GCF_025398735.1. Lineage (NCBI taxonomy): Bacteria > Pseudomonadati > Pseudomonadota > Gammaproteobacteria > Lysobacterales > Rhodanobacteraceae > Tahibacter > Tahibacter amnicola. The sequence goes on from NZ_CP104694.1 coordinate 4,682,988, forward strand.
GGCCAGGCCTTTGCTCTCATGGGCAAGGAAGCCATCCTCGGATTCGCCAACGGTGCGCTCACCGGCCTGCTCGCCGCTGCCGGCATGTATGCCATGGCTGTCGCGCAGCAGCACGGCAATCCCCTGGCGCTGGCGGTCATCACCTTCCTGGCGATGACCTGCAGCTGCGCGATTTCAGGCGTAGCGGGTGCCTGCGTGCCGCTGGCGCTCAAGCGGCTGGGGGCAGATCCGGCCACCGCGTCCAGCATCTTCCTCACCACCGCCACCGATGTGGTGAGCATGAGCCTGTTCCTGGGGCTCGCCGCCTGGTGGATCGTCTGACGGGCGCTACTTCAAGCCGAACCAACGCCGCGGTACCAACAGTTTGAGCGCGCGCTCAAGGCTCTTGCGACGCAAGCCACGCTGGCACAGACCGCGCCAGATCGGACCGAGCCATTCCCTTCGCGGGCGATCGAGAATCGCCTCGCGGGCATCCGCTTCGATTCGATACATCGCGACCACGTCCGCGACGTCTCTGCGCTGCTGTGCCGACAGGCCGGCCGACAGCGTCGCCGCCTTCTCGATATCGCCGGCGATGTCGCGGTACATGCGTATGGTCCGCGTGTAGCGGCGACGGAACTTCTCCGGCGAATCGTCGCTACGCGCAAAGATCCAGTTGCCGAGACTGTCGGGGTTCTGGCGATAGTCGACCAGGGCCATGTCCAGGCAACGGCCGCGTCCCAGCAACATCGCGCGCAGGGTAAGGATGTTGTCCTCGGCGCCGGCCACCAGCGGGCCGAACCGGTCGAACACGTCACGCCGCACGGCGATGGTGGCCCCGAGCAAGGTCACGAGCTTCCCCGCACGGCAGAAGTACTGCAGGTCAAACTCATCCGGCATGTGTCGCACTCCCTTTCGCAGCGGCGCGCCGTTCATGTCGATCTCGTCGACCACGCTGCCGAGGATGGCCAATTGCGGATCCGCATCAAACGCAGCGAGCGCCCGCCCCGCCCGCGTAGGACGCGAGATATCGTCGCCGGCCATGATCACGAAGACACGCCCCCGCGCCATGGCCATCAGCTCGCTCAGGTGGCGGCCGATTCCGCGATTTTCGACGCAGCGACGCACGGTGATCCGGTGCGGCCCCTGGTATCCCTCGACATGGGCGCGCGCTACCTCGAAGGTATCATCAGGGGACGCGTCGTCTGAGATGATGATCTCGCAGGGGACCGTCTGCGCCAGGGCGCCGTCGATCGCGGCGGTGATCGTATCGCGCGCCTTGTAGGCGATCAGCAGCACGCTAACGGCGGGATCAGGCAGGTTCATCGGCGCGAAGTCACCGCTGGTCGCGGTCGGGATGGGGTCGGCAAGTGTACAGGCAGTCGGGTGTATCGAACCGGGCTTGCGGTGCGCCGGTCGCATCCCCAAGACTGCACGCATGGATACCGTCGCCTACCGCCTGGTCGACACGCATTGCCACCTGGACGTTCCGGAGTTCGCGGAAGACCGGCCCGCGGTGATCCGGCGCGCACGCGCCGCCGGCGTCTGCGACCAGGTTATTCCAGCCATCCGCCACGCCGACTGGGACGCGCTGCGCACGCTGTGCGCCAGCGAGCCCGGCCTGCACCCGGCCTACGGTCTGCATCCCTTGCTGCTGGAGGAACACCAGGACGCGCACATCGATGCGCTGTACCGGCAACTGGAGGCCGGCGACGCCGTCGCGGTCGGGGAATGCGGCCTGGACTACTTCGTCGAAGGGCTCGATCCGCAACGCCAGCGCCACTTCTTCGAAGCCCAGCTCGTCGCGGCCCGTGAATCGGATCTTCCGGTCATCGTGCACGCACGCCGGGGGTGGAAGAAGTCACCGCCATGATCAAGCGGGTCGGCCGGCTGCGCGGCGTCGTGCACAGCTATTCCGGCAGCCTGGAACAGGCAGGCCAATTGTGGAAACTGGGATTTATGCTCGGCTTTGGCGGCCCCATCACCTACGAGCGGGCGACCCGGCTGCGTCAGATCGTGGCGACGATGCCGCTGGAATACCTGCTGCTGGAGAGTGACGCCCCCGACCAGCCACTGTCCACGCATCGCGGCGAACGCAATGAACCGGCACGCGTGGCCGAAGTACTCGACGCCGTCGCCCGTCTGCGCAATGAACCGGCGGCGCAGATCGCCGAGGCAACCAGCGCCAACGCTGCACGCCTGTTCGGCATTCAGCCCAGTCAGACGGGTTGACGCGCAGCCAGCACCCGCTCGATCACCTTGCCGGCTGCCACCATGCCAAAGGCTGCCGTCACATGCATCGCGGCCCCCAGTCCGCTGCCACAATCGAGGCGGAACCCCGCGTCCGCGTCGCTCGGGCGTGTGCCGCAGACGGTGCCATCGGCCTGGGGATACCGCACGTTCTCCAGTGAGAAGACAGCCGGAATGCTGAAATAGCGATCGCGGTTGCGCGGAAAGCCGAAATCCTGGCGGAGCTTCTTGCGGATCAGCGACAGCAGCGCATCGTGCTCGGTGCGCGACAGGTCGCGCACCTGGATGCGCGTCGGATCAACGCGCCCGCCGGCGGAACCGACGACGACCAGTGATCGCTTGTTGCGGCGGCACCAGGCGATCATCTCCACCTTGACGCGAAAACTGTCGCAGGCGTCGAGGATGACGTCGTAGTCCCGGTCGAGCAGGTCGGTCAGGTTCGACGGCGTGAGGAACGACGCGATGCGCTCGACCGCGATTGCCGGGTTGATCGCCCTGGCGCGCTGGGCCAGCACATCGACCTTGGCGCGACCAAACTCGCCGTCCAGCGCATGCAGCTGGCGGTTGGTGTTGGAAACGCAGACGTCGTCGGGATCGACCAGCGTCAACCGGCCGACGCCGGATCGCGCCAGCGCCTCCACGGCCCAGGAGCCGACACCGCCGACGCCGATCACCGCCACGTGCGCTCCGGCCAGGCGTTCGACGCTGCCGCGGCCATACAGGCGGTCTACGCCGCCAAATCGGGATGCTTGGATTTCTTCGGACATCCGCCGATTTTACCTTTCGTTTCCGCGGTTTCGCGCCTTTACTGCTGGAACGGCTTATGCTTGGCCGCAACGCCATGAGACTGACGGTCCATCCGCCATCCGTCCACCGCCGCCCGGCCCGAGTCGGCAAGGCCCTGCTATCGGCGTTTTTCGCCCTCGCTGCCCATATCGCGGTGGCCGACATATCCCCGATCGAACGACTGCGGCGCCTGTCGCTGGATGCGCCCAGTCACGCCCTGACCGAGGGCGAACGGCTGCTGGCCTTGCCCGAGGTAAGGGCGGCACCACCGGACCAGCGCGAGATCCTCATGCTGATGGGGCGTGCGTCGATGATGCTGGCCAGCCTGAAACAGACCGAGGCCATTGCCGCCCGGCTGGATGCCCTGGCCGAATCCAGGAATCTTCCGACAGCACATGCCGAGGCCAGCCTGCTGCGGGCGTCGAGCCTGCTGGATCAAGGCAAGTACGAGGAAGGCCTGCGCCTGGGCACAGCAGCAGCCGCGCAGTTGCGCGTCGACGGCGACGCACCGCTGCAACGGCGGGCCATCGTGGACATGTGCGAGTTCCTGATTCTCTCCGAGAACGCAACCCAGGCGCGCAGCTACTGCGAACGCGGCCGCGACGAGGCCGTGACGGCGGGGGATGATTTCAATCTCGCCCGCGCCCTTCATTATCTGGCCGGGCTCGAGCGCGACGCGGAACACAACGAGCAGGCGCTCGCGCTGACCAGCCAGACCCGGGCTCTGTTCGAGAAGCTGGGCATGCCCTCCATGGCTGCCTCGCTCGACGACGAAATCGCCAGCCTGCACCTGGCGGAAGGCAACGCGGCAGAAGCACTGCGCCTGGCGCAGAACGCCCTCGCCTTCGAGCGCGCCGCAGGACGACAGGCGCACGCGGCACTGTCGATGATCACTACGGCGCAGGCGCAGAGCCAGCTGGGTCGTCACGACGAGGCACGCCGCACGATTGCGGACGCCCTGCGCCGGATCCGCTCGGCGCACGCCGCCGCCCTCCTTCCGAGCGCCCTGCTCACCCAGATGGATATCGCCGACGCCGCCGGCGACCGCGATACCGCGTTCGCCGCGGCGAAGGAAGCGCTGCTGCGCCTGGAAGAACAGACCTCGCGCGAAAGCCGGCGCAGCATGGTGGAGCTGGAAGCCAAGTACGCCAACCTGGAAAAACAACGTCTCATCGACACGCTTGAACACGAGAACCATGTGAAAGAACTGGCACTCAGCCGCGCCGAGGCCGACGCGGAACGCAAGGCCGCCGCACTGGAGCGCGAACGCCTGACGCTCTGGCTGATGGCCGCCGTCGCCGTGGGTCTGTTCGCAAGCGTGCTGCTCCTGTTTACGCTCCTGCGGACCCAGCGCGAGCAGTCGCGCCGGTTGCGTCACCTGTCGGAAACCGATCCGCTCACCGGCGCGGCGAACCGGCGCGAGTTCCTGCGCGAGCTGGGCGAGGTTTACGAGCGGGCGCTCAAGAATGGACGGGACGCCAGCCTGCTGCTGATCGACGCCGACCATTTCAAGGCCATCAACGACCGCCACGGACACCAGGTGGGCGACCAGGCCTTGCTGGCCATCGCCACGGCGATTCGCGGCACGATACGCGACGGCGACATGCTCGGCCGGCTGGGCGGCGAAGAGTTCGGCGTGGTCCTGGCGGACGCTGATCACCGGCGGGCGCGCAATCTGGCCGAGGCGATGATCCTTGCCGTCTGCACCGCAACCTTCACGGCCCCCGCCGGGCCGGTGCCGCTGGGCATCAGCGTCGGCGTCGCCAGCATCCGCCCGCACGCGCCGGGCAGCCCCGAGGCCTGGTTCAGCGCGGCCGATCGCGCCCTGTATGCCGCCAAGCACAGCGGTCGGGGGCGCGCGGTGTGCGAGGGTGACCTGCCGGAGGTCGTATCGGCCTAGGCCGCCTCTGCGCCGCCACGCCATCGATTTGCCCACCGGGTTATGCTGTTCATTTTCCGACGGATTGCCCATGCGCTCTGTGATCCTCCTACTGACCGGCCTCCTGGTCGGCGCGCTGGCCACTTTCAGCGCGAGTAACGCGCTGCGCCTGCGGAACGCATGGCCTCGCGGTGTGATGGCTGTGATCCAGCATCATTTTGCCGCGCTTCAGAACGCCCAGCGCGACAAACGATGCACGGCGGACACCCTGCGCCCGCACCTGGACATGCTGGCGGCTATCAGTGCCGACATCGAGCCGGCACATCCGGACGCCGCGCAAACGCCGGACTTCCGCACCCAGGCGCGACGATTTGCCGATACCACGCAGCGCCTGGCCAGCGCGCCCCCTGCAGACTGTCCGGCGCTGGACCGCGAGGTCTCCGCCCTCAAGGACGCCTGCAACGCGTGCCATCGGGATTACCGCTAGCGATACGGCCCAGGAAGCCGTGTCATCGGCACGCTCGACCATCCTGCCCCGTCCCGTGCGGCGCCGACTTCTCCGTCACCCGCGCCGGCACCGCTGGCAGCCGCGTCATTGCTGACTTTCTGCGCGGATCAGGCGTTTCTCCACTCGCCCAATTCCGGTCAATTCCACTAGTATCCGATCGGGCTCCAGCGCATCCGTGGTCGGACTGCGTACCGATGGCCCGCGATGTGCAACATGGACTCCGACGAGGTGCCGGAAAACCGGCACCGCGCGCCGCCGGTGGCGTGGGACCTGCGTCCTGATACCGGTGGCATGCCGCGCATGTTCGGGCGACTCCGCGATGCCATTGCGATCCACGGGGCCAGTAGTCTTCCAGCCTGGGTGCGAATGACCACGACCGAAGCCACCCGATCGAACACGTACCGGGCACCGCGCTGGATGCGCCTTGCCTGGTGGACCACCAAACGCAGCTGGCAGCGTTTTCAGACGGCTGTCTTCACCCGCGCCCGGTATTCCGAGCCCAAGATGCGCTGGATGGGCGCCCTGGGCGTGTTCGGCTTTCCCGCCTACTACCTCGTATGGGCCAAGCTGCTGCCGCAGCCCTACGAAAGCCTCAGCCTGCGCCTGTTCGGCTCGCTACTGTTCCTGCCGCTGATGCTGGTGCGCTACTGGCCGCGTCGCCTCAAGAGCTGGCTACCGCTGTACTGGTACCTGGCCATGACCTTCGCCCTGCCTTTTTTCTTTTCGTACATGTTGTTGCAGAACGGCGCTAACGTGGCTTGGCTGCTTTCGCACCTATGCTCCGTATTTCTCATGGTCATGTTGTTCGATATGACCAGTTTTCTGGTTACCAGTTTTGTAGGCACGGTGGTTGCAGTAATCACGTATCTGCTGGCACCCGCCCATCCCCTGGCCGCCGATGCACTTCTTGCCTATTCGCCGGTTTGGGCGTTCGCGATTCTTTCCGGATCGGTGTTCAGTATTTCGCACAGCATGAGCAACCAGGCCCGCATCGATGCAATAATCGCGGCCACCAACAACATCGCGCACGAACTCCGGACACCACTGGCATCCGTGCGCATTGCGACCCAGGCCGTGCATCGTTTCTTGCCGCTACTCGCCGAATCGCATCGTAAGGCCAGTCTGGCAGGGCTTGCTGTGCCGGATTTGCGCGATTCGCAGCTAGGAAGGCTGAGCAAGGCAATGGATACCATCGGTCGCGAAGTGGAACACGCCAACACCGTCATCGACATGCTCCTGGTCGCGGCTCGGCCCATCGGCGAGCTGCAGATGGAAAAGGTTTCCGCACGCGATTGTCTGGTCGAAGCGATGGAGCGTTATCCCTTCGGATCACAGCACGAGCGCAGCCGCGTATCCGCCGACACCACCGGCGACTTCGAATTCACCGGCTCGCGCCTGCTGGTCGTGCATGTGATCTTCAATCTGATCAAGAACGCCCTCTTCCACACCGGCCGGGCCGGTAAAGGCACCATCACACTGTCCGTCGCCAATGATGCGGAAGGCCGGCGCATCGTCTGCCACGACACAGGACCCGGTATTCCGGCGGATGTGCTGCCCCACATCTTCGAACGGTTCTACTCCAGTGCCACCGATTACAGCACCGGCCTTGGGGTTGGCCTGTCTTTTGTACGTATGGCGCTGGAGCGAATGGGCGCCACCATCACCTGTCGTTCCACGTTTGGAGAATTCACCGAGTTTACTCTTTCATTTCCGCTCATCCTGGAGAGTGAAAGCTGATGATGCCCAACGCCGGTGCAATCCAGCCATTCTTCTTCCCCACCACGACCGTCCTGGTGGACGATCACGAGGAATACCTCGACGTCGTGCCTTTGATGCTCGACCCTGCCCTGCACCTGCGGGCTTTCAGCTCGCCGCGCGCCGCCCTGGCTGCGCTGGGCAGCGCAGGAAGTCGACCGGTCCCCGGGGGTGGCTGGCTGTACCGCTGGAAGGATCGTCCGTCGCAGACGCAGGAACTGGTCGCGCTCGACGTCGACTCGATCCATCGCATCGTCTACGACCCGGAACGCTTCTCCGAAGTCTCGGTGATCGTGGTCGACTACTTCATGCCGGAAATGGACGGCGTGAGCTTCTGCAAGCGGCTCAACAACCCATTGATCGGAAAAATCCTCCTTACCGGTCGTGCCGAAGACTCCGTCGCGATCGAGGCCTTCAACTCGGGGATGATCGATCGCTTCATCCGCAAGAGCGATCCCCAGGCGATGAGCAAGCTCGAAGTCGCCATCCGGGAACTGCAGCAACGCTATTTCGAGCGCGCCGGCGCCTTTGTTGCCGAAACGCTTGCCATGGGACGATTCGGTTTCCTGCGCGACCCGACTTTCCGCGACGTGTTCGACTCCGTCGTCTCCACGTTCCAGCCTGTTGAATCCTATGTCGTGTGCAATCCGACCGGCGTCATGATGCTCGACGCATGGGGTGTGGGTCGATTCTTGCTGGTGCAAACAGATGATGACTTGCGCGAGCAATATGAGATCGCCGAAGACCGCGGAGCACCGGATAGCGTCCTCATGGCGCTGCGGTCCGGAAAATCGCTCCCGTGGTTCTATTCCAGTGGCGGTTTCTACAGCCCGCAGCTGGCCGACCCCGGCTCCAATCTCTTTCCCGCGACCGCCGTGCAAGGCGATCGCTGGTACTACTTCAGCCTTATCGATCATGTCGAACCGTTGCAGCTGGCCAAAGTGAAGTCCTATCGCACGTGGCTTCGCGAACAGGACAGTCAGAGCGGCGCACCGCCTCGCGGCGACGACTGATTCGATCAGCGCACACCTCTCACGATTCAGACCGGTCCATGGCCGGACCGGTCAACCAACCGCGACACACGTGATGTCGCGGGACGCTATGGACTGGCTTTTATTTTTCTTAACTCCCGTGAGAGGTAATAGTCATGAGCGCTTCCTTTGCAACCGTCGTTTCCCAGTCCCTCAGCCAGCTGCGTCAGGCCAAGTCGCCGGAACTGCCCGAGTTTGCCCGTTCGCGCGTCGAGCGTTTCTACACCGACCGCGTGGCCGCGAGCTGGGGTGGCCGACACATCCTGCGTGGCGTCAAGCCGGAAGCTAACGCGTTGATGCTCCAGAGCAACGACTACCTGGCCATCACGCGTCATCCGGAAATCGTCGAAGCACAGCGTCAGGCGTTGTCGACGGCCGGTAACGGCATGATGATGTCGGCGATCTTCATGCAACAGGACGATGAGCCCATCCATGTCCTGGAGCGCGAACTCGCCATGGCAGTGCGTACGGAAGATGCGATCCTGTGTCAGTCCGGTTACGTGGCGAATGTGGGTCTGGTACAGAGCCTGGCCGGCGAACGGACGCCGGTGTACATCGACATGCTGGCGCATACGTCGCTGTGGGAAGGCATCAAGAGCGCGGGCGCCCAGTCGGTTCCTGTGTTTCACAATGATCCGGACTACCTGGAACGCCAGATCCTGCGCCACGGCCCGGGCGTGGTGATGGTGGACTCCGTCTACAGCACCAACGGCAGCGTATGCCCACTTGTTGAATTTGCCGACATTGCCAATCGCCATGGCTGCGTTTTCATCGTCGACGAATCGCACTCGCTGGGAACACACGGACTCAATGGCGAGGGACTGGTGGCCAGCCTTGGCCTCAACGACAGAGTGCACTTCATCACTGCCAGCCTGGCCAAGGCCTACTGCGCCCGCGCCGGCCTGATCGCGTGCAGCCGTCGCTTCAAGCAGTACTTTGGCTTCGAATCGCTGCCGGCGATCTTCTCCTCGGCTCTGTTGCCGCATGAACTGGCGGGCATCGAGGCGGCGCACCACGTGATCGTCAGCGAAGGCTGGCGCCGCGCGCGCCTGCGTCACGTCACCCAGCGCATCCGCCAGGGACTGACGGAGCTGGGCTATCCGATCGGCGAAGGCACGGAACAGATCGTGGCCCTGGAAGTGGGCTCGGAATCGGCGGTGATGCAGGTGCGTGATGCGTTCGAGGCGGAAGGCATTTTCGGCGCCATCTTCTGCGCACCGGCAACGGCGAAGAACCGCGCACTGCTGCGTCTGACGCTGCATGCCGGGCTCACCGACGCCGACGTCCAGCACCTGATCGATGCCGCAGCCCGTATCCGTCATCACGTCAATCTGGAAGACTGGAGTGCCACGCGGCGTGCCCGTCGCGGCCTGACAAAGGAAGCGGCGCCGATCGTCGAAGTGGCCTGATACCGTCCGTTGACGGCAGGAACTGAGTACTTCGGTACTTTGAAAGGGCGGCCTCCGGGCCGCCTTTCCTGTTAGAGAGTGTCGCATTCAGGCGGGAACCGCCTGTCGCCATTCGGCCGGTGCCGGCTCGGCGGACAGGCGCTCCAGATCCACCACTCGATCGGCCAGCGCCAGTGATTCGCGCCGGTGAGCAATCATGATCCGGGTGATACCGAGCTGGCGTATGTGCGCATTGACGCGATGCTCGGTCATCGCATCCAGCGCACTGGTTGCTTCATCCAGGAACAGTAGCCGCGGCTCGGCGTAGAGCGCCCGCGCCAGCAGGACGCGCTGCTGCTGGCCACCGGACAGCGCGCCGCCCATGTCGCCGACGAGCGAATCAAAACGCATCGGCATGGCTTCAATATCGTCGCGAATGCAGGCCAGTTCGGCACAGGCCTGGATGCGCGCGCTGTCGGGTTGCGGATCCTGGAAACAGATGTTGTCGCGCAGGCTGCCGCTGACCAGGTGATCCTCCTGCATGACGGCACCACACAGGGCGCGATAGTCACGCAGCCCGATACGCCGGATGTCCACGCCGTCGAGCAGCACCTCCCCCTCGCCGGGCTGAAGCAGACCCATGATGATCTTGAGCAGCGTGGTCTTGCCCTTGCCGGACTTGCCGGCAAACGCCAGGCACTCGCCGGCGCGGATCTGCAGGTTCACATGGCGGAACAGCCAGGGTTCATTCTCCGAATAGCGGAACCCGACATTACGCAGCGTAATCTCGCCACGCACACGCTCGGCAACCACGCCCTGCCCCTCGCGGTTCGTCTCGGCATCTGCGAACACGATGTCTGCCAAGCGGGACAACTGGACGCTCAGCAGCGTGTATTCCAGCAGCTTGTCCACCAGGCCGTGGCATCCCATCGAGAACTGCTGCCGGTAGGCGAGGAAGGCGATCAACATGCCCACGGTCAGCTGCTGGTTGAGCACAGCCAGCGTGCCGACCCAGATCAGAATGATGTGCTCGAGTCCTGCCAGCACACTGTTGCCAACCTGGTTGACCAGTTGCCAGCGTGTCATGCGGGCATCCGCGTTGACCGCCTCCGACTGCAGCGACTGCCACGCCGCCAGGCGCTCGGATTCCCGGCCGAAGGTCTTGATCGGCAGCATCGCCCGCAGCGATTCCAGGAACTGCGAGTCGCAGCGGGCGCGTTGCACGATGGCATCCATCATGGCGTTGCGCATCGGCCGGAACAGCAGCCAGCGCAGCAGCGAATACAACGCCATCGCACCGATGGCGATCGCCGCCAGCGACGGGCTGTAGAGCAGCATCAGGAGCAGTGTCGTCATTGCCATGACACCGTCCACCAACCCTTCGATCAAGCCACCGGTCAGGGTCTGTCGCACCTGGCCGAGGGCGTTGAAGCGCGACTGCAAATCACCGACGGAGCGCTTCTGAAAAAATTCCAGCGGCAGCGTCAGCAGGTGCCGCAACAGGTTTGCGCCCAATTGGAGATTGAGAGAACTCCCCAGGTACAGCACCGCCCAGCCACGCAGCGCCTCGGCACCGGCCTTGACCAGGGTCAGCACCGCAAATCCGATTCCCATGGCCGTGAGCAGGGCGTGATCCTGTGCCGGCACGACGCGATCGAGCGCCAGCTGCAGGAAATACGGCATCACCAGCGCGAAGACCTGGATCGCCAGGGCAAGACCAATGATCTGCAACGCCGTCCCGCCCAGACCACGTGCGGACGACCATAACTGCCCCAGGCGCAGCTGCACCGATTCGTCGACCGCGACAAAATCGCTGCGCGGCGTGAGTTCCACGGCCACGCCGGTAAAGCTGCGTGACAATTCGTCACGATCGATCCACCGCTCGCCGCGTGCCGGATCGTGGACCTTGACGCCACTTCGTCCAATAGCGACCAAAACGACAAAATGCGACAAATTCCAATGCAGCACAGCCGGCAGCTGCAACCTGGTCACGTCATCCAGATCCACTCGCACCGCACGCGTGTTCATTTTCAGGCGCTCTGCGCCGGCAATCAGTTGCTTTAGCGTCATTCCTTTGACAGTCATGCCGAAACGACCGCGCATCTGGTGCAGGTCGATGCGGTGGCCATGATAACCGGCCACCATCGCCAGGCAAGCCAGCCCGCACTCGGCGACCTCATTCTGCAGGATCACGGGTGTCCTGCGGCCCCAGGGAAATCTCCAACCGATGTTCGACACGCGACCAGGCTCCGACGATATTTTCCACAGGTGGCTTTTGGGAACGGCGACGGGTTTCAGCGCCCGCGCAAGCTGTAGAGTGGTTCAAGGATCCAGTCCAGCAGGCTGGGACGATCGATCACGATATCCGCGCTCAGGCGCATGCCCGCCGTCAATGGCCGCGACTCGCCCAGTGCCGGCATGTGTTGCCGCGCCAGCTGCACGCTAACCGGATACAGCGGCTCCGTACTCGCCAGCCCCGCGTCGAGGAGATCCTCCCCCGTCACTGCCACGCCAGCCACTTCGCGAATGGTGCCTGCCAGGGCGCCGTAGCGCTGGAACGTGAAGGCATCAAGCTTGAGCTGGACGGCTTGTCCCACGCGCAGGAATCCCATCGCCCGCGACGGCAGCAGCAGCCGCGCTTCCAGGGGCACGCTGTCGTCCACCACGACCACCAGCGGCTGGCCGGCTTTCACCGTTTCGCCCGGCGTGACCAGCACCGCCGCGACACGGCCGTTACGTGGCGCACTGACCTGGCTGCCGGCAGCCAGGCGCGCCTGGGTCAGCCGGTCCGTCAGATCGGCACGCTGCTGCAGGAGGCTGTCCCGCTGTTGCGCCGCCTCGGCCGGAAACTGGGCCAGGCGGGTGCGCGCCGTATCGCGTTCGGTGCGGGCTGACTGCAGTTCACGCGCGATCGACAAGGTCTGCACCCGCAGCGCCAGCCCCTGCTCCTGCAGCTCCTGCCATTGCACACGCGACAACACGCCCTTTTCCGCGAGGCTGCGCTGGCGTTCCAGTTTGTCCGCCGCCAGCTGCTGCCGCGACAGTTGCACGTTGTGCTGCTCAGCGGCGCCGGCCAGTGCCCGCTCCCGATCTTCAAGCGTGGCCTCGCGCTGGTGGCGTTCCAGCCGCTGTTGCGCATCGAGCGCGTCGATCTGCGTTTCAAGCCGCTCCAGGCTTTCAGTGAGTTCGTCCACACGGATGTGGTCGACCGCCACGCCCTCGGCATCGCGCCGCTCGGAACGCAGGCTCAGCAAGGATTGACCCGCCGTCACCGCGTCCCCGACGCGCGCCGGCACCTGCGTGACGACGCCTTCTGTCGGCGCACGAAGACGGACCGTTCCCTCCACCGGCATCAGCACCCCTGGCGCTGTCTCCGTACGGGTGAAGCGCGCCGTCGCCGCGAACAGGCCGGCAGCGACCAGCGCCACGCCCAGCGCGGCGCTGAGGAATCGCCCGGTGACAGGCCTGACGACGAGCACCTCGCCCTCCAGTCGACGCTGACGCGCAACCAGTACCTCCTGCCGGAACAATCCCGACGCCGTGGATCCGGTCGAATCCGGCGGCTCGAGCAGCGTAGCGCCACCGCCGCCCGCCTGCGCGGCCGCCGCGAACGCGTCGCGCCAGAACCCTTCCACCCCCGGCGCCAGTCCGACGAAGGCTCCCATCAGCTGTCGAAGGCGCAGCAGAAATGCCACGCGGTCGGTGCACTGCGCAGGGTAACGGCAGAACCAGAACGCCAGTTCGTGGTGCGGCCCCAGCGCTGCCAGCGCCGTAAACTCGCGGCCGCGACGGAGGCTGCCGTCCAAGGCCCTGGTTTCCGGCAACGTAATACGGGATTCGGCCAGGCACCACGGCGGCGTACGCGAGAATGCGCCTCCCTGGCGATTCAGTTCCGCACCCAGCCAGGATTCGTAGCGAAGCCGCTCGGCAGAGGGCACGCCCAGCCAGGGATCTAGCGGAACGATGCCCGTGCGTGCCAGCAGGTCAATCGTCTCGTCCGTTCCAAGCGGAATCTCGAACTCATCGCCGATCATCTCGGCAACGGCGGCGGGTGTCCACAGCGGCGTCTGGAAGTGCAGGTGCAACGGATCATTGCCGCAGAGCAGCTGTAGCAGATAGTTCACCTGCCCCGGGTCCAGGCTTGCCGGCCCGGCGGTCGTCCCTCCCCCCATGCCCTCGATAGCCGATCCTTCAGCGTGCATCGCCGTTCGCATCCGCCCCTCCGCCCGCATCGACCCGCGATGCGTCAACATGTGGTGTTTGTGAAATATCCAAACATATCACGACGACTGGACCAATCCGTCTTCGGATCACCGCCCGGCACTGAGACCGTAATAGCCGTGCAATGGCGTAGACGCGCAGGAACCCACGCAACCCCACCGCCATTTCACACGAAATTTTTGAAGCGTGACACGCTTCACGCTGTATACCTTTTAGCCAACTTCAGAATGCGTCCGCCCGCACCCTCTCGGTCGCGGGCACGACGGAACGGAGCAAGCCCCCGCTTGCTGGAGGAACCGTCGTTCATACGGCGGCCAAAGACCGCCATCAACGCAGTACAAAAAATGGAGAAAGAAAATGCGTGAGTTGAACGAAATTGAAGTCGGCCAGGTGGCCGGTGGCGACGGCGACATCGACATCTGTCCGCCGAACTGGCCGTGGCGCTGGCCGCGTCCGCACCACATCGACCTGACGCGCGTCGTGCAGCCCATCGGCAATATCGCCCAGGGTGGCTTCTCGATCGGCAACTGATCGACGGCTGACCGTCGCGGGGCGGGCGCCCAGACGCCCGCCCCGCACCGGGCCATGAAGATGCTTTTGTACTATGCGGTGGTCATTGCAGCGCACCGCACACCCGCTGGCCAGCGCGCCGCGACGCCCGGCTGGCCGCAAATAAAAAACGCCACGACAAGGCGTGGCGTTCTTGATTCCCCCTGCGAAACCTGTGCCGGTTCGCTCAGAGCGGGCTGACCTCATCGGCCTGCAGGCCCTTCTGGCCCTGCACTACCTTGAAGCTGACCTTCTGGCCTTCTTGCAGGCTCTTGAATCCCGTGCCCTGGATAGCGCGGAAATGGACGAAGACGTCCTGGCCATTCTCACGCGCGATGAAGCCAAACCCCTTGGCGTCGTTGAACCACTTGACGGTACCAACCTCACGATCCGACATGAAACGCTCTCCCAAGCTTCAAACAAGATGGCGATGCCATCGACTTACTGGTTGCATGGCTCAGGCGAAGCGATGGAGCGGACCGCTGGCGGCCGACATCGGGTCAGGCGATAGGACCGTGCAAACACAGCGCGAGCAGTCTACTCAAGCTTTTTAACAAAATCGACAGTGTCCAGTCAGGTTTCGTCAGGATTCGATTTCCGGCGGCCACCGGATACCATGCGCCGATGAATGCTCAACGACAGCCCAGCCAGTCAATCTCCGCCCGCCTGCCCGTGGCCAGTGCCGACGGGCATACCGCCGACCTGCTTGTGTTTCCTGCCAGCCGCCCCGGCCCGGGCCTGCTATGGATTCCGGCACTGGGCGTACCGGCGCGCAAGTACGCGCCCTTCGCCCAGGCCCTGTCCGAACGTGGCGTCAGCGTGGCCCTCCACGAGTGGCGGGGGGCGGACAGCAGCAGCTGGCGCGCCGGCCGGCACTGTGACTGGGGCTATCGCGAACTGCTGGCCGATATCCTGGCTTCCCGCACCGCATTGAACGGCGCGGCCGACGCCACGGGATGGGCCATCGGCGGCCACAGCCTGGGTGCCCAGATCGCTGCTCTGGCCATGGCCATCCATCCAGACGTCTACACGGCTTATGTCATCGCAGGTAGCGGGCAACCCTGGTGGCGCACCTTTCCGGCGTGGCAGCAGCCATTGCTGTTTGCAGTGTTTGGCTGGTTCCGGGGCCTGAGCGCCCTTTGTGGCTATTTCCCGGGTGACCGGGTCGGCTTCGGCGGGCGCGAGGCCCGCAGCGTGATCCGCGACTGGGCCCGCAGCGGCATCAGCGGCAGCTACCGCCCCGACAATGTACCGGTCGACTTCACCCGCTCACTGGCGGCGCTGGAGCACCGGGCCCTCGCGCTACGCTTTGTTCAGGACACGTACGTCCCTTCCCGCTCACTGGACCATTTGCTGGCGTTGATGCCGCGGACGCGGGTCGACCGGCACGAGATCGGGCCGGAGGAATTCGAGCGCCGGCGCGCCGGTCACTTCGACTGGATGCGCGATCCATCGCCGGTAACGCGGCGGATCGCCGAATGGTTGTAGCGGCGTCGACCAGGCCGGGTCGCGCCTCGCCAATTCAAGACCCGGCGCCCGCGCGCAGGCGGGCCGCCGGATCATCATGCGTAGCGATCAGGCGACGACCACCGGAATCTTGCCGATCTTCGCCTGCCATTCGCGCGGCCCCGTCGTGTGGACCGACGTCCCGGCGCTGTCCACCGCAACGGTCACCGGCATGTCACTGACGACGAACTCGTAGATCGCTTCCATGCCCAGGTCTTCAAAGGCCACCACGCGGGCGGCCTTGATCGCCTTGGAAACCAGGTACGCAGCGCCGCCCACTGCCATCAGGTAGATCGCCTTGTTGTCGCGGATCGCCTCGATCGCCGTGGGACCGCGCTCGGACTTTCCGACCATGCCCAGAAGGCCGGTTTGTTCGAGCATCTGGCGGGTGAACTTGTCCATGCGCGTGGCCGTCGTGGGACCCGCCGGCCCGACCACCTCATCACGCACGGGATCTACCGGGCCGACGTAGTAGATGAAGCGATTGGTGAAATCCACCGGCAGGGATTCGCCGCGGTTGAGCATGTCGATCATGCGCTTGTGCGCCGCATCGCGCCCGGTCAGGAGCTTGCCCGACAGCAGCAGCACTTCGCCGGGTTTCCAGCTGGCGACTTCCTCGCGCGTCACGGTGTCGAGATCGACGCGGCGCCCCTTGGAGGCGTCGTAGGTCAAGGTCGGCCAGTCGGCCAGGGACGGCGGCTCCAACGTGACGGGGCCGGAGCCGTCCAGTACGAAATGGGCGTGGCGCGTCGCGGCGCAATTGGGAATGATCGCCACGGGCAGGTTCGCCGCGTGCGTGGGATAGTCGCGAACCTTGACGTCCAGCACCGTGGTCAGGCCACCCAGGCCCTGGGCGCCGATACCCAGCGCGTTCACCTTCTCGTACAGCTCGATGCGCAGCTCCTCGGCCCGGCTGGCGGGGCCACGCGCGATCAGATCCTGGATGTCGATCGGCTCCATCAGCGCTTCCTTGGCCAGAAGCATCGCTTTCTCAGCCGTTCCGCCAATACCGATACCGAGCATGCCCGGCGGACACCAGCCGGCCCCCATGGTCGGGACGGTCTTGAGCACCCAGTCGACGATCGAATCGGACGGGTTGAGCATGGCGAACTTCGACTTCGCCTCGGAACCGCCGCCCTTCGCGGCCACAGTCACGTCGACCGTGTTGCCCGGCACCACGCGCATGTTCACGACGGCGGGGGTGTTGTCCCTGGTGTTGGTGCGCTTGCCGGCGGGATCGGCCAGCACCGAGGCACGCAGCTTGTTGTCCGGGTGGTTGTAGGCCCGTCGCACGCCTTCGTTGACCATATCCTCAACCGACATCGCCGCATTCCAGCGCACGTTCATGCCGATCTCGAGAAACACCGTCACGATGCCGGTGTCCTGGCAGATGGGGCGGTGCCCCTCGGCACACAGGCGGGAATTGATCAGGATCTGCGCGATGGCATCTTTCGCCGCAGGCGACTCTTCGCGCTCGTACGCGGCCGCCAGGTTGCGGATGTAGTCGACCGGATGGTAGTACGAGATGTACTGCAGCGCGTCGGCGACGCTCTGGATGAAGTCTTCTTGCTCGATGGTGGTCACTGGCGCAGGTCTGGCTGGTGGGATGCAGCAGGCCCGTGGCGGGCCCGACGGAGAGGTAAAGCATAGCGCAGCTCCTCCCCTGGCGGCAGCCACCGGTCCCGGCCGCGGTACAACGGCGCGCCGCGGAATCGAAAAAGCTTCTTCCCGACGGCTTCCGGAGCACGACTCTTGCCTGCCCCCGGCCCGCGTCGCCGCGCCTGCCAGGCGGGTCAGATTGGACCCTGCTACTTGCTACAGCACGCCCGTCCGGGCGTTTGCGCATTTGGACGGCTTTGCGTCCGTGCAGCGCTTCGGACCACCCGCCGGCAGTCGGCGACAAATGGTGCGTTGTAAACTAATACCCCGAACGCCCTGTGCCGAAACCGCCTTTTTCGAGGCGTTTTCGCACCAATCCGTGATTTGAATCACACTGCGCTCGTGCATTTCGCGCGCCGTAATTTTGACGGGCCGAAACTGCAATTCGCGCGCCACCACCCCCTCTTTTCACCGCGAAATATTCGGTGCAGCATGGATTCCCGGCGTACACAACGCCGAAAAATAACAAGATCTATCGCGGCCTGTTTTTTCCACCCGAAAACGTTTCACCCGTGAAACTGGAGGCGACCATGGCACAGACACAGAACACCAACGTCAATCGCTTCGGCGGCGTTCTGCGCGATATCGGTTCGGCAATCGGCGACATGTTCGGCGGTGGCAAGCTCGACGCCGACCAGGTCGCATCGATCGAAGTGGAGTTTGGCCTGCTCGGCTACATTGCCGGGGCCGACAGCATCATCACCACGGGCGAGGCGCACGTGGTCAACCAGATCATGGACGAAATGCACCTGTCCACCCGTGCCCGCGACCTGGCCCACGAGGCCTTCACGCGTGGCCGCAAGCGGGAGATCAACGTCGCTCGCGAGCTGCGCCGCCACCTGTCGCTGCATGCGGCAGAATCGGCGGAAACCGAGCACTTGTTCGACGGCCTGTTCCGCGTTGCCTCAGCCGACGGCCGTATCCGCCCGCGGGAAAAAGCCGCGCTCGAACAGATCACGACCGAGCTCGGGCTGCCGCTGTCCCTGCTCAAGGCCCGTTTGACGGCCTGATCCGCCTGCCCTGATGGACGCCGCGCCCGTTGACTCGCGACGGGCACGTGCAAGGCCACCGCTTCGTGAACCTAGGGTGTGGTTGTCGGCGGCGCGACCGACGCGCCCGCGAGCCGTCCCATGAATTGCCGGTAATGGCGCAGTTCCGCGACCGAATCGCGGACGTCCGACAGCGCCGTGTGCGCCGATTCCTTTACAAAGCCCTTGGACACGTCCGGCGCCCAGCGTCGTGCCAGCTCCTTGATGGTGGAAACATCCATATTTCGATAATGGAAAAACCGCTCCAGCCGCGGCATCAGGCGGTACAGGAAACGCCGGTCCTGGCAGATCGAATTGCCGCACATCGGCGACTTGCCCGGCGGCACCCACTGGAGCAGGAAATCCACGGTCAGGGCTTCTGCGACGCCCATTTCGATGGTCGACTCCACCACCTTCTGCCACAGGCCGGACTTGCGGTGCTGATTGCGGTTCCAGTCGTCCATCGCCTCCAGGCGCTCGACCGGATGACGGATCGCGAACTCCGGTCCTTCCGCCAGGACATTGAGTTCCTTGTCGGTGACCAGTGTGGCGATCTCGAGAATGGAATCGTTGTCCGGATCAAGACCCGTCATTTCCAGGTCGATCCAGATCAGATTGTCCTCGGCCACTCGTCCTGTCGCGTTCATCGGTTTCCTTTGGCGTGATGCACGGGTCGCTCCATCCGCAACCGGTGTCGGGTCGCAGCGGTATTTTCGCCCCGAACCGCCTGTGCGGTATCCGGGGGCGGTCCTTCGATGGGGGCCGGACACGCGCTGCCGCACCTGCCGGCCTCGAGAAAGCCGGCAGTGACTGCGCGAACATGCCGCGACGGCGGCCCGGCGTGTCCCGCGGGGTGCGAATAATAGCTCGCCGGGCCAGAGTGCGCAGCGCGGCAAGGCCTTCCGTCGCCACCGCACCCTCCCGGCAACTGCCAAAGACCTGGCATCGGTACCGGGCGCTGGACGCGCGCCGACACCGCAGGAACACCGCAATTTGCGTCGGCAGGGGCCATCCTCAGATTGCAGCGGAAGAGCGCTCCGACTACCCTGGGGCCATCCCCAATACGAGCTCAGGGGTGGGGGAGTGAATCGCGTCTTGTTGCTGGAGCCATCGGCTACGCGTCGGCGTGCCCTGCGTTCCCTATTGATCGCCAAGGGTTTTGAGATTGCCGAGGTCGGTGAATTCGGCCAGGCGCTCGACGTCCTGCACCGCCTGGCCGATTCGGCCACCGGTATCAACGCCCTGGTTTTCGGCTGGCCCGGCATCGCAGACAGCCAGGCCGACGAGCTCCTCGCCCTGCTCCGCCAGGACGAATTCGAGCACCTGTGCGTGGTGCTGCTGGCGGACTCCAACGACGACAACGCTGTCAACTGGCTGATGAAGCGGCCGGGCTCGGCGCTGCTGCTGTGGAGCGACTACAGCGAATGCGGTGATGCCCTGGCCAAGCTGCTGGCGCCGGCGCCATCGGAGCGTCCCCACCTGGAAGTGGGCGGGCAATCGCATCTGCGTGTGCTGTTCGTCGACGATTCGGCCACCGTCCGCATCGCCTTCCGCCGGCTGCTGATGAAGCAGGGCTACCTGGTCGAGACCGCCGAAGATGTCGAGGACGGCTGGCGCAAGGCGCTTGCCTCGCCGTTCGATATTGCCATTGTGGACTATTTCATGCCGGGCGATCCTGGCCCCGTGCTGGTGCGACGCCTCAAGGAAGACCCGCGCACCAGCGGCATCCTGACGGCCACTATCACCGGCACGTATTCCGACCGCGTGATCAATGAATCGCTGGCGGCTGGTGCACTGGAGTGCCTGTTCAAGAGCGAAGCGCGCGAACTGTTCCTGGCGCGCCTGGGCTCCCTCGCCCGCGCCGTACAGGACCGCCAGTCCGTCGATGCGGAACGACGGCGCCTGCAAAGCATCCTCAGCTCGGTCGGTGACGGCGTATACGGGGTTGACCCGCGCGGCAACATCCAGTTCGTCAACCCCGCGGCCCTGGACATCCTGGGCTTTGACGAGGCCGCCGAGCTGATCGGACGCTCCGCCCACGAACTTTTCCACTATGCCTTCGAGGACGGTACGCCGATCCCGCGGGCCAGCTGTTTCCTGTCGCAGGCCTATGCACTGGGCAGCCAGGTGCCCGGCTGGCAATCCACGTTCTGGACCCGCGCGCGCCGCCCCCTGCCGGTGGAATGCACGGTCTATCCGCTCAACCTCGACGGGCGCTGCGAAGGTTCGGTCATCGCCTTCCGCGATATTTCCTCGCGCCGCATGCTCGAGGAGGAACTGCGCTGGCAGGCCAGCCACGATGCGCTCACCAAGCTCAAGAATCGCGCGTGGTTCGAGACCCAGCTGGAACAGGAAATCCTGCGTCTGCG
Source organism: Tahibacter amnicola (assembly GCF_025398735.1). Classification (NCBI taxonomy): domain Bacteria; kingdom Pseudomonadati; phylum Pseudomonadota; class Gammaproteobacteria; order Lysobacterales; family Rhodanobacteraceae; genus Tahibacter; species Tahibacter amnicola. Next base: position 4,703,896 of record NZ_CP104694.1, read on the forward strand.
CCGCAGCGACCAGCTCTCGCTGCTGCTGTTCCTTGATCTTGATCGCTTCAAGTACATCAATGACACGGCCGGGCACACCGCGGGCGATCACCTGCTCATCGACATGAGCCGGCGCCTGTCAGGGCGCCTGCGCGGATCGGACCATCTCGCCCGCATGGGCGGCGACGAGTACGCCGTCATCCTGCGCAACGTGAACATGGAGCGCATCACGCAGATTGCCGACGACTTCCGTCGCGCCATCGTCGGCACGCCGTTCGTCTATGGCGGCAAGAGCTACCGCGTCGGCGTCAGCATCGGCGTGGCGGTTCTGGACCAGCAGACGCCCTCGCGCACCGAGGCGATGTCCAACGCGGATATCGCCCTGCACATGGCCAAGCGCCATGGCCGCAACCAGGTGCACGTGTTCTCGCACGATGCCGACCAGCGCACGAAGATGGACCTGGAGCTGGGCTGGTCGGCGCGACTGGAAGAGGCCCTGCGGCTCGACCAGTTCGTGCTGTGCTACCAGCCGGTCCTGCCAATGTCGCAGATCGACTACGAATCCCTGCCCGACCAGCACGGCGCCCTGTGGGCGCGGCACATCCGTCGCAACAGCAGCCAGCGCGTGTTCTACGAAGCCCTCATCCGGCTACGCGAGGCCGATGGCAATCTGGTGGCCCCGGCCGCCTTCCTGCCCGCGGCGGAGCGTTTCAGCCTGGTCGGCGAGGTGGATCGCTGGGTGATCCGCAATGCACTCAAGGCGCTGCGCGAGTTCCAGTCGGCCGAGCCCCCCGTAGGCATCTCCATCAACATCTCCGCACAGTCGGTCAGCCAGCCGGATCTGGCGCGCTACATCACCGATCGCCTGGTCGAATTCGATGTCGATCCGCGCGCCGTGGTGTTCGAGATCACCGAAACCGGAGCACTCAACAATCTCGACGCCGCACGCAATCTCATCACCGAGCTGCGCACCTTCGGCTGCCGGTTCGCGCTGGATGATTTCGGCGTCGGTTTCTCCTCGTTCACGCACCTCAAGCACCTGGACGTGGACATGCTCAAGATCGACGGCTCCTTCACCCAGGGACTGCTGAGCGATCCGGTGGACCTGGCCGTCATCAGCGCCATCACCAGCATCGCGCACTCGGTGGGCAAGCTCACCGTGGCCGAGTATGTCGACCGTCCCGAGATCCTGCGCGCGCTGCGAAACTGCGGCGTGGACTTCGCGCAGGGCTTTTACGTCGGCCGGCCGAAGGCCGGCCTGCGCGCCGCCGGTGGCCAGCTCGAGATCGTCGGCGGCCACGACAATATCGCGGCCGCCGGGTAGCCCGATCAGCGTTGTTCGAAACCGTCGTAGAACAGGCGGTCCGGATCGCCGAAGGCTCGCAGTACTGCGGCGTCGTCCTGGCTTGTGCCCACGCGCAGCGCGTCGCCGGCCGCGAGGATATGGCCCGACGGTTCGACACTCAGCGCGAACGCCTCGTCCGTGAGTTCCGACAGACGGCCGACGGTTCGCCCCTGGCCGTCGCCGAACGCCGGATCGGCAAATCCATTCTCCTGCAGACGCACCACGAAGAAGTCGTTCTGCGGCGCGCCGCTCGCCGACGCCGTCGACGCGTACCCCGCGGCGACGATTTTCCCGTTGCCTTGTAACGCCAGGGCGCGCGGCTCGTCGTAATGGCTGATGGTGCTCAGCTTGACCAGGCTGCGGCCACCGTTGCCAAAGCCCGTGTCCGGCGCGCCGTTGGCCAGGTAGCGCAGGAACGTGAAGCCGCGATCGTTGGCCGTACCGACCACGACGATGCGTCCACTGCTATCAATTCGGGCACCGCGCAACACGGACGCGCCGGTGGTCTGTCCACCCGATGTGACCGAGCTGGTGGTGATGCGTCCGGTACCCGCGAAACTCGTATCCGGCTGACCGTCCCGGGTCAGCCGCGTGATGAAGGCCATGTTGCGGGAGTCGGTGTAACCCACCAGCGTGATACCGTCACCAGCCGGCAGCCGGCCGTCCTGGGTCAGGGCGATGCCAGTGACATAGTCGCTGGTCTGCGGATCCGCCGTGTAGAAGCCCGGCAGGACGATATGGCCGGTACCGCCGCCGAAGCTGGTGTCGCGCTGGCCGTCAGCGGTCAATCGCGCCACGGTTGCGCGGCGGTAACGGAACGACCCCTGCTGCACCAGCGACATGCCCGCGATCACGATCCGACCGTCGCTCTGCACGGCCACGTAACGGCCTTCATCATGAAATGTGGCACCAGCGATATCGACAATGGCGTAGCCGGTCCGCGCAGCGCCCGACGGCTGGCCGAAGCGCGTATCCAGCGCCCCTGACGGCGTGAGCTTGACGAGCCCGAAATCCGAATGCGACGAGGTCGAGATCACGCCCGACACCAGGATGCTGCGATCGGACAGCACGGTCATCGCGTGTGCCTCGTCGGTGCCGCCATCGTGGTCGAAGGCGAAGACACCGGCGGTGCCGAAAGCCGGATCGGTGCGGCCATCCGGAAGGAATCGCGCGACGACGACGTTGGGCGACGAACCATTGCCCGTCGCGTTGGGGCTGATCACGACGCCCGCAGCCAGAAAGCGGCCGTCGGGCAGCGGCGTCACCGCACGCAGCTGGTCACTGGCGCCGAAAAAGTCGGTGATCGCCTTGCCGGCGCTGCCGAAGGCCGGATCCAGCACGCCCGGCGGACCGTTCTGCGCCTGCACCGGCAGCGTTGCGCCGATTGCGCTGCCGATCGCCAGTATCCATTGGCCTAAGTGCAAAGCGGCGCGCCTCTTCGTATGCTTCATGGTGTTTTGTTCCTCAGAGGGAGTGGCAGCGGGCATCACGCCCGTTGCGACGATGCAGACCATTCGGTGACGTCGTCAGGGATGAGGACGAAGTGGCGAGCGAATCCCTGTCATGCCCGATGGGCGCAAGGAGTCTTGGCGTGTCTGATCTCTCTCCCAAAGCGGACCCGACGGGCGCCAACGCTGGCCCCGAACACGAAGTCACCCGGCTCCTGGCTGCCTGGAGCCGCGGCAGCAGTGAGGCCGCCGAGCAATTGACCGAGCTGGTCTACGCGCAGGTGCGCGCGATTGCCGGCAAGCACCTGCGCCAGTTCGACGGCGACGTCACTCTCGCCCCCACGGAACTGGCCAACGAGTTGTTCCTGCGCCTGCTGGGCAAGGACATCGACTGGCGCGACCGGCGTCACTTCTTCGGCGTGATCGTGGCCGCAATGCGCAACCTGCTGATCGATCTGGCACGCGCCCGCGGCAGCGAAAACGCGGCGGCGGCCTGGTACACGTCACGTTGTCCGCGGCGTCGGACGAGCCCGGCGAAAGCAGCGAACCCGAGCAACTCGAGCACGCCCTGCTTGAACTGCGCGAACTCGATGCGCGCAAGTGCGAAGTCATCGAACTGACCTATTTCCTCGGCCTCAAGCGCGAAGAGATCGCCGAAACCATGCAGGTCTCCGTGGCCACGGTCGACCGCGAGCTGCGCTTCGCCCGCGCCTGGCTGAAGGAACGTCTGCAGGCATGAGCGATTCCCGCTGGTTGCGTCTGCAGTGGCTGTTTGACGCGCTGATCGACCTGCCGCCGCACGCGCGCGAGCAGTGGCTCGCCGAACAACCCGACGACGATGGCCTCAAGCGCGAGGCACTGGCACTGGTCGATGCGGACGGGCGCGGCAGCAACGCGATCACCCGCCGGTTCGGCTCGGCCGTCAGCGAGCTGGCCACCTCGCCCGCCCACGGCATGCAGCTGGGGCCCTACCGCCTGCTGCGCGAGATCGGCTCGGGCGGAATGGGCACGGTGTTCCTGGCCGAGCGCGCAGATGCGGAATTTGATCGCCAGGTCGCCATCAAGCTGATTCGCGGCGTGCCCACCCGCGATGCGGCCGAGCGCCTGCGCCGCGAGCGCCAGATCCTGGCGCACCTGGAACATCCGCACATCGCGCGGCTCCTGGACGGAGGCACGACGGCCGAGGGCCAGCCTTACCTGGTGATGGAATACATCGCCGGCGAACCGATCACCCACTGGTGCAGCAGCAACCAGCTGAGCATTTCGTCGCGTCTGGAACTTTTCCGCAAAGTGTGCATGGCGGTTCAGTATGCCCACCAGCGCCTGATCATCCATCGCGATCTGAAACCGGCCAACGTGCTGGTGCGCAAGGACGGCGAGCCAGCCCTGCTCGACTTCGGCATCGCCAAGCTGCTCGACCCTGCCGCAAGCGCCCGCCAGGAACCGACTGCAGCGCAATGGTTCACGCCCACCTACGCCAGTCCCGAGCAGCGCCGCGGCGAAACCGTCAATACCGCCAGCGATGTCTACGCGCTGGGACTGGTTCTGTACGAGGTGCTGTTCGAACAAATTCCCAAGACCGATGCCGACGGCACGTTGGATCTTCGCCAGGCGCGCCAGTCGGCGCAGCCGGTGCCGGCGGAACTGGGACTGGTGATCGCCAAGGCGACGCATCCGGAACCTTCACGGCGCTACGCATCGCCCGAGGCGCTGTCGGAGGACCTGCGACGCTACCTGCGCGGACGCCCTATCCTCGCAGCACCGGACAGCTGGTCTTACCGGACGCGCAAATTCCTCAGCCGGCACCCGGTTGCCATGGCGATGGTCGCAGCGGCCATCGTCTCGGTCAGCGTGGCCACCTGGCGCCTGGCCGCCGAGCGCGACCGCGCGCTGCGGGCGGAGGCGGAGGCCCGGCGCGAATCCGCCACGTCGCGCCATGTCGTCGACTACCTTGTCGCCCTGTTCGAGAACGCATCGCCCGAAAACGCGGGCAATCGCCCGATCTCACCCAAGGAGCTGATCGATCGCGGGCGCCGCGCCGCGGACGAGCGCCTGGCGGATGAGCCAGTGCAACGTGCGCGCCTGCTGGCGGCGTTCGGACGGATCTACACCGAGCTGGGCGACCCGGATGCCGCGGCCAGTTCGTTCCGCGCGGCCGCCCAGATCGAAAAGGACCAGGGCAATCCCGTCCAGCACGCGAAATATCTGCACGATGTCGGCTATGTGCTCAATCTCGCCGAACGCTCCGAGGACGCCGAACCGCTGATGCAGCAGGTGATCGCCGACCTGGAGCGCCACGCCCCGACTGAGTACGCGGAGATCGCCGGCGCCCTCTCCGGGCTCTCGCTCGCGCAGGCGCGCAACGGCGACCCGCTCACCGCGCTCACCACTGCGCGGCGCAGCCGCGAGCTGGCCGACACCCACGGTGTCACGGATCCATTGGTCCTGTCGCGCACCTATACCGCCCTGGCCGAAGCGCATATGCGCGCCAACCAACTGGTCGACGCGGAAGCGGCGGCGACGAAGGCCATGGAAGTACTTCGCACGCATTACCCGGAGGAATCGCCGGAAGCCATCTCGGGGATCGGCTTTCTGACCGAAGTCTACGAACGCCAGGGCCGCCACGCCGACCAGGAACGCGTGCTGCGCAGGATGCTCGCCGTGCGCCTGAAGACCCTCGACCCGGGCAGCGGCTGGGCCGTCACCGTGCGCAACAACCTCGCCAACGCCATCCAGTTGCAAGGGCGGCTGTTCGAGGCGATTGCCCTGCTCAAGGAAAACCTTGGCTACCTGCGCAAGAACGGCCAGCAAGATACGCCCAGCTACGCCATCACGGTCAACAATGTCGCCAGCCTCGCCGAGCAGACCGAAGACTTCGCGACCGCCATCGAACTGTTCCGGGAAGCCTACAACGGCAGCCTGCCCAAGCCCGGCGAAAACGCCTCACCCCGGGTCGCGGTGTTCCGGCAGAACCTGGGTCGCTCGCTGATGCTGGCCGGTCGGCTCGACGAAGCCCTGCCGCTGCTGCAACGGGAAATCGAGGATTCGATGGACACCCGCACGGAGCGTGCCCGCCGCCTGGTCCACCTGGGCGAATGGATGCGCCGCCACGGAAAGTATGCTGAGGCACTACGCTTTGCGGAGCAGGCGGATGCCGCGTTCCGGGAATTCCTGCCGCCAACGCATGCCCGTCTCGGCGCGGTCGCCAAACTGCGCGGCCTGATCCTGCGCGACCAGAACAAACTGCCCGAAGCGACCGAACAGCTGCGCAATGCCGTCGACTACATCGGCAAGGGCATCGGTGAGGAAGCCAACGCCACGCTCGACGCCAAGGTGCAACTGGCCGAACTGCTGCTGGCGCAGGGCAAGCCGGATGAGGCACGATCCCTGGTCAGCGCTATCGCAACACCGATCGAGAACCGTTTCGTGGAAGGATCCCCGTTGAGAAAACAGTTTGCGGCGCTGACCAGCCGGCTCCCGGCCCCATGACGTCGACGCCGAGCTTCTTCTGGCACGACTACGAAACCACCGGCGCCGACCCGCGCCGCGATCGTCCGTCGCAATTTGCCGGCATCCGCACCACGCTGGAGCTGGAGCCCATCGGCGAGCCGGTCGAATTCTTCTGCCAGCCCGCGCCGGACGTGTTGCCGCACCCGCAGGCGGTGCTGATCACCGGTATCACGCCCCAGCAGATGCAGCGCGACGGACTACCCGAGGTACAGTTCGCCGCGCGGGTGCACGAGGAACTGGGCGCTGCCGGCACCTGCGGCGTCGGTTACAACTCCCTGCGCTTCGACGATGAGGTCACGCGTCACCTGCTCTACCGCAATTTCTACGATCCGTATGCGCGCGAGTGGGAAAACGGCAATTCGCGCTGGGACCTGATCGACCTGGCACGCATGTGCTACGCCTTGCGACCCGAAGGCATCCATTGGCCGCAGCGGGACGATGGTTCACCCAGCTTCCGCCTGGAAGACCTGGCCAGCGCCAACCGGCTCGACCAACAGCGGGCGCATGACGCCCTGTCGGACGTCCGCGCCCTGATCGGCCTGGCGCGATTGATCCGCGTACGCCAGCCACGCCTGTTCGACTACTACTTCCAGCTACGGCGCAAGCAGCGCGCCTTCGAATTGCTCGACGTGGCACGGATGGCGCCTGTCATCCATGTCTCGTCGCGCTACCCGGGCACCCGCGGATGCCTGGCCGTGGTAGCGCCCATCGCGGTGCATCCGACCCAGCCCAATGGCGTAATCGTGTACGACCTGTCGGCCGACCCCGCGCCGATGCTGACACTCGATGCCGGGGACATCGCCGATCGGGTGTTCACACCACGGCAGGATCTGCCCGAGGACGTCGAACGCATTCCGCTCAAGCTCGTCCACGCCAATCGCTCACCGGCGCTGGCGCCGCTCACCGTGCTCAACGGCGTGGACACGGCGCGCATCGGACTGGACCTGGACCGGTGCCTGGCACATCTGGAGCAGTTGCGGCCGCATCCTGGTCTTGCGGAGAAACTGCGGCAGGTGTTCGGTGCATCGTCACGCGAGGAAACGCTGCCCGATTGCGAACTCGCGCTGTACTCAGGATTCCTCAGCGACGGCGACCGTCGCCTGTTGCGTGAAGTCCGCCAGACACCGCCTGAACAACTCGGCACGCGCCCATTCCCGTTCCGCGACCGCCGCTGTGCCGACCTGCTGTTCCGTTATCGTGCCCGCAACTGGCCCGAGACCCTTGGTCCCGCCGAACGCGAGCAGTGGTTGGCATTTCAACGCCAACGCCTGCTGGCTCCCACCGACACCGCCTGCCTGGGCCTGGACGCCTTCTTCGCCACCATTCGTCAACTCCGCGGCGAACCCGCCGCCGGCGGCAAGCAACCCCTGCTCGACGCACTGGAGGCCTGGGGTCACGAACGCCGGGCTGCACTCGCCTGAACGAGGGCCTGTCAACACCATGAGCGCCATCTATTTCACCCCCAGGACCTTCAAGTTCCTCGCAGACCTGGCGAGGAACAACAGCCGCGAATGGTTCGCCGACAACAAACCGCGCTTCGAGGAACATGTGCGGGGCCCATTCCTGCAGCTCCTGGCCGACCTGCAGGCGCCGCTGGCGAAGATCAGTCCGCACTATCGGGCCGATACACGCACCCAGGGCGGCTCACTGTTCCGTATCCATCGCGATACCCGCTTCTCCAATGACAAGCGCCCCTACAAGACCTGGGCCGGCGCACGGATCTTCCACGAACGGTGTCGCCAGATCGAAGCGCCGAGCTTCTACATCCACATCCAGCCGGATGGCTGCTTTGTCGGTGGCGGCCAGTGGCATCCGCAACCGGACACGACCAGGAAAATCCGCGACTTCCTGTCCGACAACCCCGCGGCCTGGAAGAAGGCGACGCGCAGCAAGGCGTTCCTGGAGAAACTGGCGCTGGGCGGCGACAGCCTGGTGCGTGTACCGCGCGGCTACGATCCGAATCACGAGCTGATCGAAGACATCAAGCGCAAGGATTTCGTCGCCTCGCGTGCGTTCGACAATACGCTGGCCCAGTCCGCCGAACTCCGGCCGTTTCTGGTGGACTCGTTCAAGACCATCGCGCCGATGATCGACTACCTGTGCGCCGCCGCGGAGCTGGAATTCTGAACACTGCAGCGCATGGCGACGCTGCCGCCGCCATGCACTGATCAAGCATCAGGGCCCTACAGGTGGCGTGTTTCGGCCGGGACGTTGAACCAGTCGTTGTCACGACCATTGAAGTAACGCAGCGGCGCGTTGATCAGTTCCTCCGGGGTTACATCATCCAGGCAGGCGAGATTCACCGAGTAATAGGCGCCACCGATCTCTTCGACATAGCCATGACCGAAGGAATGGATGCCGCAGTGCTTGCAGAAGGTGTGGTGACCGCTGCGCGTGTTGAACTGGTAGTCGCTCAGCGCCTCTTCGCCGCTGAGCAGGCGGAACTGCTCCGGTTTCAGATTGACGCTCCAGCGGCGCATCTTGCCGCAGAGAGAACAATTGCAGCGTCCTGTCCCTGACGAGAGGTCGATATCGGCCTCGTAGCGGACTGCACCGCAATGACAGCTTCCCTTGTAGGTCTTCAAGCTCATGAGGGTTCTCCTTTCTCCACCCGATTGCGCCGCCGCGCGATGGACAGATCGTAGCCGGATATTGCGGACAGGATGTGTCCGCGATTGTGCATTACCATCGGACCGTGCTGAAGACGTCCGCCCGCCTGCTACGCCTTTTGACCCTGCTCCAGGGACGCCGCCACTGGACCAGCGCCGACCTGTGCCATCGCCTCGACGTGGACGCACGCACCGTGCGTCGCGACATCGAGCGACTGCGCGGATTGGGCTATCCGGTGCAGGCCTCCGCGGGCGTCGGGGGTGGCTACCGGCTCGGATCCGGATCGACGTTGCCGCCGATCCTGCTGGAGGATGAGGAAGCGGTTGCCGTCGCCGTCGCGCTGCGGGCGGCGACACACAGCGTGGCCAACCTGGAGGAAACGGCACTCGGCCTGCTGGCCAAGCTCGACCAGATCCTGCCCGCGCGGTTGCGCAAGCGCGCGGGTGATCTGCACACCGTCACCTTGTCGCTCGGCGGCGCATCGAGCGCTCCCCCGGTGGAACGGCTGACCCGGATTGCGGCGGCCTGCCGCGATCACGCCGTTCTCCTGCTGAACTATCGCGATCACGGCGGCAAGCCCAGCAAGCGTCGCGTCCAGCCGCTGCGGCTGGCGAGCGCAGGGCACCGCTGGTACCTCATCGCGTGGGACGAAGACCGCACCGACTGGCGCACGTTTCGGGTCGACCGCATCAGTGCAGTGCGCGACACCGGCCGGAGATTTCTGCCGCAGGCCTTTCCCGGTGACATCGGCGACTACCTGCGCCGCGCGATCACGCAGGCGCCCTTTGCCTACCAGTTGCGCCTGCGCCTGAAAGGCCCGGCACAGGAGTGGGCCTCCAGCCTGCCGGTGTGGTGCGGGGTGCTCGAAGCGGTGGATGTGCGCCACTGCATTCTTCACACGGGAGCCGACTCCGTCGATGCGCTTGCCGCCCGCCTCCTCATGACAGGCGCAACGGTCGAGATTCTCGATGAGCCGGCATTCCTCCCGGCGCTACGGGCTGCCGCCGAACGCCTCTATCAAGCTACCCACGGCGTAGCGCCCGTGCCGGCAGGGAGCGCGCCCCGCCGTCTGCGCAAACCCACGCGCTGACTGGCACGGGCAGGCCCCCTTCTACGAACACCCCTTCATCGCGGTCCGCGGGGATACCGCCGCCGAGGCCGCCAGGTTGATACTTACATTTGAAACGAACGTTTGACTGCCTTCGGACACATTGATACTTTTCGGCGGCCAACGGACATACGGGAGGGTATGTGACGTCGGCAGAGCCTAATTCGCTCCGGCAGCGCCGGTGGCGGCAAGGACGCTTTCCCTGACCCGGCATTGCCGCGGGCTTCATCGCGGCTCGTCCTGTACCAGCCCGAGCCGCATCGGGAGGGGAAATGGTTCGTCTTGCTTTGGCGCTCGCGCTCGCCCTGGGTGCCGCCGCCGTCAACGCCAACACCGGCGTGGCCTTCGTCCACGGGACCGGCAATCATCCCAATGCCACCAGCGACTACTGGAAGCCCGAGATCATCAATTCGGTGCGCCAGGGGCTGCCCAATGGTTCAAAGTACACGGTGATCAACTGCGACTTTTCCCAATACATGTGGGACAGCCGCGCCTCCGGTTGCCTGGCCGGACAGCTGAGCAGCTTCATCAGCGCGCAAGGCATCACGGATCTGGTCGTCATCACCCACTCCAACGGCGGCAATGTGATGCGCTGGATCCTGTCCAATCCAACCTACGACAGCCGCTATCCGGGCATCATTGCGAAGATCCGCTGGGTCAACGCCCTGGCGCCTTCCAGCGCCGGCACGCCGCTGGCCGATGCGGTGATGAACGGCAACGTGTTCGAGCAGTCCGTCGGTTGGCTGGTGGGTTACAAATCCGACGCCGTCCGCCAGCAGCAGACCAGCTGGATGGCGACCTATAACCAGAACAACCTGCTGGGCACTTCCGGGCGCCCCGCCCTGCCCCGCGGCTTCTGGGCGGTGGTCGGTACCGATGTGGATTCCTCACCCTTCGATCCCGACAGCTATTGCGGCGGCTACACGGAGAACGTTGGCCTGGAAACGACGCAGAACTGGCTGGCCAGCTGCTCGGACGGTTTTCTCAATTGCACCAGCCAGTCGGCAGCCGGGAACGTGTGGTTCCGCGACATCGACCGCATGGCCGGCCGCGAACCGCTTTCGCACAACCAGAGCCGGCGCCCCTGCTTCGGCCTGGACGTCATTCTCCGCGACGACATCTGAGGAACCGCCCATGCGATCGACACTGACTTCCCTGGCGGCAGCCCTCGCACTCATCCTGGCCGGCTCCGCCGCGGCCGACACGCTTCAGCTGGCGCCCCCGGGCGCCGGCGACCAGATCGTCAAGGCACTCAGCGCGCGCAAGGACCGGGCACCTGGACCTGCGCTGGAACGCGCGCCCGTCGCGATGTCCTGGGCCCTGGACGGCAAGGAGCCCCTGGCCGCTGTACCCGCTCCCTTCACCGCAGAAAGCCGCGAATACTGGCGCGACGCCGACGAGGCAGCATTGCGGCGCGGTGTCGTGCTGACGACCACATCGCCGCAGGCACTGGTTCGCATCAGCCCGCATGCGGGCAACACCGCGAAACTGCGCCCGGATGAACTCGTGATCCGCGCTGGCGGCCGCCAGTTTGCGGCGGACGAAGCCATCGAACGGCTCGCAGATGCGGAGGCATTGCGCCAGGCGGGCATGGACGTGGCGGAGGGCACGGTGATCCTCAAGCTGGCTGCCATCCTTGGCAAGGGCGAGGTGGAGCTGGCCATCCCTGCCGCACAAGGCAAGTACCTCATCCATGTCTTCGAACCGCAGAGCACGCAGGTGATGCAGCTGCGCGCCGGCCGCGACACGGTTATCGCCGGCACGCCGCTGGAGATCTCGGTGCAGTTGCCCGGCGTGACGACGCGCCGCGTGACGGGCCTGGTGGCGGCGCCGGATGGTCATTCGCAGCCACTGAGCTTCCAGCGCGCCGGCGATGGCAGCTACAAGGCTCGCGTACAACCCGATGCGGCGCATGCCGGCGGCCAGGGGTTGTGGGAAGTGCACGCGTTCGCCGACGGCAGCGCAGGCTCGCTTCGCGTGCAGCGTGACGCACGCACCGCTTTCGCCGTCGCCGCGCCAACGGCGCGGCTGGACGGTACGGTACAGCCGGCGACGGCGCGCGATGGCGGACTGTCCTTGCGAATCGGCGTGGAAGTGGCGCAGGGCAGTCGTTACCAGCTGTCGGGTGTGCTCTATGGCACTGCAAAGGATGGTTCACGCCAGCCGGTTGCCTACGCGCAGTCCGCCGCATGGCTGGAGGCCGGCAAGCGGGGCGTCGACCTGTCATTCGATGCCGCCACGCTCGGACTGTCACCGCCCTACGAGTTGCGCGACCTGCGCCTGTCTGACCAGGCCAACCTGGCTGTCATCGAACGGCGCGAGTTCGGTGTCGGGCTGTAATGCAAGCGGACGCCCGGCCCGCGCGGCCGGGCGTTCCCGCGGCGCGCACCAGGGTCTGAGTTTCCGCCAGCCGCAATTGGCGGTATAAAACAGTCTCGTTCACCGCTGTCGGGTCTGCTCGTCCGGTGCCCTCTCCGCGCGGCCGTAGCACCATGGATTCCGTTCCCAGCGCTCGACTGTCCAGCTTTTATTGCGCCTACTACGCCGCCCTCGGCGCGTTCACGCCGTACTGGAGTCTGTTCCTGCAGAAGCGCGGCCTCGATCCGGCTGCCATCAGCGTGCTGATGAGCCTGTGGTATGGCACGCGTGTCTTCGCCCCCAGCAGCTGGGGATGGCTGGTCGCGCGATCCGACCGACCAGTGTACTGGCTGCGTGCCGGTTGCGTTGCCACGGTCGCGACATTCGCGCTGTTCCTGTGGCCGATGCAGTTCGGGGGCCTGTTCTGGGCCATGTGCCTGTTCTGTTTCGCCTACAACGCCGTCATGCCGCAATTTGAGGCATTGACGCTGTCGCATCTGAAGGAAAAAAGCGAGCGTTACGGCACGATCCGCGTGTGGGGTTCGATCGGTTTCATCGCCACCGTGAGCCTGTTCGGCGTACTGCTCGATCACATTGACGTAGGCCACCTGCCACTGTTGATGCTGCCGCTGTTCGTCGCCCTGGCCGGTACCAGTTTTCTCAATACCTATGGCAGCAGTCACAGCGATACTGCCGACAACGACAACGGATTTCTCGATGCGCTGCGCCGGCGCGAAGTGATCGTCTTTCTCATCGTGGCGCTGCTGCTGCAGATCTCATTTGGACCGCTCTACACCTTCTTCTCGGTATACCTGGACGAACACGGCTACAACGCCTCCGATATCGGCCTGTTCTGGGCGATCGGCGTGGCGGTCGAGATCTCGGTGTTTTTCTTCGGCGCGCGTCTGCTGGCGCGCTGGAACGCACGGCGCCTGGTACTGGCCAGCGCACTGATCGGCGTGGTGCGCTGGAGCCTGACGGCGCTCTTTCCGGATTCAACCACGATCATCCTGCTGGCGCAGACCACGCATGCCATCACCTTCGCCGGCTTTTTCGCCGCATCCATGCAGCTGTTGGCGGAGTACTTTCCCGGCCGCATGAATGGTCATGGCCAGGGGATTTTCTACGGCTTCTCCTCCGGCGTCGGCGGTGTTGCGGGAGCGTTGATATCGGGCCTGGTCTGGAAGGCCTGGGGTGGTCAGGCCACGTTCCTGGTCGGTGCCGGATTTGCAGCGCTGGCCGCCGGCGTGTGGATGCTGCGCGACAGCCGTCCCCGCACCACCAGCCACCGTCACTAGCGCGCTGCGGCCGACTGCTCAGCGCTGACCGTATCCGATCCCACTACGGCCCATTCGCCGTTGGCGAAATCGAAGATCACCCGGTGGCGGCGCAGTGGCGCCAGAGACGACGCAATTCATGCGGACACCAGCCCGGCCCGCGTCATCCGGCATAATCGCCGGCAAAGGGGGTTGGCCTGTCATGGCGAAACCGGCTGCTTTGTTCAGCACGCTGCTGTTCCTGGCGGGATCGGCGATGGCTACCGCCCCCGTGCCGGCGACACGGCCACTGGACCTGGTCGCCCTGGGCGCGCCGACGTTCACCAATTTCACCTCGCGCGACGGCCTGCCCGATTCGGTCATCGTCAGCATCCAGACCGACCGCGATGGTTTCGTCTGGGTCGCCTCGCCCGATGGACTTTCACGCTACGACGGCCGACGGTGGACCACGCTCACCGATCCTGAACTCGCCTCCTCCGCGGTTCATCTACTGCGCGACCACGAAGGCACGCTCTGGGCCGCTTTCCGTGACAACGGCATTGCCCGTTACGATGGCCGACGCTGGGAGGTCGAGAATCGCGGGACAGGTCTGCCATCGCAGCAGATTCGGCGGCTGGTCGACATCCGCAATTCCGATGACAGCTGGACCCTCTGGGCCCTGACCTGGGACCAGGGATTGCTGCGGCGGGAAAACGGCCGCTGGCACGCCGACGCCGGAAATGCACAATTGCCACATGGCGCCGTTATCTCTTTTGCACGCACATCGCACATTGGCGGAACCGAACGGCAGTGGGCCGGCACGGGCAATGACGGTTTATGGTATCGCTCGCCCGGGCAAGCCTGGACGAAATTCCGTCAGGCCGATTTCGATCCAGCGCAGATCGAGTACGTCCTGCAGACCGGCAAGGCAGAGCAGGAGGCCCTGTGGGTCTCGGGTTTCGGCTCCGGCCTGTGGCGACTGAGCCAGGCAGGCCTGCGCAAGTGGTCGCGGGAACTGGGCGATTTCCCCTCCAACGATCTCTACGACATCGCCGAAACCCCGCAGTCGGACGGGGAGTCCACCATCTGGGTGTCGTCGCGGGCCGGCCTGATCCGCATCTACCACGACCAGGTGCAGGTGTTCGACCGGCGCCACGGCCTGCCGTCAAACGTGGTCCGTGAGATTGGGGCGTGGCGCAGTCCCAACGATGACAACGTCCTGTGGCTCGCCACCGAATCCGGGGTGTCACGCACGCTGGTCGGCGCCAATCAGTGGCTCACGGCATCGCTCATGGGCGCGCAGGCAACCGGTGTCTTTGCCCTGCTCGTCGAGCCCGATGGCCGCAACGGCGAACGTCTGTGGGTCGGCGCCAGCGACGACGGACTGGGTCTCTACGAGAACGGCCGGTGGCGCTATTTCACGCAGGCAAACGGTGCATTGCCCGAGTCCACCGTGCGCATGATCCGCTCGGTGCCCGACAAGGACGGAACGCCGGTGCTCTGGATCGGCCTGCGTTTCGGCCACCTGTTGCGCGTCGGCGACGGCCCCACGTTCACGCCGGTCAGCGTTCCCTGGCCACAGCACGTCGGCCAGGCATTGCTCGACCTGCTCACTCGCACTGTGGACGGGCACTACGAGCAATGGTTTGCTACGCGCCAATCCGGCACGTATCGCCTGCGCGACGGTCGATGGACTGCACTGCGGCCGTCGAACGCCGCCGGGCAATGGCGCGTCAACCGGTTGCTGGAACAGATCGATGCCAGCGGCCGTTCGCAATTGTGGGCCATCAGCAACCAGGGGCTGGCGCGCCTGGATGGCGAAACGTGGACCTTGCTCGGTCGCGATGTGGGACTGCCGGATACGGATCTGATCGGCGGACACATCCTGCCTGACGCGCAGCAACGCCCGATCCTCTGGATCGGTACGTCCTACGCCGCCATTGCGCGAGTGGATATTTCCAATCCGGCACATCCGGCAGTACTGCCGGACAATCTGCCTCCGGCACCCGACCAGACCGCCTACAGCGCACTGCCCGACAGCAAAGGCCGGATCTACATCTGCACCAACAACGGCGTACAGCGGCTCACCCCCACTGGCAACGGTTACGCCACGCAGGTATTCACGCGGCGCGACGGGATGGTGCACGATGAGTGCAATACCAACAGCCAGTTCATCGATACCCACGACCGGTTCTGGACCGGCACCCTCGGTGGCGTCACCGTGTTCGACCCGGAACGGGCCACGACGGACCAGGTCGCCAAGCCCCTGAAGCTGATGGACGTGCGCATCGATGGACGATCCATCCGCGCACATCCCGTGCATGTCTCTCCCGCCGCCCGGGACGTGCATATCGAGTATGCCCTGCTGTCCTGGCAGCGCGAGAATGAGTCGCGCTTCCGCACGCAATTGATCGGCTACGAGGACAAGCCCGGCCAATGGACGGCGCAGAATTCGCGCACGTTCAACAGCCTTCCGCCGGGTGACTACCTGCTGCGTATCGAAGCACGCGACTATGCCGGCAATCTCAGCACACCCGTCGCATTGCCCATCACCGTATCCGCGCAATGGTGGCAGCACCCGGTCGCGCGTACGGCCTTCGCGGGCCTCGTGGTGCTGCTGGGCTACGCCGTGATGCGCTGGCGCACGCGCGCGCTGCAAACCCAACGCCGTGACCTGGAACAGCGCGTGGCGGCACGCACGCTGGAACTGCACCAGGCCAATGCGCGCCTGCTGGATCTGTCCTACCGCGATGCACTGACGGGCCTTGCCAACCGGCGGCGCCTGCTGGAGACGCTGGAACAGCAATGGTCAACCGGAAACGATGCCGCATTGTTCACCATGATCTTTGTCGACGTTGATCACTTCAAGGA
The DNA here is from genome assembly GCF_025398735.1 of Tahibacter amnicola. Lineage (NCBI taxonomy): Bacteria > Pseudomonadati > Pseudomonadota > Gammaproteobacteria > Lysobacterales > Rhodanobacteraceae > Tahibacter > Tahibacter amnicola. Next base: position 4,720,381 of record NZ_CP104694.1, read on the forward strand.
TTACAACGACGAGCACGGCCATCCGGCCGGTGACGAAGCGCTGCGATGCGTCGCTTCCGCACTGCGCGACGGCGCGCCACGCGACGCACTGGTGTCACGCTACGGTGGTGAGGAATTCGCCTGCCTGTTGCCGCAGACGGACATAGCCCAGGGTGTCGCCCTGGCAGAACGTTTCCGCGTGGCCGTGGAAAACTGCGATGTTCCGGTGCCCGGCACGGCCGATACGCGCCGGCTGACCATCAGCGCCGGCGTCGCGTCGCGCCGCATCGGCACAAGCGCCGATGCGCAGCAGCTGTTGCGCGATGCGGATATCGCGCTCTACCACGCCAAGCATGCGGGTCGCAATCGCGTCTGCACCGCAGTCGATGTGCCCTGAGCCGTGGCACGGCGGGGCAACCCGCCGCCGGCCTGCCCGCACTCAGTAGAGAGGACCCGGCAGAGCCGCCTGCCCCGACCGCCCGTCACTGGAGCCCACATCATGCTCAACTATCGTCGATTGTGCGGGTGGTCCGCGTTGGTATTCATGGCAACCCCCGTCCAGTCCGCCAATGTCGAGGTGCGCGTTGGCGGAGGCCAGAACGTCTATGTGCCGGCACGCGTGACGATCACGCTGGGCGACACGGTCACCTTCTACAACGCCGGCGGTCTGCACAATGTCGTTGCCGAGGACGGCTCGTTCCGATGTGCCAACGGCTGTGATCGCGCCGGTGGCAGCGGCACGCCCAGTTCAGCCGCCTGGCGCGCGACCGTGCTGCCCACCGAAGCAGGGACCATCGACTACTACTGCCAGGTTCACGGCATGCCGGTCGGCGGCTACGGCGGCGGTGTGCCGATGCGCGGTTCGATCGTCGTCCAACCGCCGGACACGCCGGTCGTCCTCGACGCCGCCTATTCCGGAAACTGGTACGACCCCGCCCAGAACGGCCATGGCATCCAGCTGGAGTACCTGGGCAACAACGTGGTGACCGCGTTCTGGTTCACCTTCGACAACGCCGGCAACCAGGTATGGCTCAACGGGGCTGGTACGGCGGACGGCCATCGCGTGCAGATCTCCACCGCCCGCGTGATCGGCGGACGCTTCCCGCCGAATTTCAATCCCGCACTGGTGCAAAGCACGAGCTGGGGAACCCTGACATTGACCTTCGCCTCCTGCCAGTCTGCGCGACTGGACTGGACGACGACAGACCCGGCGTTCACACCCAGCGGCTTCATGAATCTGACACGACTGACGCAGGTCAGCGGCACCAGCTGCCCCTGAGGAGACGCAACCGCGCAATGCTCCGTGCCATGCCCGGTGCGTGGTACCGCGAACGCAGGACGGCGCCAACGCGCCGCCCTGCAACAACCCGCTGCTTACCACATGCAATCGACGCGGCAGCCGATAAAGTTGGTCGACGTGCGTGCGCAGGTCACCACGGCCTCGAAGCAGTTGTTCAATCCCATCGTGAAGCCGCCGCCACCGTGGCGCGCCACGTTTCGGCCAAATTCAATGGCATCGTTGCGGTCGTGGAAGCGCCACGTATAAGGAAACTGGTCGAGCTGCGACGGCCAGACGTTGTTGGACGGATCTTCCGCATGATCGTAGACCAGCGATTTCGTGCCCGTGGTGTAGTGCAGGAACACGCAGTTGCCAGCCGGATCGCACACCTTCAGGTCGATGGTTTCGGACGTTCCCTCGAAGGACATTCCCACCGTTCCGCCACTGCTTCCGCCTTCGATGTACACGCCCTTGATGCCCGGCAGGAAATCATGGATTGCGCTGGCCAGATCGCGATTGAGCGCCTGGGTGCCTGCCTGGCTTTTGAGCAGGTCGCGCATGCGCTGCATGAAACGCTGGTACTCCTGGCCACGCGGTGCATCCCAGGCCACGCGGCTGATGTCGAAAGGACGCATGCCGTTGGTGCCTGCGGTGACGCCCACGTCGCCCAGGTCGACGTTGACCCGGCCATGTTCGATGAGGTCCGGGTTCAGGGTGTGGATCTGGTCCAGCAGGCTCCACAGGCGTTGCACATCCGTGTCGACAGGCATGTCGACGGCGATTCGCGTGGCCTTGGCCAGTTCTTCCGGCGTGAGGTCTTCCTGCTTGCCGGCACCATCCAGCATCACCTGGAACTTGCGCACATGGTGGTTGCTGAATCCATAGGTGAACCGGATACCCAGGCCGGGCCGCGAAAGCACCATCTGCCTGGACTGCGCCGGCGTACACCCCTCGCACCGCAGTGCGGGGACTGCCGCTTGTACGTCTCCAGCGATGCCCAGCGCCAATGCGCCGAGCAGTACTGCTCCTGTGACCAGACGAATCAACACGATCATCTCCTTTGAAATCCGACTTCCTGCGCGCCGCATCAGGCGATGCAATGGCGTCAGGGCGCTTCTGGTCCGCCCCCGGGACACCGGCGAGACTATCGAACTTTGCCACAAAAGCAAATATCTAATTGCCTCATATGACACCCTGAAGTTGGCATTGTCGGCGTGCAACCTGACGCCCGGGCCGCTGCTCCACAAGGGCTGCCGGGCACCAACGCAACAACCGCCTCCGCGGCCGGACGCCCCCGCATTGGACAACGGTACGGCGACGTCCTGTCGCGTATTCAGATCCCGAAGAGCGGCTTTCTCAGGCCACCGCAAACGGCCAGGCGATGACGTCACGGATATCGCGCGTGCCCGCCATGCCCATCAGCAACCGTTCGATACCCAGCGCGACACCGGCGCACGCCGGCATGCCCTGATCAAGGGCGGCCAGGAAGGCCTCGTCGATCGGCAATGGCTGCTGCCCCCGCGCCACGCGGCGGCGGTTGTCGTTCTCAAAGCGGCGGCGTTGCTCATCCGCCTCTGTCAACTCGTGGTAACCGTTGGCCAGCTCGTGGCGGCCGAGGTAAAGCTCGAAGCGTTCCGCTACCGGCGGGTCGTCCTGCCGCACGCGCGCCAGCGCGCACTGGCTGGCCGGATAATCGTATACAACGAGAATCTGCCCGTCCGGAAACGTCGGTTCGATCCGATGGGTGATCAGCAGGTCCAGCCAGTCGTCACGCCCCAACCCGTCGCCCTGGATGGCGAATTCCGCCAGCGGCGCCTGCAGCGCCGATTCGCTGGCCGTGAAGGGATCAAGGCCGAGCGCGTCGCGGAACAGCTGGCGGTAGCTGCAGGACCGCCGCACCGTCGCCCTGCCCGCCTGGGCCATGGCCGCGGCGACGAGGTCTGCCGTTTCGTCCATCAGCCGGCGGTGATCCCAGCCCACCCGATACCATTCGAGCATCGTGAATTCGGGATTGTGCCGTCGGCCGGCCTCGCCATTGCGAAACACCCGCCCCAGTTCGTAGCAGTCGCCGATACCGGCCACGAGCAGGCGCTTGAGCGCGTGCTCAGGCGAGGTGCGCAACCAGCGCTCCGCCGCGCCCGCGCTGCGCGGGCCGGTAAAGCGCGTGCAGAAACTCTCGATGTTCGGCTCGGTGTTTCCACCGGCCGAAAGGACCGGCGTCTCGACCTCCAGCACATCGCGCGCGGCAAAAAAGTCGCGGATAAGCCGGTTGAGCGCCGCGCGCCGCTCCAGGGCGGCACGCGTCGGTGGCGGGATCCGCTCGTCCGGAGTGCCACTCACGAGCCGGCGCCGTGATCGGCCAGGAAGGCGACAAGACGTGCCTCGTCCCAGACTTCGATACCCAGCTCCGTCGCTTTTTCCAGTTTGGAACCGGCACCGGGCGCCGCGACGACGAAGCTGGTCTTCTTCGACACGCTGCCCGACACCTTGGCACCCAGTGCCTCCAGTTGTTCCTGCGCCGCCGAACGCTCCATGGATTCGAGCGAGCCGGTCAGCACCACGGTCTTGCCCGCAAGCACGCCGGACGCAGCCTGCTGCGGCGGCGCTTCCGTCCAGTGAATGCCTCCCTCGCGCAGGCGCGCCACCACCTCGCGGTTATGCGGTTCCGCGAAGAACGCCAGGATGTGGCCCGCGACAACCGGCCCGATGTCCGGCACCTGGCGCAGGTCATCCGCGCTGGCATTCATCAGCGCATCCAGGCCGCCAAACCAGCGCACCAGGGTCTTGGCCGTGGATTCACCGACATCGCGGATACCCAGCGCAAACAGAAACCGTTCCAGCGTGGTCGCACGGCTGCGATCAATGGATTCGAGCAGGTTTTCAGCCCATCGGGTCGCCACCTTGCCCTTGCGCACCGTTTCGGGCACATGGCCTTCCCGCTCCTGCGAAAGGCGCCGCAGTTCGGTCAGGTCATCCAGGGTGAGGTAGTACAGGTCAGCGGGGCCGGCCAGCGGGCGGGCAACGCCGTCGCGCCGGATGAAGGGGAGCTCGACCATGTCGTCGATCCACTCCGAGCCCAGTCCTTCGATATCCATCGCACGACGTGCGCCAAAGTGAAACACCGCTTCCTTGCGCTGGGCCGGACAGAACAATCCGCCGCTGCACACCCAGGCGACGCTGTCTTCGTATTCGATGCCCGCCTTGGTCTGGCGCTTGACCTTCTGCACTTTCTCCAGCGCCGATCCGCAGACGGGGCAATGCGTCGGCATGGTCCAGGGCTGCGTGCCTTCGGGGCGGCGCTCGGGCACGATGCGGACGATTTCCGGAATCACGTCACCGGCACGTCGCACGATGACGCTGTCGCCGACGCGCACGTCCAGTCGCGCAATCTGGTCGGCGTTGTGCAACGTGACATTGGTGACGACCACGCCGGCGACTTCGACCGGCACCAGTCGCGCGACCGGCGTTACGGCACCAGTGCGGCCGATCTGCACGTCAATATCCAGCAACTGGGTCATCTGCTCCTGCGCCGGGTACTTGTGCGCAACGGCCCAGCGTGGGGCGCGTGACACAAAGCCCATGGTGCGCTGGCCTTCATAGTCATCCAGCTTGTACACCACGCCGTCAATGTCGTAAGGGAGACTGTCGCGCCGTTCGCCGATACGCCGGTAGTAGCGGATCAGGCCATCGAACCCGTTGGCCGTATCGACTTCCGGACATACCGGAAAGCCCCATTCACGCAGGCGCTGCAGCGACTGACTGTGCGTAGGCTCCAGCGATGCTTCCGCATCCGGCGGCAGGTAAACCGAATAGGCATAAAACGCCAACGGGCGCTTGGCAGTGACGCGTGGGTCCAGCTGCCGCAGCGAGCCGGCGGCGCCGTTGCGCGGATTGGCCAGGGTGCGGTCGCCGCGTTCACGTGCCGCCGCGTTGAAGGCTTCGAATGCGGCGCGCGGCATGAAGACCTCGCCACGCACCTCCAGTACGGGTGGCCAACCGGCCCCACGCAGCGCCAGCGGAATAGACTTGATCGTACGCAGGTTCGCCGTGACGTCCTCGCCCGTCGCGCCATCGCCGCGCGTCGCGCCGCGAACGAACTGGCCATTTTCGTAGCGCAGGCTGATGGCAAGTCCATCCAGCTTGGGTTCTACCGAGAATGCAGGTTGCGTGACGCCGAGCGTGGTTTCAATCCGGCGCACGAAATCGACGATATCCGGAAAACGCTCGCGATCATCCGCCGCATCCACGACTTCGAACGCGTTGGCCAATGAGAGCATGGGGATCTCGTGGCGGACTTTGCCGAAGTCGGCCGAGGCCGCCGCCCCGACACGTTGTGTCGGCGAGTCAGCCGTCACCAGCTCCGGATGCGCCCGCTCCAGTGCCTCGAGCTGACGCATCAGGGCGTCGTAGTCCGCGTCGGGAATCGACGGATCGTCGAGCACGTGGTAGCGGTAGTTGTGCTCGGCGATTTCGGCGCGCAGCGCGATGGCCCGCTGGGCCGCGTCGTGGGTCGGTGTTGTCATACGGTTTCGCGAGGGACAGACGGGGTCGCCAGTGTAGCCCGACTGCCTCGCGGACCGACCCTGCCGGGCGACCTGTTGCAAAGCTCTAACGGACTCGGGAATTCTTGCCGGACCCTACGGAGACCCCTCATGGCGAAGAAAGGCTGGGCCGCGTTTCCCTACCCCGACAAGGCGTTCGACTACGCCGGCGACAAGCTCGCCAAATCCTGGAAAACGCTGCACGCGGGGGATGTGGAACCCTTTCCCGACGAAAAGCACGTCGCCGCCCTCCTCAAGCGCAATCCCAAGCTCGGCAAGGACGTCGCCGCGATAGCGGCGGACCTGCAGGAAGCCTGGCGCGAATTCCACCGCGGCGATTTCGAAGCCGCCTTCGAACGCGGCAAGGGTCTCAAGGCGCTGGGCGCGTCGGTGGCGATCAAGGCCGGCGGCATCCACGCCACCTACCTGCTGGAGGGCGACAAGGAAAAGCTCACCCGCTATGAACTGCTGGCAAAGATGGCCGACGAGGCCATCGCCGCACTGCCCGACGAGGTCAACAGCCACTATCGCCGGGCCTATGCGCTGGGCCGCTACAGCCAGTGCATCTCCATCACCAAGGCGCTGACCCAGGGCCTGGCCGGCAAAGTGAAAGAGTCGCTGGACGCGACGCTCGCGCTGGCACCCAGGCATGCCGAGGCGCAGACGGCGCTGGGCCTCTACCACGCGGAAATCGTGGGCAAGGTCGGTGGCATGCTGGCCAAGCTGACCTACGGCGCCAGCGCCGGCGTAGCCGAAAAACACCTCAAGGAAGCCACCAGGCTCACGCCCGCCTCGCCGATTGCCTGGATCGAATACGGCAACGGACTGATGCTGCTGCACGGCGACGACAAGGAAGACGACGTGGCCGAGGCCTTCGCCAAGGCGGCCAAGCTCAAGCCGCACGATGCAATGGAGGCACTGGACGCGGCCTGGGCCAAGGAACAGCTGGCCTGATCGCTCCGCCGCGTCGCGCCGGATCTTTCACGACCGGCGCGACGTGCCGATAATGCGGACAACCTTCCGGAAAGTCCCCGCATGAGCACCAACAAACCCCGAATGGACAGCCAGCGGCTCGACCGCGTCGTCGCCCAGGCTCGAGCCGATGCCGCCGAACGTGAGCGGGGTTACCGCGAGCGGGCGCTCAAGATGTACCCCTGGGTCTGCGGACGTTGCGCGCGGGAGTTCACCCGCGCCAATCTGCAGGAACTGACGGTCCATCACCGCAACCACAACCACGACGACAACCCACCGGACGGCAGCAACTGGGAGTTGCTGTGCGTGTACTGCCACGACAACGAGCACTCGCGCTACATCGACAACACCGGTTCGGGCGAGGAAGCCGGCCCGGCGCCGGCCACCTCCAATCCCTTCGCCAATCTGCGCGACCTCATGAAGCGCAAGCCGTAGCGGCCTGCGACGCAGCGGGAGCCGCCCGTTGCCGCCACTTCATGCCGAAGAAGGGGCGCAGCAGGTTGAACGGGCGTATCAGGCTCACGTAGATCACCCAGCAGCCGCCCACAGTGCCGGCCAGCACGAGCAGCGGTTCCAGCACGGGACCGAGCTTGAGCGGCGCGAGCCAGTAGCCAATCAGCACGATCAGGCTCTGGTGCAGCACATAGCACGGGAAGATCGCCTCGTTGGCCTTCGGCAGCCAACGGAACGGCCGGTCGAGGCAGGCCTTGCCCCAGCCCAGAATCGCCATCAGCGCCGTCCACAGGTAGGCCGCCCGGATAGTCCGTGCGATCAGCAACACCCCGATCGGCGCATCGTCGTCCAGGCTCAGCACGAACGGCACGTAGATCAGCCCGAGCGTCACGGCAATGGCCAGGGTCCAGCGGCGCAGGCGGACCAGTTCCTCCCACACCGCGCGGTCACGTCCCAGCGCCCAGCCGTAGAGAAACACGGTGAAGTACATGGCGTGCTGGAACCAGTCGTTGAGCAGGTCGTTGGTCGACGGGAAATGCGCCAGCGTGTAGAGATACACCGCGAACGGCAGCATCGGCAGGACGATCAGGCGTGCACCCCGCAGCCCCGCCAGGCGGTCGCGCAGCCAGGTCCCGGCGCGGCTGTCGGAGAACCGCATGAGTGCGCACAGCAGCATCGTGTACACCCACAGGTAGGCCAGATACCACAGGTGGTTCCAGGTGATGCCGTACTCCCAGCCGTCGAAGGCGTCCCTGGGCCAGGGTTGGAACGTCCAGTAGCGCAGCATGAAGTCGAGATAGCCCGGTGCCACCAGCCCGTTGCTGACGCCCTGGCAATAGGCCTGTACCGGCACGACCACGAACATGCCGAAAAGCAGCGGCACGAGCAGCCGGAACGTGCGCGAACCGGCGAAGCCGAGCGCCCGCCCGGCCGGGTTCACCAGGCCGATGGCGATGCCCGACAACAGGAACAGCAGCGCCATACGCCACCGGTTCATGAACAGCATCGGGTACTGCAGCCACTCGCTGATGTAGCTGCTCTTGATGTGCCACTCCCACTCGGCGACGTAGAACATCGCCACGTGGTAGAGGATGAGAAAGGCGAATGCAAAGACGCGCAAGGCGTCTATGTCGTGGCGGCGTTCCATGGACAGCTCCCGGTTGAATCGCCGCCATCGTCACCGCGCCTTGCCCCGGGCACGATCGCCAAGGGATTGATTGACCAGCAAAAGTGACAAACGGAGGATGGCTGGGACGAATCGCCCCCGCGCCTGGCCCCGTCCGCCTAGAATCCGCGCATGACTGATACCGCCCTCCTGCTTGAACGCTACCGTCCGTATCGCCCCTGGGTCGAAGTCGGCTTCTGGGTCTTGCTGGTCACCGTCCATGCCGTGGCGAACAGCATCACGGTGAACATGGACATCCGCCGGGTCGCGCTGGATATCCCTGCTTGGCGGCCGGTCGTCTGGGAGTTCAGCAGCAATGCGGTCATCCTGCTACTCCTGCCGGCCCTGGTCCTGTTCACCCGGCGCTTTCCGGTCGGCCTGGCCAGCTGGCGCCGGTACCTGCCGCTCTATCTGGTGGCCAGTGTCGTCTGGTCAGTGCTCCACGTGGTCGGCATGGTCGGCGTGCGCAAGCTGGCCTACAGCGCCTACGGCAGTGTCTACGATTTCGGTTCCTGGCCGCAGGAGCTGTTCTACGAATACCTCAAGGATGTGCGCAGCTTCGCCTCGATGGTGGCGGTGATCCAGATTTACCGGTTCGTCCTGCTGCGGCTCCAGGGTGAGGCCTCGCTGCTGCAGGAGCCGGATGTGGGGCCGCCCGTCGAATCGATCGATCGCCCGGACCGGTTCCTGGTGCGCAAGCTCGGCAAGGAATTCCTCGTCGCAGCCAACGATATCGAGTGGATCCAGGCGTCGGGCAACTACGTGAACCTGCACGTGCGCGGCCGCGACTATCCCCTGCGAAGCACGATCGGTGGCATCGAGGCGCGGCTGGACCCGCAACGGTTTGCCCGGGTGCATCGCAGCTACATCGTGCACCTGGACCAGGTTTCGATGATTGAGCCGCTCGATACCGGCGATGCGCGCCTGCACCTGAAAAATGGTACTGCCCTTCCCTGCAGCCGGCGCTACCGGACCGGTCTGCGGGAGCGCGTCGGCGCCCCGGTGACCGGCTGACATCCCGGACTCGCCGCGCGGGAAGGAACACGCTAACCTGCGCCAATGAGCCGGGTGCGCTACTTCCAGATGGACGTATTCGCCGATCGTGTAGGGGGTGGCAACCCCCTCGGCGTGGTCATCGGCGCGGACGCCTGGCCCTGCGCCGCCATGCAACGGTTCGCCGCCTGGACAGACCTGGTCGAAACCACCTTCCTGCTGCCGCCAACCTCGCCCCAGGCCAGCTACCGGGTGCGCATTTTTACCCCGCGGCGCGAAATCCCCTTTGCCGGACACCCCACCATCGGCAGCGCGCACGCGGCCATCGAAGCGGGGCTGGTCGAAGAAACGGCGGATGCCCTGGTCCAGGAATGCGGCGCCGGCTTGCTGCCGATCCGCGTCGATCGCTCCGGCACTTCACGCGTCCTTTCGGTAGAAGCCCCGCGTGCACGCGTGCTGGAGCCGGATGCGCTGCATGCCAAGCTGGTGCGCGCCATCCTTGAACACACGCCACTGGGCCGCCTGCCCCCGGCCTTCGTCGAAGGCGGCCGTCGCTGGTGGATTGCCGAATTAAGCGATGAACCTACTTTGCGGAGCTGGAAACCAGATCACGTCGCCATCGGCCGGCTCGCCAAGGCCAGTGACAGCCTCGGCCTGTGCGTGTTCGCCCGCGGCAGCGGTCGCGATTACGACATCGCCGTGCGCGCCTTTCCGGCGGGCGTCGGCATTGTGGAAGACGCCGCATCCGGCGCGGCCAACGGCCTGATCGCCGCCTGGCTGGCGCAATGCGAGCCCAATGGCCCGCTCGCCCGCGGCTACCGCGTCAGCCAGGGCCGCGAAATCGGACGCGACGCGCATATCGGCATCCGGATCGAGGACGACGGCGCAGTCTGGGTCGGCGGTACGACGCATACCGTCATCGACGGCTGGGTGACCTGGCCCCCGGCGCGCGCGGCTACCGCCTGATCGCGCGGCCCTCGCTCAGCCACGCACCTCGAACTGGCTGCGAAACACGGTGTCATCCGATTCCTGTGGCGCGCCGGCCAGGATCCAGTCGTAGATCAAGGCCTGCTCGGCGATCGGAATCGGAATGCGCCCGCGCGGCATGCGCAGGCCCACATCGGGTGTCTGGCAGTTGAGTTTCTCGAACAGCATGCTGTTCAGCGGCTGGCCCGGCACCACCAGGGTGCGGGTCAGATCCTGGTTGCTCGGGACGTCCACGAGGTAATACCAGGAAAGACCGGGATTGAGGTCCAGTCCGGCCTCCGGCGAACCTTCCTGCTCGACATGGCAGTTGGCGCAACGGTTGTCGAAGATGGGCTGGATGTCCATCGCATAGTTCATGTGCTGCCGCAGCGGCACGGTCTGGATAGAGTCGCAACCGGAGGCCAGCGGCTGTCCATCAGCCGTTCCGGGCATCCAGGCGGACGCGGAGCCGGCAAGGCCGAGGCCGCCGAACACCGCGGAAAGAAGCGCACGTCGCATGGCAGTCGTCTTGGGGAATACCGCGCCAGTCTAGTCATCCGGCGCGGCGGGCACAGTGACCGCCTCCGCGTTCGAAGGCCCTGGGCCGACGAACGGCGGCAAGCGAAGCTGGCGCCTCAGCGGGCGGGGCCGGCCGCGCGCAGGGATCGCGCCAGCAGGCCGATACCCCCGAAGAGCATCACCAGCATGAGCAAGGTCTGGAAAAGACTGGTGGGGCGGAAATAGATCTGCAGGTTGGCAATCACGCCGGCAATGACGATGACCAGGCCGCCGATGAGCAGCAGCCAGCCGACCACGGACTTGCCGTTGAAGAACAGCATCGCCACGCCGATGACAAACGGCGCCAGCGACAGGCCGAAGGAGTTGTATCCCCACAGGTTCCAGTGGCCGCCCGACACCACGACCTGGTTCATCAGCAACCAGCCGCCGGCAACCGCCAGCACGAATCCCAGCAGGAATTCACCGATCCCACCGGGCGTACCGCCCGCACCCGACATCGCCACTGGTCTGCTCCCTCTGATCGTGGGTGGAAAAGTACGGTCTGGAACCGGGCAGGTCAAACGTTTTGAGGTGTGGTGCCGCATCCGCGGGCGTCCGTCCAGTCTGGTCTGGGGCGCCCCCCTGTGGTTTGATGCGCAGCTTCACGAAATCGGCGCGGGCATGAGCATGATTGAATCGAAGATCGACACGCGGAGTCCCGAGTTCCAGGCCAACGCCGCGCAGCTGCGCGCCGCGGTCGAGGACCTGCAACACACCATGGCCCGTGTCGCCCTCGGCGGCGGCGAGAAAGCACGCCAGAAACACACCGAACGCGGCAAATTGCTGCCGCGCGAACGCATCCGGGCGCTGCTGGACCCGGGCTCCCCGTTCCTGGAGCTATCTCCGCTGGCCGCGCACGGCATGTACGACGAGCAGGCGCCCTGCGCCGGCGTCATTGCCGGCATCGGCCGCGTGCATGGCCGCGAGGTGGTCGTGGTGGCCAACGATGCCACCGTCAAGGGCGGCACCTATTTCCCGATCACGGTGAAAAAGCACCTGCGGGCCCAGGAAGTGGCGCTGGAGAACCGTCTGCCCTGCGTCTATCTGGTCGACTCCGGCGGCGCCTTCCTGCCCCTGCAGGACGAAGTCTTTCCCGACAAGGAGCACTTCGGCCGCATCTTCTACAACCAGGCCCGCCTGAGCGGGCTGGGCATTCCGCAGATCGCCGTCGTGATGGGCTCGTGCACCGCCGGCGGTGCCTATGTGCCCGCCATGTGCGACGAAACCATCATCGTGAAGGAACAGGGCACGATCTTCCTGGGCGGCCCGCCCCTGGTGAAGGCCGCAACGGGTGAAGTCGTCGATGCCGAGTCGCTGGGCGGCGCGGACGTGCATACGTCCCTGTCGGGCGTGGCCGACCATTTCGCCGAGAATGACCAGCACGCCCTCGCCATCGCGCGCGACGTGGTCAAGCACCTCAACCGCACCAAACCGATGCCGCTGGCGGTGCAACCGCCGGTCGAACCGGCCTACCCTGCCGATGACATCTACGGCATCGTTCCGGCCGATACCCGGCGGCCGTTCGACATCCGCGAAATCATCGCGCGCATCGTCGATGGCTCCGCGCTGCAGGAATTCAAGGCCCGCTACGGCAAGACCCTGGTCTGCGGCTTTGCCCACATCCACGGCTATCCGGTCGGCATCGTGGCGAACAACGGCATTCTGTTCGCCGAGTCGGCGCTCAAGGGGGCGCACTTCATCGAGCTGTGCAACCAGCGCAATATCCCGCTGGTCTTCCTGCAGAACATCACCGGCTTCATGGTCGGCAAGAAGTACGAGAACGCCGGCATCGCCAAGGACGGCGCCAAGATGGTCACGGCCGTCGCCTGCTCGCATGTGCCCAAGTTCACCGTGATCATCGGCGGCAGCTTCGGCGCGGGCAACTATGCCATGTGCGGTCGCGGCTACCAGCCGCGTTTCCTGTGGATGTGGCCGAATGCGCGCATCAGCGTGATGGGTGGGGAGCAGGCCGCCTCGGTGCTGGCGACGGTGCGTCGCGACAGCATGGAAGCGGCCGGGCAGAACTGGAGCACGGAGGAAGAGGACGCGTTCAAAGGGCCGATCCGCGCCCAGTATGAACGCCAGGGCCACCCCTACTATGCCAGTGCGCGGCTTTGGGACGACGGCGTGATCGATCCGGTGGATACACGGCGCGTACTGGGACTTGCGATCTCCGCCAGCCTCAATGCGCCGATCGAGCCACAACGCTTCGGTGTTTTCCGCATGTAGTCTCCGGCAGAACACTGCAGGGAAGCCGCCCCCGGCCACCAGGGGCCCCGCCCGGACGGATCCGGGCATTTTTTCACTTTGCACAAAGTCCATCATGATTGTCGGAATCGATCTTGGCACCACCCATTCGTTGATCGGCGCGTTCGGCGACGAAGGCGCGCGACTGTTTCCCAATGCATTGGGCGATTTCCTGACACCCTCGGTGGTCAGCATCGATGATCGCGGCGAGATCATCATCGGCCAGGCCGCGCGCGAGCGCCTCGTCACGCACCCCCAGGCCAGCGTGGCGGCGTTCAAGCGCTGGATGGGCACGGCGCGCGAAACCACGCTCGGCAACCGGCATTTCCGCCCCGAAGAACTTTCGGCGCTGCTGCTTCGCACCCTCATCGCCGATGCCGAGGCGGCGACCGGCGAGAAGGTGACCGAGGCCGTGATCAGCGTGCCGGCCTATTTCTCCGACGCACAGCGCAAGGCGACGCGCGCCGCCGGCGAGCTGGCCGGCATCCGCGTCGACCGGTTGATCAACGAACCCACCGCCGCCGCACTCGCCTACGGCCTGCAGGAGCGCGCCGAAGGCGGCCGCTTCCTGGTGTTTGATCTGGGCGGCGGCACCTTCGATGTCTCCATCCTGGAACTGTTCGACGGCGTGGTCGAAGTGCACGCCAGCGCCGGCGACAATTTCCTGGGCGGCGAGGATTTCCTCCAGGTGCTCGTGCAGGCTTTCTGTGCCGATCTGGACATCGACCCGGCTGCGCTCTCGCCTCGCGAATCGGGCCAGTTGCGGCACCGGCTGGAACGCGCCAAGCGCGAACTCAGCCAACAGGCCAGCCTGCGCGTGGAGATTGCCCTCGGCGGCAAGGAACACTCCTGGGAGATCACCGAAGAGCGCTTCGTGCGCCTGGCTGACCCGCTGGTGCAGCGCCTGCGCGCGCCACTGGAGCGCGCAATGCGCGACGCGCGCCTGCAACCGCAGGATCTCCAGGAAATCGTGCTGGTCGGCGGCGCTTCGCGCATGCCGCTGGTCGCACGGCTGGTGTCGCGCATGTTCGGCCGCCTGCCACTGCGCCATGTGAACCCGGACCAGGCCATTGCACTAGGAGCGGCGGTCGCCGCAGGCCTGAAGGCACGCGACCACCGTCTCGAGGAAATCATCCTGACAGACGTGTGCCCCTATACGCTGGGTACGCAGGTGTCGCGGCGTGACCACACCGGCGCCCACCAGGCCGGCTTCTTCCATCCCATCATTCACCGCAACAGCACGGTGCCAGTCAGCCGTGAAGACACGTTCTGGCCCGTCAGCGAGAACGCCACACGCCTTGTGATCGACGTCTTCCAGGGCGAAAACCCGATGGTCGACAACAACATCAAGTTGGGCGAGCTGGAAATTCCGCTACCGCCGAACAAGCGCAACGACGAAAACGCCGTCGTCGTGCGGTTCACCTACGACATCAATGGCGCCCTGCAGGTCGAAGCCAAGGTGCGCGCCACCGGGCAGATGCACGAAGTCGTGCTCGAACAAAATCCAGGTCTGCTGACGCCCGCCGAGATCCGCGCCCGCTTCGCCGCCCTGTCGGAAATCAAGATCCATCCGCGCGGCAAGCAGGAAAACATCGCCGTGCTGGCGCGCGCCGAACGGATGTATGAAGAACGCCTGGACGAGCGCGAACGCCTGCAGGAATGGATGGTGCGTTTCCGCGCCATCCTGGAAACCCAGGACGAAAAGTTGATCCGGCAGCACCGCGAAGAACTTGGCAAGGCGCTGGATTACCTGGAGTAGACCGTGCAGTTCCTGCAATTCCTGGGTCTTGATGCCAGCGCCGACGAGCGCACGATCCGGCGCGCCTATGCCGTCCGGCTCAAGCGCACGCGTCCGGATGAAGATCCACAGGGTTTCCAGCGGTTGCACGAGGCCTACCAGGCGGCGCTGCGCTGGTCGCGCGAACGGATGGACGACGTGCCAGACTCCACGGACGACGAGGAGGAAGCAGACGACGCATCCACCTCGCCCGGCGTCGCGCGAATTCCTCACGAAACGCTCCCAGCTGCCAGCGCGCAGCACACCCGACTGGCCCAGTCGACCAGCTCGGGCCCGACGCCGTCGACCTCACCGGCGGACGGCATCGACGTGGACGGGCTTGCCGCGCCGCCACCCGCGCCCGAGGCCGCCGATGAAGCCTCCGGCCGCAGCTTCGACTTCGGCGCCTACTTTGATGACCTGCGGTACCTGGGAAATGCCGGCGACGCGCAGGCGATGGCCGATTGGCTGAACGGCCAGCCGGTACTGTGGTCGCTGCAGGCCAAGGCGGCGATTGGCCAGGTCACCATCCGGGCGATCCGTGAACACGGCGCGCCGATGCCCCGGCAGTGCTACGACGTGCTGCTGCGCTTCTTCGGTTTTGACCAGGTACTGGGAACCCAGGACGCCATGATGCTCAAGTGGCTGGGCGACAACGCGCATGTGCGCTGGTGCCTGACCTCGCCATCGCAGGAACCCATCGTCGCGCTGACCGGCCTTTCGACCTACGCCAACCGTCCGCTGAGCGAGTCCGCCTACCTGCGCGGCCTGCTGGCCCGTCCCTTCACCTGGGCAACGGTGCTCACCGCAGGCCTGCGGCCATTCATGCCCTCGCGCACGCGGCGCTTTCTGCTGGCGCTTGGTGGGGGACTGCAGTATCCCTTGTCGCCGCCACTGGACACACGCCAGATCGGCTTCTGGCTGCGCGCCGGCGATACCGACGAGATGTCACCGCAACGATTGGCCATCGGCGCCTCCCGCGCGGGCCTGCTGACCGTGTGCCTGCTGCTGCTTGCACTGATCTACCCGATCCTCCCGGCAAAGCCGATGGTGGCATTCATCGGTGTCCTGGGCGTCGCGTTCGTGGGCGGATGGGCGGCTCTTGCGCTCTGGTCCGGCGTCACGCAGTGGCAGAACGCGCCCCAGTCTCCGCACGAAACGGGGTGGCAGGCCGCGTTGCGCCTGGCGTTTATTCCGCTGCTGGCCGGCACCGGCGCGCTTGCTACCCATTCGGGAGCGCCCGAGCTGGCGGCGGGCATCCTGGCATTCGGCCTGGCCGTCGCCATCGTCCGGTTCCGACGGCGCGCCGGCTATGGCACCTTCCATCTGTCGGTATGGATGCTGTTCCTGCTAATTCCGCTAGCCCGGGTACTGGCCGGGCTCGGCGCCTTCCTCTACTTCATGGCCGACGCCGGTGCTGCCGTGGTACTGGCGATCTGGGCCGTCGACGCCTGGAAGCACCGCCTGCGCGCACGGACGGCCTGATCGGCGACACACTTTTTGACCGTGTATCCGGCCAACCCCTACCGCTCGGCGGCGGCCATCGTCAACGTGTGCGGCACGTCTCGCCGTAAATGCAGACTGGTGCGTACAGTCTGGCGTTGCCAGTCCGGGGAAAACTCACTATGCCACGTCAATTTCTTGTCGGAATTGCGGCCGTCGTGTGCGCGGCAGCTTTTTCCGCTACCGCCCAGGCTCGAACGTTTTTCCGCTCGGGTTTCGAGTCGCCAACCGATATCCCGGCGACCGACGCACAGGCCGCGCGCTTCCTGACCCAGGCGACCTTCGGTCCGACCACCGCCGACATCGCACGGGTACGCACCGTCGGCCTGAGCCGCTGGATCGACGAACAGTTCAATGTTCCCCCGACCACGGCGCGCTCGTACCTGGAAGCGGTCGATGCCGCGAACGGCACTAGCAATGGCATCGGGCACACCCAGCGCTACGATCGCTGGTTCCACACCGCCGCCTACGGCCAGGACCAGTTGCGCCAGCGCATGGCCTGGGCGCTGTCGCAGATTTTCGTCATTTCCGACCAGAACGGCACGCTCGCCGGCGAACCGCTGTATGTCGCCGAATACTGGGACATGCTCGCCCGCGACGGCTTCGGTTACTACCGCCAGCTGCTCGAAAACGTTACGCTCAACCAGTCGATGGGCAAGTACCTCAGCCACTTCCGCAACAAGAAGGCGAGTGCCACTTCCGAGCCCGACGAGAACTATGCGCGTGAAATCATGCAGCTGTTCTCGATCGGACTGATCGAACGCGACCTGGACTTCTCGCCCATCCTCGACGGCCAGAACCAGCCCGTTCCGACCTACGACCAGAACGTCATCACGCAGTTGGCCAAGCTCTTCACGGGCCTCAATTACGCCAACGCGACCAACATCAACAACGGCTCGAACAGCCTGATGCCGATGACCTGCATCACCGCGGAGCACGACTTCACGGCCAAGACGGTGCTTGGCGGCGTCGTGCTGCCGGCGAATGCCCCCAGCTGCCTGGCTGACATCCGCGCAGGGCTCGACCTCATCGCCGCCCACTCGAACGTCGCGCCGTTTATTTCGCGCCAGCTGATCCAGCGCTTCGTCACCAGCAATCCCTCGCCCGAATACATCGAACGCGTGGCCCAGGTGTTCCTCAACAATGGCGACGGCGAGATCGGTGACCTGCGCGCCGTGCTCAAGGCGATACTGCTCGACAGTGAAGCCCGCAACAACGCACCGCCGGCGAACTTCGGCAAGCTGCGCGAGCCGCTGCTGCGACTGACCGCCATGTGGCGCGCCTGGAATGCGCAGCCGCCGCCGACCACGCAGTTCGGCGAGATCAACATGGGTATTCCCGCCTTCGGTAATTACGACTACGGGCAGAAGCCGCTGTCCGCGCCCACCGTGTTCAACTTCTACGAACCGGACTACCAGCCACCAGGCCCCCTGGCGGAAGCACACCTGTTCGCGCCGGAATTCCAGATCATCAACGAGTCGACCACCTACAGCATCTCCAACAGCCTGGCGCGCTACTCCTTCGAGTCTTACGTCGGCATGAGCTCGCCGCCGGCAGACCGCCCGCTGCTCAACCTCACTGCGCTGGCCGCCATCGCGACGCCGGCGGCCATGGTTGAAGACGCGAACCAGCGCATGATGTACGGGGCGATGTCCGCAAACATGAAGACCGCACTGACGAACATGCTCACCTTCATGAACGGCGCCAACAACCTGGAAAAGGCGCGTTCGCTGGTTCAGCTGATCGCCATGTCGCCCGAATACGCCACGCAACGCTGAGGATTTGCCGCCATGTCCAATGAATCGAAATCGCGCCGGCAATTCCTGAAATACCTCGGCGGCGTGCTGTGCGCCGGCGGCGCCAGCGCCCTGATCCCGCAGCTGCGCCTGATGGGCTCGGCAATGGCCGCCACCAATGGCAACGTGCCGGGTTACCGCGCGCTGGTCTGCGTGTATCTCTCGGGCGGCAATGACTCGTTCAATACGCTGATTCCCTACGACACGACACGACACGCCGCCTATACCACCGCGCGCGGCGGTACCTACAACGCCGGAAACAACGCGGCAGGCCTGGGCATCGCACGTACGGACCTGACCAGTGCCGTCCAGATCACCGACTCGGCGACCGGCGCGCTGTACGCGCTCAACCCGGGCAATGCGAACTACCCGGCGGGCATGAGCGATCTGGCGACCCTGTACCGGCAGAATCGCGTGGCCTTCATCGCGAACGTGGGCACGTTGACGCGCCCCATCACGAAGGCCGAGTACACCTCCACCCCTTCGCTGCGTCCGCCGCAACTGTATTCGCACAGCGACCAGGAAAACCTCTGGCACCTGGCGCGAACGACGAGTCATCACCTGGGCTGGGGCGGACAAGTTGCCGACCGCACCCGCCTGAACAACCTCAATCAGGCCTTGTCGCCGTGCATCTCCCTGGCCGGCTCCAATCGCTTCCAGGTCGGCGACGATACCTTCCCGTACCAGATGGCCAGCTCGGGCGTCACCGCGCTGCGCAACATTTACAATAATTCCAGCAGCACAGGCGGGACCTACGGCCCGCAGCGCGCCGGCGCCCTCGACCTGCTGCTGGCGGACGCCAACCCCTCGCCGTTCACCGCCGAATACGGCCGTACGTTCAAGCGCGCGCGCGAGCTGTACGACCTGCTCAGCACGGCGCTGGCCAGCCCGTCCGGCACCATTTCGACGGCCTTTCCGGCAAACTCCTTCGCCGACCAGCTCAAGATGGTCGCGCGGATGATCAAGCTCTCGCGCGATACCGCCGTCAACGTTCAGCACACGCGCCAGGTCTATTTCGTGCGCATCGGCGGCTTCGACCTGCACGACCGGCTGATGGCCACCGACACCAGTGGCCACGCCTTCCTGCTCAATCGCCTGTCGACCGGCCTTGCCGCGTTCTACACCGCGCTGGGCGAAATCGGCGCGCAGAACGACGTGACCACCTTTACCGCCAGCGAATTCGCCCGCACGCTCAGCTCCAACGGCAACGGTTCCGACCACGCCTGGGGCGGCGTGCAGCTGGTGATGGGCGGCGCCGTCAATGGCGGGCGCCTCTATGGCAGCTATCCGGACCTGGTCAACAACGGCGCGATCAGTTTCAGCCGCGGCCAGATGATTCCGTCCACCAGCGTCGACCAGATGGCCGCAACGCTGGCGCGCTGGATGGGCGTGACCACGACCAACGATCTCAACGCGATTTTCCCGAACCTGCCCAATTTCGCCAGTTCCAACCTCGGCTTCATGGCAGCCTGATCCCTTTTCGCGATTCTTAGCGGCGAGCTGGCAGGCACTTCCGTGCCTGCCATTTTTTTGTCGATCTGATACGTATTCGATAGCACGCCTGGCAACCGCCCGCGCGCCGTTGCCGGGCACGTCAACCACGTCCCTCCTGCCGCGTTGAACGAAGCGGGGTGCATGATGCTCGCCATGCATGCACGCCAGGTCGTTCCACTCTGCCAGCCTGGGGATACCCGCCATGAAACACCACGTGCTCGCCGGATTCACGGCGCTCCTGTGCACCGCCGTCTTATCCACTCCCGTAACCGCCCGGACGATCTTTCGCTCGGGGTTTGAAGCCCCCACAGACATTCCGGCTACCGACGCCCAGGCCGCCCGTTTCCTGACGCAGGCGACATTCGGGCCGACTACTGCCGACATCGCCCGCGTCCGGACGATCGGCTTCAGCCGCTGGATCGACGAACAATTCGCTATCGCACCGACCTCGGCAAGAACCTACATGCAGGCCGTCGATGCCGCCAACGGCAACGACAGCGTCACGCACGAAACCCGCTACGACCGCTGGTTCCACACCGCGGCCTATGGCCCCGACCAGCTGCGCCAGCGCATGGCCTGGGCGCTGTCACAGATCTTCGTCATCTCCGACCAGAACGGCACGCTCAAGAACGAGTCGCTGTATGTTGCCGAATATGCCGACCTGCTGGCGCGCAATGCCTTCGGCTTCTATCGCCCGCTGCTCGAAGAGGTGACCTTCAACCAGTCGATGGGCAAGTACCTGAGCCATTTCCGCAATCGAAAGGCCGGGCCTGGCATCGAGCCGGACGAGAACTATGCACGCGAAATCATGCAGCTGTTCTCGATCGGGCTGGTGGAGCGCGACCTGAACTTCGAGCCGGTGCTCGGCGACGACGGGCTGCCCGTTCCCACCTACGATCAGGAAGTCATCACCAACTTCGCCAAGCTGTTTACCGGCTTCAACTACGCGAACGCGACCAACATCTTCAACGGCTCCAACTCGCTCCAGCCGATGACCTGCATTGCGGCCGAGCACGATTTCAGCGAGAAGAAAGTGCTGGGAGGCATCGTGCTTCCGGCCAATGCCCCCAGCTGCGTCGCCGACGTGCGCGCCGGTCTCGACGTGATCGCCAGCCATCCCAATGTCGCCCCGTTCATCGCGCGCCAGCTGATCCAGCGTTTCGTGACGAGCAACCCGTCGGGCGCCTACATCCGGCGCGTTGCCCGGGTATTCCGCGATAACGGCGACGGCGAGGCCGGCGACCTGCAGGCCGTGATCAAGGCCATCCTGCTTGATCCGGAGGCGCGCAACGACGCGCCGCCGGCGAATTTCGGCAAGCTGCGCGAGCCGCTGCTGCGGCTGACGGCCCTGTGGCGTGCCTGGGATGCGCAACCGCCGCCGACCAGCCCCACAGGCGAGATCGACATGGGCATCAAGTTCAACGCGGTGTATGACTACGCACAGCGCCCCCTGTCGGCACCGACGGTGTTCAATTTCTACGAACCCGATTACCAGCCGCCCGGCGCCATGGCCGGGGCCGGCCTGTATTCGCCGGAACTTCAGATCATCAGCGAATCGACGGCTTACTCAATCTCCAGCAGCCTGTCGAAGTATTCCTTCGATGCCTACGTCGGCATGAACTCGCCGCCGAACAATCGTCCACTGCTCAACCTGACCGCCCTGGCGGCCATGAGCTCGCCGGCCGCCATGGTGGATCACGTCAATCAACGCATGCTGTACGGCGCCATGTCGACAAGCCTTCGCGACAACCTGCTGCAACTGCTCGCCGAAATGGGCAACGCCTCCAGCACTGCCAAGGCACGCGCCCTGGTGCTGATGGTCGCCATCTCTCCCGATTACGCTACGCAACGCTGAGGACGCCGCCATGACTCACGACATCAAGACACGCCGGCAATTCCTCAAGCACCTGGGTGGCCTGCTCTGCGCGGGCGGCGCCAGTGCCTTCATGCCGCAGCTCCAGCTGATAGGCTCGGCGACGGCCGCCACCCGCGCCACGGTGCCCGGCTACCGCGCGCTGGTCTGCGTTTACCTCGCCGGCGGCAATGACGCCTACAACACGCTGATTCCCTACGACACGGCCCGCCACGCGGCCTATGTCAGCGCACGCGGCGGCGTCTATCACCCCAACACCAATCCCCAGGGGTTGGCGATTGCACGCGATGCACTGACCAGTGCCGTGCAGATCACCGACTCGGCGACGGGCGCACCCTACGCACTCAATCCGGGCAATGCGAATTACCCGGCGGCAATGGCGGAACTGGCAAACCTGTTCCGCCAGAACAAACTCGCCTTCATCGCCAATGTCGGTACGCTCACCCGCCGCATCACCAAGGACGAGTACAACGCGCTGCCAGCGCTGCGTCCACCGCAGTTGTATTCGCACAACGACCAGGAAAACCTCTGGCACCTGGGCCGCACGACCAACTACGCCCAGGGCTGGGGCGGCCAGGTCGCCGATCGCGTCAGGCTGGACAATCTCAATCAGCAGCTGTCGCCCTGCATTTCGGTCTATGGCGGCACGAACCGGTTCCAGGTCGGGCTGAACACGTTCCCGTATCACATTGACAGTTCCGGCGTGGTGCCGCTGAGCAACATCTACAACGACCCGGACAACGTCGGCAGCCAGTTCGGCATGCAGCTGGACGGCGCGCTGGACCGCATGCTGGCGCAGTCCTATCCGTCGCCGTTCTCGTCGGAATACGCCGGCACGTTCAAGCGCGCCCGGGCTGTGTATGACCTCCTCTACCCCGCGTTGGCGAGTGCTGCCGGACAGATCACAACAGAGTTTCCGTCCAACGACCTGGGTGAGCAGCTGAAGATGGTGGCACGCATGATCCGGCTCTCGCGCGATACGTCGGTGAACGTGCAGCACAAGCGCCAAATCTACTTTGTGCGCCTTGCCGGTTTTGACATGCACGACAAACTGATGAACGGCGACACGGCCGGTCATGCCTACCTGCTCAACGCGCTCTCCAAGAGCCTCAGCGCGTTCTGGCAGGCGATGAACGAAATCGGGGCGCAGAACGAAGTCACCGCCTTCACCATGAGCGAATTCGCGCGCACGCTCAGTTCCAACGGCAACGGCAGCGACCATGCCTGGGGCGGCGTGCAACTGGTGATGGGTGGCGCAGTCAACGGCGGCCGAATCTACGGCACCTATCCGGAGCTGGTGCTCAACGGGCCGATGAGCCTGAGTCGCGGGCAGATGATTCCGACCACCAGCGTCGACCAGATGGCGGCCACGCTGGCCCGCTGGATGGGCGTGACAGGAACCAATGACCTGCGCACCATCTTCCCCAACCTGATCAATTTCGATACCGACAACCTGGGTTTCATGACCGCCTGATGCACGAAGGGCCGTGGACGAGGTACGTCCACGGCCCTGTTTGCGCTTGTCGTCACGCCGTCCAGATGCGCGCGAAAGCGTCCCGGAAGTTGGTGCCCAGGACTTTCTCGGCAATGCGCGGACTGTAGCCGCGCCTGAGCAGTGCGTCTGTCACGGTCTCCAGTTTGCGCGCACTGTTGAGTTCGGGAATGTAGGGTGGACGATCTTCGCCGGGTGCGGAAATGCCCTTGGCCTTGCGTTCGGCGACAGCGGCCCGGATTCCGGCGATGTCCGCCTCGGTGAGCGCGTCAAACGGCACGTCCGAACCGATGCCAACGTGATCCTCGCCGCACACTTTCAGTGCATGGGCCACGTGGGCGATGTAATCCTCGAGCGAGGGCTGGCGACTTTCCTCCGTCAGGAACGGCAGCATATAGATGCCCATCACACCGCCCTTCTCTGCCATCGCCCGCATCTCGCGGTCGAACTTGTTGCGCGGGTGATCGTGCAGGGCGCGACAACCGCCGTGGGTAATCAGGACGGGCTTGGTCGATGCCGCAATCCCCTGCGCAGTCGACGCGGCGTTAGTGTGACTCAGGTCGACGGCCACGCCCAGGCTGTTCATCCGCTCGATTGCCTGGCGACCCAGCGGCGTGAGGCCCTTCTCGTCACCATCCAGGCAACCGACGGCCAGGGGCGAAGTGCGGTTGTAGCTCAGCTGCATGATGCGCACCCCCATCTGGCGGAACAGATCGATGCGATCGAGCTTGTCCTCCAGCGGCGTGGCCGCTTCGAATGAGAAGATGATGCCCAGCTTGCGTTCGCGACGGGCACGATCGAGGTCTTCGGCGCGCAGGATTTTCAGAAATCGATCCGGATGTGCATCGATCAGCCCCTGTGCAGCGGCAATATCCGCCACGGCGGCTTCGAAGTCGCCGTCGGCATTGCCCAGCGTGGCTTTCACCACAGTGACGCCCGAGGCGGCGATGGCTTTGTTCAAGAGGGCGATGTCGTCGCCCACATAGGCCTGCCCGATGGATGCCAGCGCGTTCGCGTCGACGACGAGCGCATTCCGGTAGAGCGCGGCCGCGGCGGAGGCTTCCGGTGCAGCCACTGACCTGGCCAGGACGGTGGGCGCAGAAGCGGCAAACAGGCCCGCACCAAGGAGCTGCGTGAACTGGCGACGGCTGATCAGGGTAGTCACGGGTGATTCCTTGTACGGGCGGAGAAAGGCGTGGAAACGCGGTTGTGCCGGCTTCCCTATCAGCGATAGACTATCACCGATAGATTCGGAGTCAACCGGATGGCGACCCAACGAAAGACACAGTCCCGAAGCACCACCGCGGCAGCATCCCGGCCGCGCATCGATCGCGAACAGGTCGTCCATGCCGCGCTGCAACTGCTGGGTGAAGGCGGCATAGCGGCACTGAGCACGCGGCAACTGGCGCAGCGGCTGGGCGTCAAATCACCCTCGCTGTACTGGCATTTCCGCGACAAGGATGAGCTGCTCGACCTGGTCGCCGACGCGATCTGTGCCGAGGCCCAGCTGCCCGCCAGCGATCTTTCGTTTCGCCAGCGCCTGGAGCAGATCAGCTGGGAGTACCGCCGCATCCTCCTGCGGTACCGCGATGCCCCGGCGCTGTTTGCGGAGCGCCCACCGACCGGCCCGCATCGTCTGCGCCTCTACGATGCCGCCCTCGGGCCGTTTCTCGACAACGGCTTCTCCGCCACCGAATCAGTAGCGATGGCCGCCTTCTTCCGTAACTACCTGCTCGGCATGATTGCCGAGGAAGCCCGTCAGGCTGCGCTGTCGCGGGCACAGCAACAGCGCCTTCCGCAGGCGCTGGCGGCGCAGCTGAAAATGATTCCCGGCAGCGCGGCGCTCTACCCCAACCTCAGCCGTGTGGCCGGTGAGCTGGTGCGTGTCGACCCGGAAGCGCTTTTCGCCATTGGACTGAAAGTCCAGCTCGACGGCATGGAAGCGCGCATGCGTCGCCGAGGAGCCCGTGGTGCACTGACACGCTAGCGGTGTGCAGCGTTCCGCACACGCGCCGCCAGGGCGTCAAGAAAGGCGTCGGGCAATTGCGACAGCACCGGGATCGTCCAATGGTCGTCCGTCGCGAACGGGCGCACCTTCACCGCATCCTTGTCGGTCATCAGCACAGGCATGCCGGGCTCGAAAACGACGTCGGCAGCCGTGAACGCGTGATGATCGGGAAACGGATGGGCGATGACCGCCATGCCCTGCGCGCGAAGCATGTCAAAGAAGCGCGCCGGATTTCCGATACCGGCGACCGCGTGCACCGTAACTCCGGCGAAGGCCGCCAATGGCTGCCGGCGCACCGGTTCCCGCAACGACACGGCCTCGGATGGCACCAGGTGCAGGGCGATTTCGTCGCCGCGCGGCGCGGCACCGTTGCAGATCACGAAGTCGCATTCGGATGCCCGGCTGGCCGGCTCCCGCAAAGGACCCGCTGGCAGCAGGCGGCCATTGCCGAACCTCCGCACGCCGTCGACGACGCAGATCTCGATGTCGCGCGCCAGCCGGTAGTGCTGCAGCCCATCGTCGGCAATCACGACATCGACGTCGTCCGTTCGCAGGAGATACTCGCCCGCGGCCACACGGTCACGTCCGACAACCACCGGCACGCCCGTGCGCTGGTGAATCAGAAAGGGTTCGTCACCAACGAGGGCCGGCGTCGACCCGGCATCAACGCGCTGCACCGATTCGACCGCGCCACCGTAGCCGCGGCTGATCACGCCGGGCCGCAGACCGCGCGCGCACAAGCCCTCGATCAGGCCGATGGTGACGGGAGTCTTGCCAGTTCCCCCCACACTCACATTGCCGACCACGATGACCGGCACCGGCAATCGCCGCGGCTTGAGCCAACGTCGATAACTCCAGCGTCTCAGTGCGCTAACCTGCGCAAAGAGCGTCTCCAGCAGGCGCCAGGCCAGGGGAACCGGTTGATGGCCATACCACACCGCTTCGCGCCGGGTCGCGTCGCGCACGTCAGCTGCCGATATCGTGGAACTGCATGCGGTGCAGCGCGGCGTAATGGCCGCCACGCGCCAGGAGCTCGGCATGACGACCTGTTTCCAGCACACGGCCCTGGTCCAGCACGACGATCTGGTCAGCATGCTCGATCGTGGACAGGCGATGCGCGATCACCAGCGTCGTGCGCTCGCGCATCAGGCGAGACAATGCGTCCTGGATCAGGCGTTCGGACTCCGAATCGAGCGCACTGGTCGCCTCGTCCAGAATCAGGATCGGCGCGTTCTTGAGGATCGCCCGGGCAATCGCGATGCGCTGGCGCTGGCCGCCGGACAGCAGCGCACCGCCCTCGCCCACGGCGCTGTGGATGCCGTCAGGCAGACGCCGGATGAATTCCAGGGCGTTCGCCGCTTCCGCCGCGGCCACGATTTCCGCCTCGCTCGCATCGCCCAGTGCACCATAGGCGATATTGCGCGCAATGGAATCGTTGAACAAAACCACACTCTGGCCGACCAGCGCGATCTGCCGGCGCAGGCTTTCCAGGGTCCAGTCCTGCAACGGCCGGCCATCGAGCAGGATGCTGCCCGACGTCGGTTCGTAGAATCGTGGAATGAGGCTGACCAGGCTGGACTTGCCGCCACCCGACCGGCCGACGAATGCCGTGACGCTGCCCGCGGGGCAATCCAGGTTGACGCCACGCAGCGCGTCTGTGGCAGCGCCCGGGTAGCGCAGGCCCACGTCCTTGAGCACCAGATCGCCCTGGCACCGCGCCGCGGCGAAGCTGCCCTGGTCCGGTTCCGGTTTCGCGTCGATCAGGCTGAAGATGTCCTGTGCCGCGGCGACGCCGCGCTGCATCATGGCTTGTACGGTGGTCAACCGCTTGAGCGAGGGCAGAATCACCAGCATGGCGGTGATCAGCGACATGAAGGCTCCGGCGCTCATCTGCGCCAGGGTCTCCGGCCGCGTCGCAAAGAAGATCACGCCCGCCAGCGCGGTGGCGGCAACCACCTGCACCAGTGAGGTGGACATGGCGTTGGTGGCGGCGACTTTCAGGTTGAGGCGGCGGTTCTGCTCGTTGATCTCGGCAAAGCGGTCCAGCTCGTAGCGTTTGCCGCCATAGATCTTCACTTCGCGGTGACCGCCCACGACCTCCTCGACGATACCCGTCACCGAGCCGACCGACTGCTGGATCCGATGACTGATGCGGCGATAGCGCCGTCCCACGAACCACACGACCACGGCAATCACCGGCGCCATCATGAACAGGGCGAGCGTCAGGCGCGCACTGTGCCAGAGCATCACGCAGATCATGCCGAACACGGTGAGGCTGTCGAGCACCATGACCTTGACTGCCTCGGTGCTGGCGTGTGCGACCTGTTCGACGGTGAAGCTGGCACGGGAGATCAGCTGGCCCGAGGCTTCCCGGTCAAAAAAGGCCGCAGGCATGTCGAGGTAGCGTCCGAACACTTCCTGGCGCAGGCGATGCACCACGCCGCGGCCGACCCGCGCGACACCGTAGTCTGTCAGCCAGGTGGCGACGCCGCGCACCAGGAAAAGCACGACGATGATGATCGGCATCCAGAAGATGACGTCCGGATCGCGCTTGTCGAACAGCTCGTCCAGCATCGGCCGGATCAGGTACGCAAATGACGCTGCCGCCCCGGCGTCCACCACCATGCCGCCAAGCGCCAGCGATCCGATCGGCCAGTGCCGTGCGGAATACCCCAATAGCCGGCGATACGTGACAGCGGCGGTTGCCGCGGCAGCGGTGCTCACTTTTTCGGCGCGCCCTTGGCAGGATCTGTCGACGGCGTGGTCGCGATCGACATGCGCGTGAAGCCGGTCTGGCCCAGGGCGTCCATCACGGTTACCACCGACTGGTGCGGCGTCCGCGCGTCGGCCCGGATCGTCACCGGGCGCGAGCGGTCGTCGCCGGCAACCTGCTGCAGTGCGTCCTTGAGCGTGTCGACGCTGGCGTTGAGCACTTCGTTGTTATCGATGTAGTAGCGGCCGTCGGCGTCGATCTGGATCGTCAGCGACAGATCCTGGCTGGCCTCGACCGGTTCGCTGGCCTGCGGCAAGGTCACTTTCAACCGCGCCCGCTGTTCGAACGTGGCGGTCAGCACGAAAAACATGAGCAAGGTGAGCATGACGTCGATCAACGGGATCACGTTGATCTCGAACTCGTCCTCGCGGCGCGAAGCACCCAGTCTCATCCGTCAGGCCTCAGCGCACGACGCGCACGTTCGCCGCGGCGCCGGCGGGATCGGTCTGCGCAGCCAGCTCGTCCAGCAGTGCCGTGGCTTCCTTCTCCATCTGCACCACCAGCCCCGCCACGCGGGAACGGAAGAAGCGGTGGAACACGTATGCCGGCACGGCTACGACCAGTCCCAGCGCGGTACACACCAGCGCCTCGCCGATACCGCCCGCCATCTGCTGCGCATCGCCGATACCGTGCACCATGACCGCCAGGAACATGCGGATCAGGCCGATGACCGTGCCCAGCAGGCCCAGCAGCGGCGAAATCAGGGCGATGGTGCCCAGGGTGTTGAGGAAGCGTTCGAGCCGGTGGACCAGGTGGCGCCCGGTATCCTCGATACGCTCCTTGATGATGTCGCGGGGCCGGTTGCGCACGTTCAGCGCGGCGGCGAGCAGCTCGCCCAACGGGGAATTCTTCGCCAGCGTGTCGATATGCGCCGGGTCCAGCTTGCGGGTGCGCGCCCAGGTGCGGACCTGTTCGCCCAGTTCCGGCGGCACGACCGCCTTGTAGCGCAGCGACCAGAACCGCTCCAGGATGATGGCCAGGGCCACCGCAGAACACACCAGGATTGGCGCCAGGGCCCATCCGCCGGCCATCAGAATTTCAAGCACGAGCAATCACTCCGCAGGTAGTGCAAATCGTAAGCAGGGCTGGGACGCGGCCGGACCGCGTCGATCAGGCGGATCATACCAGCGAATCCGGCGCGGCTTGTGCGTTCCATTGCACGCCTTCGCTTGCCGCCGGAGGGCTCGCAGGTCGCTGTCCTCGCGGGCCATCGCGGCCGATTTTGCTGCATTGCAGCGACATCTGGGCGGGTCTTGTCCCGCCTGTACGGGACTTCCGTCCTACGCAGGCCGGCGCCGGAGGCGGTAGGATCGCCGCCCTGGTTTGCCATTCCACAGAGGTCCAAAGGCCATGAATCACCGTCTCGCGCTCGCCCTGGCGCTCGCCCTGGGCCTGTCGGCCCCCGTCTTCGCCACAGAAAAGGCGGGTGCCACCGCCTCCGCCACTGCCTCCGCCATGGCCACCAATCCGTTCGCAAAACCCAGCACGCTGCCCTTCTTCTACCCGGCCTTCGACAAGATCAAGAACGAGCACTTCGCCCCGGCGTTTGAAGCCGGCATGGCCGAGCAGCGCAAGGAAGTCGATGCCATCGCCGATGCGAAGGACGCGCCGACCTTCGACAACACCATCGTCGCCCTGGAGCGTTCCGGCCAGCTGCTCAACCGCGTCAGCGTCGTCTTCTACAACCTCACCGGCGCGAACACCAATGACGAACTGGAGAAAGTCCAGTCCGACATGGCGCCCAAGCTGTCGGCGCACTCCGATGCCATCACCCTCAACAGCAAGCTGTTCGAGCGCATCAACACCCTTCATTCCCAGCGCGACAAACTGGGCCTGGATGCCGAATCCAAGCGCCTGATCGAACGCTATTACACCGATTTCGTGCGCGCCGGCGCCAAGCTCAACGACGCCGACAAGGCCAAGCTCAAGGTCATGAATGCCGAGCTCGCCGCGCTGCAGACGCAGTTCGGCCAGAACCTCCTCAAGGAGAACAACGCCTCCGCGCTCGTGGTCGATTCGAAGGACGAGCTCAAGGGGCTGTCCGCCGACAGCATTGCCGCCGCCGCTGAAGCCGCCAAGCAGCGGAAGCTCGAAGGCAAGTACGTGATCGCCCTGCAGAACACGAGCGGCCAGCCGGCCCTGGCGGAGCTGGAAAACCGCGCCCTGCGCGAAAAGCTGCTGAAGGCGTCGCTCTCGCGCGCCAGCCACGGCGGCGAGTTCGACAACCGCGCCATCCTGGCCAAGGTCTCCAAGCTCCGCGCCGAGCGCGCCGCGCTGCTGGGCTACCCGGATCACGCCACGTACACGCTGGAAGACGAGACCGCGCAGACGGTGAAGGCTGTCAACGACCGCCTCGCGCAGCTCGCCCCGGCCGCCGTCGCCAACGCCAAGAAGGAAGCCGCCGACATGCAGGCGGTGATCGACCGCGAAAAGGGTGGCTTCCAGCTGGCCGCCTGGGATTG
This sequence comes from Tahibacter amnicola, assembly GCF_025398735.1. Classification (NCBI taxonomy): domain Bacteria; kingdom Pseudomonadati; phylum Pseudomonadota; class Gammaproteobacteria; order Lysobacterales; family Rhodanobacteraceae; genus Tahibacter; species Tahibacter amnicola. The sequence continues at coordinate 4,750,712 of NZ_CP104694.1, forward strand.
GGCGTACTACGCCGAGAAGGTGCGCAAAGAAAAGTTCGACCTCGACGAATCGCAGCTGCGTCCGTACTTCGAGATGGACAACGTCCTCAAGAACGGCGTCTTCTTTGCGGCGAACAAACTGTATGGCCTGAGCTTCAAGGAACGCACCGACCTGCCGGTGTACAACCCGGACGTCCGCGTGTTCGACGTGATGGATGCCGACGGCACCCAGCTGGCGATCTTCCTCGTCGACTGGTATGCCCGCGACAACAAGCGCGGCGGCGCGTGGATGAACGAGTACGTGTCGCAGAACACCTTGTTCGGCACCAAGCCCGTGGTGGCCAATCACCTCAACATTCCCAAGCCGCCCAAGGGCGAGCCGACGCTGATGACCTATGACGAGGTCAACACCGCGTTCCATGAATTCGGCCATGCGCTGCACGGCATGTTCTCGAACGTGAAGTATCCGCGCTTCTCCGGCACCAACGTGCCGCGTGACTTCGTCGAGTACCCCTCGCAGGTCAACGAGATGTGGATGACCTGGCCGGAAGTGCTGAAGAACTACGCCAAGCACTACAAGACGGGCGAGCCGATTCCGCAGGCACTGGTCGACAAGGTCGTCGCGAGCCAGAAGTTCAACCAGGGCTTCACCACGACCGAATACCTGGGCGCCGCGCTGCTCGACCAGGTCTGGCACCAGATCAAGCCGGCCCAGGCTCCCACCGCGGACGGCGTGCTCGCCTTCGAAGCCGAAGCGCTCAAGAAGGCCGGCGTGGACTTCGCCCCGGTGCCGCCGCGTTACCGCAGCGCCTACTTCTCGCACATCATGGGCGGCTATTCGGCCGGCTACTACGCCTACATCTGGAGCGAAGTGCTGGACGCGGACAGCGTCGAGTGGTTCCGTGAGAATGGCGGTCTCAAGCGCGAGAATGGCGACCACTTCCGCAAGACCTTGCTTTCGCAGGGTGGCGCGACGGACGCGATGAAGCTCTTCAAGGACTTCCGCGGCCGCGAACCCGACGTCAAGCCGCTGCTGGTGCGTCGTGGCCTGACCGGCGCCGCCGGCCAGTAAGCGGACAGAACGCGCAAAACAAAGCCCTCCCGGCAACGGGAGGGCTTTTCTGTTTCACGTACCCGCGAACCAGTGCACCTGCCGTCGCAAGACAGTTACCGTCAGGCCCCCGGCGAGCGGTTCGGCACCTTGTCCGAATTGAGCAGCCGCTCGATACGCATGAAAACCTCGGCGCGCGAGAAGGGCTTTTTCATGAAATCGTCAGCGCCGATGCGCTGGGCGTAGAACTGCTCCGTCGCCTGCTCGTTTCCGCTGATCATGATGATCGGAATGTGCTTGGTGCGGGCCTCGCGCCGCAACTGGCGCAGGGCGGCAAAGCCGTTCATGCCGGGCAGCACGATATCCAGGAAGATCAGATCCGGCAGCTCGGCAGTGGCGATCTTGATGCCCTGCTCAGCGTTTTCCGCTTCCAGCGTGACGTAGCCGTTCTGCTGCAAGAGCTTCTTGAGCAGTGCGACGATGGTGGGCGAATCGTCGACGATCAGCACGCGCGTGCCTTCGCGGGCACTCATGCGCGGCTTGTCGCGACGCTCCACCGGCTTCGGCTCGCTGCCGAACCATCGACCCAGAAAATCAAACACTCCCACGTGTCAGCTCCCCACCCAGACCACTCCCTCGCCAAGTGTCGGTGTTCTGACGGCAGCCGGTCAAACCCTGGCTTGCCGGAGTGCCCACTGCGTGGCGCTTCCGGCCGGGAAACCGGGGCGACACGCCGGGTCGGGGGCGCCTTCTAGCCGCCGAACAATCTCGACAGGAAGATGGGCAGTACCCGCGGCTCCATTACCAGCATGAACAGCACGCCGTAGGCCGCGCCCCACAGATGGGCGCCATGATTGATGTTGTCCTGCCCGTGTTTGTCCATGTAGATCGAATAGGCGACGTACAGCACGCCAAAGACGATCGCCGGGATCGGCACGGGAATCAGCAGGAAGTACAGCGATTGCCATGGACTGAGCAGGATGAACGCGAAAAGCACCGCCGAGACCGCCCCGGACGCGCCAAGGCTGACGTAGCCGGCATCGTTCCGGTGCTTGCGGTAGCTTGGAATGATCGAGGCCACGATCGCGCTGGTGTAGAAGATCATCAGGGCATAGGGCCCCAGGTGCGCGGCCAGGAACCGTTCCAGATGCGGGCCGAAGAAGAACAGCGTCAGCATGTTCAACAACAGGTGCAGGAAATCCGCGTGGACCAACCCGTAGGTGAACAGGCGCCAGTATTCGCGTTTTCGGGTGATCGCCGGCGGCCACAGGACGAGCTGCTGTTTCAGCGGTTCACTGGTCAATGCCAGGCCCGAAACGATGACGGTGACAGCCAGGATGATGAACGTACTGCTCACGGAAAGGGCCCTACGCCAGACGAGCACGACAAGCTATGGGCAGATGCGTCGTTCGCAACACCCCCGGAATTCACAACATGGTCCCGCGCACGCCGGCGGACGACCACCCCGCCGGCAACCCTGCTCAGCCCTTGGGCTTGAACAGCGCAGCGTCAATCGTCGACCACAGGCTGATGACCCAGCCCAGAAGGAAGAACCACAGGACGCCAGCCAGCACGAAATGGACAGCTGCCGCCAGCAACCGTCCCTGCAGCAGCTGTCCCAGCCCCGGAATGAAGAAACTGCAAAGCGCGGCAATGACGTTGCCGGCCGATCCCTGTCCCGTACTCATGCGTCGTGTGACCTTCTCGTTTTCGCCTTCTGGATCCGGATGTTGCCGCAGACCGCCATGCCCGCGCCGCCGGTTGATTTCGCGCAACCGCGATACTAGCCTGCCGCCTCTTCAACCTGACTCGCTCAGGCCGTTTCACACTAGGAGGAAGTCGCCGTGTCGTCCATCCGTTGCACACTTGCCCTTGCTGTCGGCCTGGCCGTCGGCCATTCCTGTGCGCAGGCAGCCACTCCGGCTGATGCCGATCGTTTCGTCAACGCCATCAACGCGGAAGTGCGTGACTATTACGCCGAAATCACGGCGGCGCAATGGGTATCGGAAACCTACATCAACGCCGATACGGAACTGCTGGTCTCCAAGGCGAACGAGCGCGCGCTTTCGCGCTTGTCCACCAATGTGGAAAAGGCCAAAGAATACGGCGGCATTCCGGGATTGAGCCCGGCCACGGCACGTTCGATCGGCCTGCTGAAACTGCAGACGCCGATGCCGGCGCCGGCCAATCCGGCCAAGATCGCCGAGCTCACCCAGATCGCGTCGCGCCTCAACGCGGCCTACGGCGCCGGCAAGTCCTGCACGGATGAATCCAGGCCCGAAACCTGCCGCAACCTCGACCAGCTTTCGCGCACCATGGCCGACGACCGCGACTGGGACAAGGACCTCGACGCCTGGCTGTCCTGGCACAACGTGGCCCGCGGCATGCGCAAGGACTACGTGCGCTTCACCGAGCTGGTCAATGAAGGCGCACGCGAAATGGGTTACGGCAACGCCGGCGACATGTGGCGCGCCGCCTATGACATGGACGCCGCCGACTTCCGCAAGGAAACGGACCGCCTGTGGAAACAGGTCAAGCCGCTGTACCAGGAACTGCAGTGCTATGCGCGCACGAAGCTGGACCAGCGCTACCCCGGCAAGATGCCCAAGGACGGCACCATTCCGGCGCACATCACCGGCAACATGTGGGCCCAGGACTGGGTGGCCCTGTATCCCCTGCTCCAGCCCTTCCCCGGCGTGTCCAACCTGGATGTCGACGCGGCACTCAAGAAGGAAGGCTATACGCCGGAGAAAATGACCCGCCGCGCGGAAGACTTCTACACCTCGATCGGCTTCCCGGCACTGCCAGCCTCGTTCTACGAACGCTCGCAGCTCAACCGTCCGCGCGACCGCGATGTCGTCTGCCATGCCAGCGCCTGGGACATGAATCTCACCGGCGATGTGCGCATCAAGATGTGCATCAACATCAACGAGGAAGACTTCCGCACGATCTACCACGAGCTTGGCCACGTCTACTACTACCTGGCCTACAACAACCTGCCCCCGCTCTTCCAGACCGGCGCGCACGACGGTTTTCACGAGGCCATCGGCGACACCATCCAGCTGAGCCTGACGCCGGCCTACCTCAACAAGATCGGGCTTTCCGGTGAATCCCGCGAAAGCAAGGAAGCCGTACTCAATGCGCAGATGAAACAGGCACTGGAGAAAATCGCTTTCCTGCCCTTCGGCAAGCTGATCGACGAATGGCGGTGGGGCGTGTTTGACGGCTCGATCAAGCCGGACAACTACAACACCGCCTGGTGGACGCTGCGCCGCCAGTACCAGGGTGTCGCCCCCGTTGTCCCGCGCAATGAAGGCGACTTCGACCCGGGCGCCAAGTACCACGTGCCCGCCAACACGCCGTACATGCGCTATTTCCTCGCGCACATCCTGCAGTTCCAGTTCCAGCGTTCGCTCTGCCAGGCGGCCGGCCACAAGGGACCGCTGCACGAGTGCTCGATCTACGGCAACAAGGAAGCCGGCGCGCGCTACTGGGCGATGCTGCAAAAGGGAACGAGCCAGAACTGGCAGGCGACCCTCAAGGAACTGACCGGCAAGGGCGAGATGGACGCCAGCGCCATCCTCGACTATTTCGCCCCTCTGCACAGCTGGCTCAAGCAACAGAACAAGGGCCGTCGTTGCGGCTGGGAAGGCGCCTGATAATTCGGTAGGGTGTGCATGCCCTCGTCCGCCGGCCCCGGCCGGCGGACTCGCCCGAAAGCCACGCAGCCAAAGGACTCTGACATGCAACGCTGGATCAAACTTCCCGACGGCCGCTTCATCGACGCGCACAAGATCATGTACATCGGCAAGGTTGAGACCTTCCCGCGCATCGACGAGGACGGCAACGATATGGGACAGGGCTACGCCGTCCATATCGGCACCGACATCCCCCGCGAAAACCTCACCACCGTCATGGGCAGCAAGGAAGAAGTCCTGGGCGTGCTCAAGCAGCTGCTGGGCGGCAACAGCCCCACCGCCTGAATGCCTTCACGCGATTCCGATGCCGGGAGCGATCGCTCCCGCGCGGCGCCGTGCGTTATCCCGCCCGCTCAGGAAGGACGCGGCCGAACGGCCACCTCGGTCAGGTCGAAATGCACATACGTGCCGTCGGGAAGATCCTTGATCTGCGAGGCGATCCAGCCCCGGTAGCCCATGACCTTGCGTGGGTCCGCCACCCAGAGGTTGGCCGTTTCATAGTCTCCGCCCAGAACGAACGGGATCTTCGGGAACAGGCGGCAATCGACGGGCAACGGTCCCTTGTCGGCGATCCACTCCTGCAGAAGACTGGCGCCGGTGTAGTAGTCGTAGTCACCCAGCAGTACGCCGATCATTTCATCCAGAGCATCGGCAATCTTTTCGCGTTCGCCCGTGTCGGCATCGAACGTCCAGAATCCTTCCCCGTCGCACGCGAACTGGTTTCCGAACAGGTCCTGTGCAAAAAAGAACAGGTCGCGCGCGAGTTCGCCGTAGTCGGCGATCCAGCCATCGGCACGATTCCAGGACACCGCGTCCAATCCGCCCGCATCAGCTTCGCCGGGAAGCCATAGCAGCGCGCCGCCAAACGCCGCAAAGCCATTCCTGATCCGCAGCAGGTCTTCCACTTGCCTGACCTGTTTCTGGCCGAGCCGGTAGAACGCGGTCAGATCAGCGGCTCGGTGGCTTGATGGGCCAGAAGCGTACCGAAGCAAGGTGTCGACACGTTTCCGGGTCATGGCGTTACATCGGCCGCGGAACGCCGACATCCGCGGCACGCGCCTGCGCCAGTTCGCGCTTGGCCAGGGCGCGGTAAATCCGCCACCCGGCAAAACCCGTCACCGTCAAGGTGGCTGCGGCCACCGCGAGGTACAGCGCGCTGTGCGAGAAATGGATCACGATCACGCCCGCCAGCACCGCGTTGAATACCAGGCTCACAAAAGACTGCATGGACGACGCCCCGCCCCGGTGCTGCGGAAACCGGTCGAGGAGCAGCAGCGTGATCGTCGGAAACGTCATCGAAATCCCGATCGCATGCACGGCGATGGGCAATACCGTCCAGGGCACGGCCGGTTTCGGCAGCAACAGGCAGGTGACGAGGTTGGCGGCCGATGCGGCCAGCATGATGGCGTAGCCCATCCCCACGGTATGCGCCGCTGACAGGCGTCCGGCCATGCGACTGGACGCGAGCGCGCCGACGAACATGCCACTCACGGCCGGCACGAACAACCAGGCAAATTCCTGCGGCCCCAGCTGGAGCAGGTCCAGGATGAAACGCGGCGCCGAGGCGATGTACACGAACAGCGCGCTGAAATTCCCCGTACTGGCAATCACCAACGGCCAGAAATGCGCGTCGCGGGCCATGCCACTGTAGCCGGCATAGAGCGAGCCCAACGACAGCTCCAGGCGCTTCTCGCGCGGATGCGTCTCCGGCAGCAACAGCATCGAGGCCACCAGCAACACCGCGGCCCAGGCAGCCAGGAAATAGAAGATCAGGCGCCATTGCCCCAATCCCAGCAGCCAGCCACCAATGATGGGCGCCACCGCCGGCGCGATGGTGAACATCATCGAGATGTTCGACATCAGGCGCTGCGCCGACGGCCCTTCGTACAGGTCGCGGATGATCGCCCGTCCGACGATCAGGCCGGATCCGGCGGAAACGCCCTGGATGGCGCGGAAGAACAGCAGGCTCGGCAGCGACCATGCCATGGCGCAACCGATAGAGGCCAGCATGAAGATCGCAACACCCCAGAGGATGACGGGCCGACGACCGCGCGCGTCCGACAGCGGCCCGTGGAACAGCGACACCAGGGCATAGGCCATCAGGTAGACCGACAAGGTCTGCTGGACGGCGAATTCATCCACCTGGAACTGGGCGCGGATGGCCGGAAAGGCCGGGAACATCGTATCGATCGAGAACGGGCCGAACATTGCCAGCCCGGCAAGCAGTGGCGTCAGTCCGCGCCGGATCGTCCTGTTCACATCGCTTCCTGGATCAGCCGGCGGCACCGCAGCAATTCTTGTACTTCTTTCCACTTCCACAACGACACAGGTCGTTGCGGCCCTGCTTGGGTTCGGCGCGCCGCTGCGTCTTGGGCGTCAGGCGGGCCTCCAGCCAGAAATCGTGGGCATCCAGCGCGAAATTAGCCATCTGGTCGATCAATTCGTCGCGCTGTTCCTGCGTTTCCACCTCGCTGCCGGTGGATTCGTCGTCCGGCCCGCAGGCCAGCACCTCGACGGCGCGCCAGTCGTCCTGCCATTCCGGATCGTCCAGCAGCGGCAGCCACAGATCCTGGCGCAGGCCGACGCCACGCAGGTAGCCCAGCGCCCAGTCCTGCCCGTAGGACACCACATCGTCATCGAGCTCGAATTCGGTGATCCAGGGGGAAAATTCGGCTCCGCCCTGGGCGAGCACGCCGGCAATGGCGTTGTAGTGCCGGATGACCAGGCCGATGATGTTGTTTGCCTCGCCTTCATCGGCAAAGAGGCTCGCTGCCTCGTCCGGCAGTTCGCTCCAGACGTGTGGCAACCATTCCGAAGGCAGGATCGCCTCCGGGCCGGAAATAAGCGCGGTGGCGAAGCCATCCAGCATTTCCAGGCTCATTCCGTCACGGACAACAGCGCGCTCGTCCAGGAACCGCATCAGTTGTTCGACTTCATCGTCGGTGAGCGGGGACATCAGGCTGGTGGGCTGATTCATGGACTCTTCCTGAGTGCGCCTGCGACGGGGCGTCGCGGGACAGAAGCACATGATGCCCGAATCCTTCGCGTGGCGCCCGCGACCATGGTCGGATCTGGCGTCGCGGGGCGACCTACAGCCTGGCCAGCGCGGCCTCTGCCTGCTGGACCTGTTCAGACCGGCAGGTTGGCGTGCGCCGCACTTCCTCGATCGCACCCCGCAGCAATCCGAACCCCTCGTCGCGGCCCGGGCCATGAATCAGGCTCAGCCCGAGGCTGATGCGGATCTGCGCGAGCTTGGGGTTGCGCGTGTCGTAGATTTCGTTGGAGATAGCCAGCGACTTGCGGAAATCGCGCTCGGCCTCTTCGTAACGGCCTTGCCGAAGACGCAAGTCGCCGCGGCTGCGCAGAACCGACACATGCACGAACGCATCGCCGACGGGGTCATGCTGCACCGTCGTCTCCGCATCGGCCAGCAGCCGCTCGGCCTCGCCCTCCACGCCCGTCTGCCCCAGCGCCATCGCCAGCAACGCCTGCGTGTTGGCGACCCACAGGTGTTTCACGCCGTACACGCTGATGCGCCCCTCCAGCGCACGTCGCAACCATTCCGCGCCGTCCTCGGGCTTGCCGGCGCAGACCAGCGAGATGCCCAGGTCATGCGCGATGGTCAGCGTGGTCGGATGGCGTTCGCCGTTGCGCTGGCGTGACTTGCGATACGTTTCCATCCCGGTCGCCGCAGCATCGTCGAAGCGCCCCATGCCCAGCTGAACGTTGGCCAGCAGCAATTCCGATTCCAGCGACAACGGGTGGTCCTTGCCCAGGCGCCGGTAGCGCAGCGCAAGCGCCTGCTCGGCGTGGACCAGCGACTCGTCGTTGAGCCCCAGCCGCGCCTCACACAAGCCCAGGCCAGAGAGGATCTCCGATTCAATCTCCTCGTCCTGTCCGCCACCACTGTCGCGCAGCGCGCTGTAGGCATCGCGGCAGCCGCGGAAATTCCCGCGCTGCAGGAGGCTCCAGGCCAGGCGTGCATCGATGCGCTCGATCAGGCCACGGTCACCCAGCGGCACTGCATCGGCGCGCAGCCGCGAGAACAGCAACTCCGCCAGGTTGATGTCACCCGCGTTCTGGGCGACGTCGGCGCGCAGGAAACGCGCTTCGAGTGTCGTGGCGTGGCGCGGTCCGCGCGTGCGGGACAATCGCGGCAGCGCGCGTTCAAGAGTTGCTGCCGCCAGATCAAAGCGACCGAGATTGTTGAGGATGCGCCCCAGCTCCAGATCCAGCGCGCCGGCGACTTCGGGGTGATTGGCGAAACGTCGCTCAACCTTCTCCACCGCGCCTTCGACGACGGTGGAAACCAGCACCGAATCGTTGCCGCCCGACCACGGATCGGCCGCGCTCAACAAGTCGCGGCTGATAAAACGATTGACCGTCTCGGTTACCTCGCGCGCCCGCTCCGCCGCGTCGCGCTGCCCGGCAAGCTTGAAGGCAAAGGCCGCGACCACCGCAACAAAGGCGACCACGACCATCGCGCTCGCCGCAAACGCAAACGGATTTCTGCGGACCATCAGGTGCAGGCGGTGCGGCACCCCGCCATGGCGCGCGGTCACCGGCCGATAGGCGAGAAAACGTTCCAGATCCACCTGCATCCCGGCGACCGTCGTGTAGCGATCGCGCGGATCGTCGGCACAGGCCTTGTCGATGACGGCTTTCAGGTCAGACGGCAGACTACCGGGATCCCGCGGCGGATCCCCTGCGCACAGGACGATTTCGCACAACCGCCCCAGCTGCCAGATGTCCGACGATACGCCCACTTCCCCGCCGGCCAGCTGCTCGGGACTGGCGAAGCCCGGCGAGTAGGCCTTGGGCATCTCCGGATCGTCCAACAGGGCCGCGATCCCGAAATCCAGCAGCTTGGGATCTCCGTCGTTGTCGATCAGCACATTGCTGGGCTTGAGATCCCGGTGAATGAGCAGGCGCCCATGCGCGAACTTCACCGCGTCGAGCACGGCCACCAGCAGCGCGACGCGCGCCCGTACACCCAGCTTGCGGCTGGCCACGTGCTGGTCGACCGGCAGGCCGTCGACATACTCCATCGCGAACCACAGGTGGCCACTGGCCGCACGACCGCCATCCACGAGGCGGGCGATGTGCGGATGCTTCAGATTGGCCAGGATCTGCCGCTCGTGCCGGAAGAGCTCGGCGCCCGTACTGTTCGGGGCAGGATCCGGCAGCCATTTGAGGGCCACCGTCTGTTCGTATTCGCCGTCGGCACGCTCCGCGCTATAGACGATGCCCATCCCGCCGCGAGCGATTTCACGATCAATACGGAAGACGCCGACCAGCGTGCCCGGTTGCAACTCGGTGATGGAAAGGCGATCCCGCAGAAGGGTGCGGAACAACGGTCCGCCGAACAGGCTTCCGGGTTCGAGCAGGCGCATGCGGCCGCTCATCGCCGCCCCCCGCCGATGCCCACGACCCGCAGAAGGAAGGACACCTGGCACCGGCGCCCGAGGCGCTCGTCGTGGTTCGCATTCGCCCAGTGCCGCATGACTCCCCCGGTACTTCCCTATTCCGGCTCGCCGAGCACGATCTTCAGGCGATCGCGCGCGCTCTGCCAGAGCCGCTGCGCCGTGCGTAGCGACAAATTCAATGCTTCCGCCGTTTCCGCGTCGTTGAGACCCGCAAAGACGCGACACTCCACGATGCGCACCAATCGTTCATCCGATTGAGCCAGCTCGCGCAAGGCGTCATCAATGGCCAGCAAGTCTTCCGCTTCGCGGTCCGCCGCAAGATCGACATGCCCGAGTGTCGTGTGCTGCGCGCCGCCGCCGCGCTTTGCGGCGACCCGGTCGCGCGCATGATTGATCAAAAGCTGGCGCATTGCCTGCGCTGCCAGTGCAAAAAAATGTGAACGGTTGGTTACGCCGCCGGCGCCGGCGCGTGCGAGACGCTCGTAGCACTCATGCACCAGCCCGGTTGGACTGAGTGTGTTCGGCCCCGCTGCTGTCATCGCGCCCCGCGCAAGCCGCTTCAAGTCGGCGTACAACAAACCGACGACTTCATCCCATGCGCCGTCATCACCCGAACGCGCCCGCTCCAGCAGAACCGTGATTTCGCTCATCGCCCGCCCCTTGGTCGATGTCGAGTCTAGCGCATGGCGGAAACCGGCACTGTCTCGTGTTGTTAATCCAAGTGCCGCGATAACTGTTGATTTTTTGCGACGCACGTCACGTTGCACTGCACCATCGACGGGCCCGTTGGTCAGCGCAAAACCTAGAAAACTCCGGGGAGGGAGCAAATGTTTTTTCGTTCCATGATGTACGTCGCAGTTGCCGCTGCGGGCCTGACAGCGACGCAACAGGCCGCCGCACTGAACCTGTATGTCGATAATGTTTACATCACACAGGCCACCCAGCGTTATGACCGTTCGGTACAGCTGGTTGCCGATCGCCAGGGATTGCTGCGCGTGTTCGTCCTGGCTGATCAGGCCAATACCGCGCGCCCTGACGTAGTCGTCAAGCTCTATTACGCCAATGCCAGCGGCCAGATCTACCTGGGCAAGACCCTCACGATCAAACCCAACGCCAATATGCGCGGCGTTCTGACGGCGCCGAAGTCGACCGCCACGGAAAACGACTACGTCAACAACTACCAGGTAAAACTGTCGGCGGCCGATATCAAGAAGACCGTTCGCATCTGGGCGGAAGTCGATCCCGCAACGGTTTATACCCAGTCCACCTACGCCGACGATATCTGGCCGCGCAATTCACGCGACGCTAACAACAACGTCATCACCTCGCGGCTCGTGGCCGAAAATGTCTGGAACGTGCCGGACTTCAAGGCCAATTTCGTACCGGTGCGCGTCAACGCCACCGGACGCACGGGCATGTCAGTCGACGCCTCGACCGTTGACACCTTTTTTACGTGGTTGCGCCGCGTGCTGCCGGTCAAAGATCAGCTTTACTACAATGCGCATGCCCCGTACACGACATACAACTACCCCGCCGCGAACTACAACGGCTGGGGCGCCATTCTCAGCGAAATGGGCGCGCTGGCCCGCGCCGAGAACAACGACAAGTGGCACTACTACGGCGTGATCAATCCGGACTACGCCAGCGGCGGCACCGGCATGGCCAATATCGGCGGCTGGGCAGCGCTGGGCATACAGTCCACGTCCACCTCGTGGTTGCAAAACGATAATAATGTCAATTGGCGCAGCGGCACGTTCGCCCACGAGATTGGCCACAACCTGGGGCTCTATCACGCCCCCTGCGGAGGTGCGGCTGGTGCTGACCAGAACTTTCCGTATTCGGGCGGCCGCATCGGCTGGCCGGGCTACGACCTGTACACCGGCAAGATCTATCTGCCGCAGAGCGTCGATGCCACGGGCAATTACTGGACCGACCTCATGGGCTATTGCGGCTATGACTGGATCAGCGATTACCAGTACAAGCGCGCCCTCAGCTGGCGTGACGCCAACGACTGGCCGCGCGCGGCGGGTGCCAAAACCGAAGCGGTGCTGACCGGCGGCGAATCGGTGACCGTCGTCAGCGAAGCGCCGACGACCGTCGCCGCATTTGCCGAGAAACCCGGCGGCGCCGCGCCGCAGAAGCCGACGCAGCGTCCGGGCAAGGTCGAAGACTGCCTGCTGGTGTGGGGGCGCGTCGAAAACGGCCAGATGATTCTTGAGCCCGCCTTCGAAGTCCAGGGCGTGCCGGATACCGACAACGCGTCCGGCTCCTACCGCGTCGTTCTTTCCGACATGAAGGGCAAGACGATCCGCTCTATCGGCTTCAATGCGAACGAAGGTTCCGAAGGCAACGTGGAGCTGTTCTCCCTCCTGGTACCGCGCAGCAGCGTGGCTGGCGGACGCAGCGGCAAGATCGCCCAGATCCGCATCAGCGATCGCAAGGGCAGCGAGCTGGCGACCGATTACTCGCGTACGGCCACCGCCAGCACGTTCAGCCGTGGCACGGCCCCGACGATCACGCGCAAGGCCGGCGAAGGCGTACGCCTGCGCTGGAACGCGGCCAACCATCCCATGGCCATGGTGCGTGATGCGGACACGGGTGAAATCCTGAGTTTTGCGCGTGGTGGCGATTTTGATGTCGCCACCTCCGCCAAGCGTCTGGACGTCCAATTCAGCGACGGCACCAGCGCCGTCTCTCAGCAGGTCGCAGTCGATAGCTTGCAGGTGCAGTAAGCCCTTTGATTGCGCCATCCCCCGTGAAGGGATGGCGCAATCAATCCGGTCGCAGTTCGCACTGAACCGCAGTCCAGAACCAGCCTTCAAATCACGTATTCGATTTTCGTGCGCATTATGTGCGTCGAATAACTTTTTCAGCCGTCTGATTTTTGCAATCTAGGTTTCTGAAAAACGCATTCACGCTCCAGACGCCGTTGCGGGATCAACGGCGTGCCGACGTCGGGGGCGCCGGCGCTCCTAAGGGACGTAGCTCGCTAGCACACACAAGAAACATCGGAGGGAACATGAAATCCAATCACCATAACGCCGCGCTGAAAAGCGTCGGTGCGGGTCTGGCTGTCGCCATTTTTCTGGCCCTGAGCACACCGGCTTCCGCCGGAGGCGTCGTCGACGTTGCAACCAAAAGCCGTGTCGCGGCGGAAGTCGATGCCATGCGCGACAAGAGCCGCGCGTATGAATCGGTGTCGCTGTTCGGCAAGCAGGCGCCGGTCACGGCGGACCGCTCCGCCGCCGAAGGCGTCTTCAGTGGCGCGATCGTCGATCTCGACCTCAACGCCGTTGCCGCCCTCAAGCGCGGCAGCCCGCGCACCCTGACGCTGCGCCTGCCGACGCACGAGCGCGGCATGGTCGAACTGGAACTGATCGCAAATGATATTTTTGCGCCGAATTTCCAGGTGGAAACCAGCAGCGGCAAGTTCGTCGACGTGCCGCGCGGCATGCACTACCGCGGCATCATCAAGGGCGATCCCACCTCGGTCGCCGCGATCAGCATCTTCGACAACGAAGTGACCGGCACCTTCTCCGCCAGTGGTGACGGCAATTACGTCGTGGGCCGCCTGGAAGGCAAGAACAGCACCAACCGCCACATCGTGTATGCCGAGCGCAACCTGAAGGACTTCAAGAACGCGCCCCAGTGCGGCATGGACAAGGTGAAGGGCAGCCAGTTCGAGGACCAGACCACGGAGTCCTTCGCGGACTTCGGCAAGACGCCGGGCACCGACAACACGCTGGCCACCAAGTGCGCCACGCAGTGGCTGGAAGCCGAGTACGACGTGTTCCAGAACAAGGGCTCGGTCGCTGCGGTGACGAGCTACCTGACCGGCGTGTTCAACAATTCCAACACGTTGTATGCGAACGATGGCATCAGCATGAAGCTCGAACGCATCTTCGTGTGGGATACGCCAGATCCGTACAGCGGCAGCAACTCCACGGCGACGCTTTCGTCGTTCCAGAACAGCCGCGCCGGCTCGTTCACCGGCACCATCGCCCAGCTCGTCACCTTCCGCGGTATCGGCGGTGGCGTGGCTGCCGGCTTCACCGGCGTGTGCAATTCCAACCGCAACTACAGCATGGCGGTCAGCGGCATCAACAGCTCGTACAGCAACGTGCCGACCTACTCGTGGACAGTCAACGTCGTGACCCATGAAGCCGGTCACCTGCTCGGCTCGCGGCACACGCATGCCTGCGTGTGGAACGGCAACAGCACGGCGATCGACAGCTGCTCCGGCTTTGTCGAGGGCAACTGCGCGATGCCGGGCAACCCGTCCGATGGCGGCACGATCATGAGCTACTGCCATCTGGCCAATGTCGGCATGAACTTCAACAAGGGCTTCGGCCCGCAGCCGGCAGCGCGCATCTCCAGCGCCATCAACAACGGCTCGTGCCTGTCGTCGACCTGCGGCACCGACACGGGCGCCACGGCGCTGACCAACCACAACCCCAATACCTTCTCGATCGGCCAGGGCACCAAGAAGTACTTCAAGATTGACGTCCCGGCCGGCACGCAGGCGATCGCATTCCGCACCTGGGGCGGCACGGGCGATGCAGACATCTACGTCAAGCAGGGCTCCAACCCGACCACGACGGACAATGTCTGCAAAGGCACTGGCCCGAACTCGACGGAAGTCTGCCGCATCAACAACCCGGCCGCGGGCACCTGGTATGTGATGGTCGATGCCTATTCGGCATTGAGCAACGTCGTGACGGCCGCGAGCTTCGCGGGCGGCTGCTCCGGCACGCTGGAGCTGGGCTACCTCACCGGCACCAACAACCAGAACTACCTGCCACTGTCGTCGGGTTCCTACACCAGCTCCACCAGCGGCACGCACCGCGGCGTGGCGGCCGGGCCCTCCGCCGGCGCTGACTTCGACATGGAACTGCAGAAGCAGAACGGCACGTCCTGGGCCAAGGTGAACACCAGCGGCGGCACCGGCCCGACCACGGCGGAAGATGTCAGCTACAGCGGCACGGCGGGAACCTATCGCTGGCGCCATTACTCCTACAGCGGCGCGGGCGGCTATAGCCTGTGCATCACCAAGCCGAATTGATCGACCTGTTCGGGGCTGGCGTCCGCAGGGAAGCGGACGCTCACACGTGAACCACGAGGGCCAGGGAAACCTGGCCCTTTTTTTGTGCGCGACGATCCGCCGGGACAGACCGTCCGGTGTCGACGGACGGCGCTTGGGTTCGGTTTCCGTGGCGCCATATCGGCTGTCCGCGCCGGATGCCCGGCGTGCCGTTGCAACTCAACAACAAGGAAGGCGATCGTGGACGTACTTCGTATTGCGGCTTTCTCCGACGGCGACACGGGCGGCAATCCCGCCGGCGTCGTGATCGGTCCCCACCTGCCGGACGCCGCCATCATGCAGGCCAAGGCAGCCGAAGTCGGATTCTCGGAAACCGCCTTCGCGGCGCCCGACGCGGACGGCTGGCGCGTGCGCTATTTCTCACCCGAGTCGGAAGTGCCCTTCTGCGGCCACGCCACCATCGCACTGGGTGCCGCACTGGCGTTGCAACAGGGCGACGGGGTGTTCCCGCTGACCCTCAACGCGGCCCGCATTACGGTCGAAGGCCAGCGCCAGGGCGCCACTGTCGCCGCTGCACTGCAGTCGCCGCCGACACACAGCCGCCCCGCCGATGAAGGCACTGTCCGCGAGGCCTTGTCACTGTTCGGCTACAACCGCGAAGACCTCGACCCGCGCATTCCGCCGGCCATAGCCCATGCCGGCGCCAATCACCTGGTACTCACCCTGCGCACCCGCGAAGCGCTACGCCATATGCAGTACGACCTGGCCCGCGGGCGCGATTTCATGAACTCGCTCGGTCTGGTCACCATCACGCTGGCCTATGCGGAAACACCGCAGCGCTTCCACACGCGCAATCCGTTCGCTTCCGGCGGGGTCTACGAGGACCCGGCCACCGGTGCCGCAACCGCGGCCCTGGCGGGGTACCTGCGCGACATCAGCTGGCCGCACGGCGGTGCCATCGACATCGTGCAGGGCGAGGACATGGGCATGCGTTCCCGCCTTCGCGCCGAAATTCCGCCCGAACGCGGCAGTTCCATCCGCGTCTCCGGCACGGCACGCATCATGGCGTCGTAAATCATGACCGTCAGGCGGATTTGGCCACGTCATGGCCAAATTCCGCCATGACGCGATCACGCCCGAGCGCCTTGGCACTGTAGAGCGCCTGGTCAGCGCGGCGCAGGAGATCATCGAACTGCTTGTCGGCGGGCGTCAGCGTGGCTATGCCGATGGACACACAGATCGTCAGATCAGTGCCATTGGCCGGGAAGGGCGCCGAACGCACCGACTGCCGCACCTTCTCGCCGAATGCCAGCACCTGGGTGATGTCGTCGCGCGTGAGCAGCACCACGAATTCCTCACCGCCCTGGCGGCCAGCCAGGTCTTCCGCCTTGCAGCTACGCTCGATGCGCGCGGCGACATGCTTGAGCGCCAGGTCGCCGATGTCATGCCCATAGCGATCATTGATCGTCTTGAAATAGTCGATGTCAACGAGGGCGACGCCGAAGACCTTCCCGTGCTCGCGTGCCTGCGATACGCGCTGGCTGCCGGTCGTCGCGATGATCCGGCGATTCACCAGGCCGGTGAGATAGTCCGTGGTCGCCGCGTGCTCCCACTGGCGCCGGATTCGCTCGGAACACAGCAACAGGTACGCGGTGGTGCCGGTCACCGGCAAGATCGACGCCACCATCGGCGTGATCATGTTCAGCCAGGTGTGGTCGATGATGGAACTACCCGGGCTGGGCGACAGCATGAACAGCACCGCGCGCAGTACCATGAACGCCGCCACGACCGTGAAAATGGCGATCAGCACCCGGCGGCTGACCGCCCGATCAATGCGCGGGGAGATCCGCAGCACCTGGCTGCAATTGAACATGATGACCGCCCACACGATGGCGGCGATCCATAGTCGCGCGGACAGGCTCGGCGTCACCGCCACGAACCACCACATGCCTGGCACGGCAACGACCAGGGGCAGGTAAATCAAAGGCTTGTCGGGCAGTCCATAGAATTGGCGCAAGGCACGCCAATAGCAGGTGATGCCCAGGATCAGGAAGAAGTTGGCCACCGGCAGCAGAAACGCCGGCGGCAGCTGGCGCTGGACCGTCAGCAGGACGCACCCGCCTGCCTGCAACAGCGTGCCGATGCGCCAGCTGACCGCACTGGGCCTCAGGGCCTCCGGCAGATCCCGGTGCAGGATGCCCAGGACGCCGCCGTTAAGCAGCATCATCAGGGCGGCAATGGCAAAGGCAGTCAGCGGATCCACAGGTATCGCCGGGGCAAGGCCACCACCCACCCGGGCGGCAGCGAAACGGCACGACTACGGCGATGGCGTGTCCACGGCATGGGGCAATCCGTCGACTTCCGGCGGGTCTCTCGCGGGCCGGACCGGCGCATTACGCGCGGTTTCCCCCGCCGGCCCAGGATAAAAGCTTGCCCGGCGCCTTTCACTGATCCTGCACACCCTCGGGTAACGCCGACGCAAGAATTCACGGTTCCGCAACGATTTCCGGGGCCCGGCCGGTACGTTTCCGCCCGCCGGGCCGGATGCGGCACAATAGCCGTCCTTGCGCCCGCATGAGGCCGGCGCTGCCTGTGATGCCAACGATGAGCCTGCAAGCCAACTACGAACAGATTCCGCTCAAGGAATACGCCGAACGCGCCTACCTCGATTACTCGATGTATGTCGTGCTCGACCGCGCCCTGCCCTTCGTGGGCGACGGCCTGAAGCCGGTCCAGCGGCGCATCGTGTATGCGATGAGCGAGCTCGGCCTGGACGCCACGTCCAAGCCCAAGAAGTCCGCCCGCACCATCGGTGACGTGATCGGCAAGTTCCATCCCCACGGCGACAGCGCCTGCTACGAGGCACTGGTGCTGATGGCCCAGCCGTTCTCGTACCGGTATCCATTGATCGATGGCCAGGGTAACTTCGGTTCGGCGGACGATCCCAAATCGTTCGCGGCCATGCGCTACACCGAGTCCAAGCTCACGCCAATGGCCGAGCTGCTGCTCGCCGAGATCGCCCAGGGCACGGTGGACTTCACTCCCAATTTCGACGGAACGCTGCAGGAGCCTTCGTGGCTGCCCTCGCGCGTTCCACACGTGCTGCTCAACGGCTCGATGGGCATTGCGGTCGGCATGGCCACCGACATCCCGCCGCACAACCTGCGCGAACTGGCCAGCGCCTGCATCCGGCTGCTCGATGATCCGGATGCCACCGTGCGTGACCTGTGCGAACACGTGCGTGGCCCCGACTACCCCAGCCGCGCGGAAATCATCACGCCGTCGGCCGAGCTCCAGGCCATGTACGAAACCGGCACCGGCAGCGTGCGTTGCCGTGGCGTGTACGCCAAGGAAGACGGCAACGTCGTCATCACGGCCCTGCCTTACCAGGTTTCGCCGTCGAAGATCATCGAGCAGATCGCCAACCAGATGCGGGCCAAGAAATTGCCCATGCTGGAAGACCTGCGCGACGAATCTGACCACGAAAACCCGATCCGGCTGGTGCTCATTCCGCGCTCCAACCGCATCGACGCCGACGAGATGATGCAGCACCTCTTCGCCACGACGGACCTGGAAAAGAGCTACCGCGTCAACCTCAACATCATCGGGCTCAATGGCCGCCCGCAGGTCAAGAATCTCAAGCAGATCCTGACCGAATGGCTGCGCTTCCGCACCGACACGGTGACGCGCCGCCTGAATCATCGCCTGGCCAAGGTCGAGCGCCGCCTGCACCTGCTCGAAGCGCTGCGCATTGCCTATCTCAACCTGGATGAAGTGATCCGCATCGTCCGTACCGAGGACGAGCCCAAGCCCGTCCTGATCAAGCGCTTCAAGCTCAGCGACGAGCAGGCTGACTACATCCTCGAAACCAAATTGCGCCAATTGGCGCGTTTGGAAGAAATGAAGATCAACAACGAGCGCGACCAGCTGGAAGAAGAACGCGCCCGCATCAACGTCATCCTCAATTCCAAGCAACGCCTGAAGACCCTGATCAAGGACGAACTCAAGGAAGACGCCAAGAAATACGGCGACGACCGCCGCTCGCCGATCATCGAGCGCCAGGTCGCCCAGGCGCTGGACGAAGCCGCCCTGGTCGCGAGCGAGCCCACCACCGTCGTGCTGTCGCAGAAAGGCTGGGTACGCGCGGCCAAGGGCCACGATGTGGATCCGACCGGTCTCAACTACCGCGAGGGCGATGCCTGCGAGGCGTTCGCCCGCGGCCGCACGACCCAACAGGTAGCCTTTATCGACTCCACCGGCCGCAGCTATTCCACGCCTGCACACACCCTGCCCTCGGCGCGCGGCAATGGCGAACCTCTTACCGGCCGCTTCGCTCCGCCGGCCGGCGCCCGGTTTGAAGCAGTCGCCATGACCGACCCCGCCACGCGCATCGTGCTGGCCTCGGATTTCGGCTACGGCTTCGTGATCAAGTTCGGCAACCTGCTCGGCAACAAGAAGTCCGGCAAGCAGATCCTCAACATCGACGACAACGCCAAGGTGCTGGTGCCGGGCTACGTCAACGATCCCGCACGCGATCGCATTGTCGTGGCCACCAATGCCGGCCATCTGCTGATGTTCTCCGTGGCCGAACTGCCGGAACTGGAGAACGGCGGCAAGGGCAACAAGCTGATCGAAATCCCCAAGGCCAAGCTCAGCGCCGGCGAACGCGTCGCCGGTATCACCGTCGTCACCGAAGGCTCCGGCGAAGTCACTCTCTACGCCGGCGCCCGCAAGCTCACCCTGCGGTGGGCCGACCTCGTCGAATACGGCGGTAACCGCGCCGGGCGTGGTGGGTTGCTGCCGCGTGGTCTGCAGCGTGTGGAGAGGCTGGAAACGACGGGTTGATAGGCAACATTGTGGAAGGTGACGCAGAGCTTGTGGCACCTTCCCGAACTCTTGGTACAGCGCCATGGGGCTTGATGCCTTTGTCCGTTGCAACTGCATTCCGCGCGACGTGGTCGTCCCGGAACCGTTTCGTCCCTACGCGCATTGGGATGACTACGACGACAAACTAGCTATCGATTGCCTGGCACCTGCCGTCGACCACGCCATGGTGCAAGCGTTCGTCGAATGGCTGGCTACGAAATGTCCGCACGAGGACCGGGATCTCGCTACCGCTGGTTGGAGCTGGGGCGGTGTTGGTGCCTTTCGGGCGGCCTTGCAGCACGTCGGAACAGATCGATTTCCCACACTGGCTACAGAAATTCCTGACACCAACGGCGGCCGGACTGACGCCGCGGCGGCTCGGCGCATACAGGAGGAAATCCGCGCGTTCGAGCAGGTAAAGATCATCTGTGACCGCTATCTATTGGTCGACAGCGACACCCAGGAAGAAATCTGGGAGTCCTCAGGTTCAGCGGGACGAGTCATTCTGGTAACTCCCAGCGCGAACGCCGGCGTCGACCAGAACGGATACTTCGTGACGCGCGACGGCCAGGTAGTCTTTCAGAGCCGGCGCTTCGTACACATTCCCTATCCGGCGTGGCGTATCGACAAGCGCGGACATGCTCTGGTCCGCGACATAGGTACAGGCGTGACGTACCGAAACAGCCCCATCATCCAAAGCCACCCGAAACCCTGGCCAAATGGCCGACTGCAGGACACCAAAGGACGTTTCAATCAACGAACACCCCGCTATGTTCATCTGGAACGTCGGCCTCAGAGCGCAGCAGAGTTCACCTACTTTACGGACGACCTGAAGCGTCTATGCAGCGCCGCCATTGAAACGGGCAATCCCATTCAATGGTGCTGAGACAGCCCGCCCGGATGAACCGGGCAGGTTAACCTGGGCTACGTAAGCAGCACTTCGTATGGCTCGGTCGTGCGGTCACCTGCGGCGCCACATGCCACGCGCGGAATCTTTCGTAGCGTGCGGTCACGAATGCGACCGCGCGGTAGAGCGGTAACGGATCGATAAGGTCAGACTGCGCAGTCACGCGTGCGCGCACCACGCACTGGTGGGACAGTGTGACCAGTGACGCGTGTCTGTCCCAAAAATTCCGGCGATCCGCACTCTGCCGGTTGCGGACCCAGGCGTAGCAATGAGTGAGCACTACCACCGCCACTCCACATCAATCATCGCCGTCCGCCCAAATTCCGTCTGCTTAGCCAGGGCGCCAGCCTCGAACTCCGGGTGGCGCGCATCACCGATGTTTCGCACCGTCAGGGCGGCGGTAAGGTGGTCATTGGGGCGCCATCCCCATCGGACATCCGCGACGGCATAACCCGGGATACGGGGCGCCGGCAATTGGCTGGCCCCACGCAGCGTGATATCCAGCTCGTGGTGTTCACCGAAATTGTGCTGCGAGCGGACCAGTGCCTGGTGCTTCGGGTCATTGCCCAGGTCCGTGGTGCCCTCCGGGTCGCGACCAGGATATTTCTCCCGCAGGTGCTTGCGCAGTTCGACAAAGCCCGCATGGATGCGCCAATCGGGCGTGATCTGCAACGTCGTCCAGGCTTCGAGGCCGTGAGTCGGTCCTTCGTTGTTGTTCGTCACCACGAATCCACCGCCGGGATTGGGTGCGCCGCTGCGTAGGTCGTAGTAGCGATGGCGGAACGCTGTCACCGACACCGTGATTCGATCGCTGATATCACCGCGGTATCCCAGCTCGAAGACATTGGCGATCTCCGATTCGAAGTCCGGCCCTCCGCGGATCAGAAATGGCGGATTACCGGGAAAGAAGAACTCCTTGTCGATGCGCGACGGAGCACGGACGGCGCGCGAGACGGCACCCCAGACCAGATGCGTGCTGGCCGGCTTCCAGGCCATCCGAACCGTTGGCAATACCTCATTCCCGGTGAAGGTGTTCCGGTCGATCTTCAACCCCAGCGTCGTTGTCAGTGCATCCGTCAGCGTCATTTCGTCCTGCACGAACAGATTGCTTCGCCGCAACGTACGCTGGTTGGGCAGGAACGTGGCCAGCAAACCTTTCTGTACCCGGTCGCGTGCCTGCCGATATCCGCCCCCCAGACGATGTGATGCCGATGGAACGGCACGTCATGCTGGAACTCCAGGTCGGCGATCGTCATGCGGTCGTGGAACAGGAGTGGATCGTCACGTTCAATCCGGTCGACATAGCCCTGGACCCGCCAGCGTGCACCCGATGCTGTCTCGCGCGACCAGCGCGCGAGCACATTGGCGCCCGCCACTTCGATCGGTCCCAGGGTTCGCATTTCCGACTGCCCGCGATACACATCGCCCTGCAGGGTCATCTCCGCTTCAGCCCCACGCCAATCGGCACGGAATCCCGCAGCCACGCTGTCCCAGGCATCCGGCTGAGGCGCGTGGCGCGCGTCAGTAGTGTTGTCCAGACGGATGCCCTTTGCATATAGGCGCACATCCACGCCCTTGACCTGGCCGCCATACCGAACGGCAACCGCGCGCTGCGCATTTCCTGCGGCGACGGAGACCATTCCTCCTTGCGTCTGGGCCGCCGGACGCGTGATTACATTGATGACGCCGTTGACCGCGTTGGCGCCCCACAGCGTCGCACCCGGTCCACTGATGACTTCGATCCGCTCGATGTCCTGTAACAGCACTTCCTGCGAATCCCAGAACACACCGGAAAAAAGCGGCGTGTAGACGATGCGCCCGTCAATCAGCACCAGCAGCTTGTTGCCGAGCGAATTGTTGAAGCCGCGCGCGGAAATCGCATAGCTCGCTGCGTTGACGCGGGCGACCTGGAGATTGGGCGCCAGGCGCAAGGCTTCCGGCAGTGTCTTCGCCGACGAACGACGGATGTCCTCGTGCGTAATGACGAAGATGGAAGCGGCCGCGTCCACCAGCCGTTCCGCGCGACGGGATACGGACATCACCTGGATCTGCGTCAGCTCCTCCAGGGACAGGTCCGCCAGCTCGGCAGTCTGGGGAGTCAGGGCACGTGCCGACGGCGCGAGGCCGGCCGCCAGAAGTACAACGCACAGGCAAGCACGCTGCGCCGGGGGGCTGTCGCCTGGAAAGCGAGCAATACGACCACCAATCCGGGCAAGGTCATGCATGACATTCCCCCTAGAGGCCCTGTGTCCATCCCTGGCAATCCAGGCGCGCAGAACATTACGGCTTTGGCGTCATTGGGGATATTCGGTGTGCTATGGAGAAAAAGCAATAAATGAATACAGCAGTTTCCGATAGCGCCTGCTACGGCCCGGCTCGCCAGCATCGCAGCTTCAGCGCCACAGACGCGAGACCCGTATTCCACCAACGCCGGACCCACCTCCGGCCACGGCGGAATCGCGTCGGGTCCGCAACCGTCATCCAGAGAAGAACAACCGCCCACACGGGTAGCAGCACGATTGAAACGGGGATGCCAAGCAACACCCCCAAGCCCCGAACCGTCTTGCGGGCCAGCAACCGCATTCGTGTCACAGGCCGTTTCAGCCACCTGCGAAACTCCGCTGGAAGGGGAACGTGTGGCGAACCGCCCAGCGACTCCAGCGCGATGCACGCCGCCGCGAACAGAATAGGGTCTTCGTCCGCTGGCACTACTAACTGAATTGTCCGCTCGCAGAACGAACAACTGCGGTCGATCAGATCATGGACCTCAGCGTGTGAGTATCCTGAAAAGTTGGCAGCATTCTTCAACAGCGAATTGCGTAGGGCTTCCGCGCAATCGATCGTGACATCGACGTGATTCGGTACAACAAAGTTGAAACGTAATACACCATGCAGGACGTATGACGCTTCTGAATCACTGATAGGCGTAACCGTAACCGGGAGCGCGACGAACTGACGTATCGCAGCCAGGACCTGCGTCATGTCGGGAGGCACGTCCTCGAAGACAAAGTCTCGCCCCGACGAAAGCTGAATCGTCACCAGCGCCCCGTCCGCAAGTACCCACGACCTTCGCGTTCGCGTACAAACGCATAGACATGCCGGGTGACGGAGGCATCGCGCGCCGAAAACATGGCGTGATGCTCGCCCGGGCCACCGCCAAAGCAATGGCAATAAACCCAACCGCAGCGATCAGCCATCGTGTCGACGCTCTGGAACGTGACCCGATCGCCGGAGCCCCTGATTGCACCCGCCAACCGGCTTACACTAACCCTGCCCGAAACGGTCATGAACGCGACGTTCGAAACGCGATCGAAGTTACGCCACAGCTCAAGATAGCTGCTCCGATCAGTCGCCCTGTAGGCGATCAGCACACGTCCATCATTGCCACCGTCACGCCCGAGGATCGCTGGCGCACCCAATCCGGCGGCCGCACTTCGCCACCAGTGGCCCGAGTGCTCGCTCACGGAAATCACCAGCCACGGTGCTATGCCATCTCGCTCAGCGGCCACCAGCGCCGCTTCTCCGTAGGGCACGGATTCGCAGAACTGGGCACCACGCGCGCTCCATTCCAAAGATGTCACGTCGCTATAGGTTGCAATGCGCGATCGACACGATAGCGCCAAGGCATTGAACGCCCCGACATACTTCGGGTGCTTGCTGATCCAGATCGCGGCGGACTGTTGCATCGTGTTGGGATAGTCGGCCACTACCCAACTGTAGCAATTCACCAGTTCCCGCAACGTGTGGTCAAGCTCCCGCTGAAATGCGTTTCCACCGGGTCGAATAGCGAGGTTGCCACCATGCGCGATACCAATGAGGCCCGATTCGGGCAGCGCCCGTGAGAAATGGTCCCGGACTACACGCTCTACTCTCACGGGCATCCCGGATCCGTAGCGAAATGCAGCGCCAGACACTTTCAGCCAGTCATCCATCATCCGCGCGAACGCTTCGTTCTGCTCAAACACGTGGACGGTATAGGGTGTCCCGCTCGACGACAGTTGATCGCGATCATGGGTGCTCCGCGGCGTATCCAGCACCTGTATTGGTTCCGGCGACCGGTCCGGGATGGGCGTATTCCATGCCCTTACATCCTTCCGATGCGTCTGCAGGTACCGCCAGAGCTTTGTCTGCAATTCCACGACTCCGTCACTGGCAAGCCGCCACAGCAACCTGTGATAGGCGCGCTCGTGGCTATTGAACCAGTTCAGCAAGTCGACACCGTCCGGCATCGACAGGCACAAGCCCAACCACCGCCTCACGCGCCACGCGCCAATGACTTCCAACGAGTAGTTTGTCCCGGCGACATGATCCGCGCTCTCTTCGGATGCCAGTCTTTCCAGAAGGGGGAATGGCTCCTCGTCAGCCGGATATTCCAGCACCGCGAGTAGCCGGAGAATGGTTTTCGCATTGCGTTCCGCTTCGGAAATCTGGTCGTAACGCATGCGCGTCAGCCGGAAGTCCGGATGCTCGGACAGCAACACCAGGTCGGCGATCATCGTTCGGTCGTCAGGAAGTACAGTCACTGGACTTGATCACTTATCTCGAGCACATGACATACCAGCGCATCCTGCAGTACGCATCGACACTCGGCGCCCCTGAGACCTTTGGCAGCTCATTTCTTCGGTCCGTCCCGATCACCGGACGCATCGCCAAAAGGGTCCGAGACTCGCTTCCGGAAAGATCGGATCTCAAACAGTGTCGCTATGAGCGCCCACCCCACCCACACTGGCAGCATTACCAGGACATAGGGGATAGTCAGCCAAGCAAGCGCTGCTCTCATTCTCGCTCGGCGTCGCAGAATGCCGACAGTCAGTGTTCCGCTGACGAGACGGCGCGCGCTATGAGGAATCGCGTGACGCGTTGAGCCGCCCAGTGACTCCAGCGCGAGGCAGACGGCAGCCAGTATGGTGGGCTCCTGCCCATTCAACATGCTCAGGCGCACTGTTCGAATGCCGGTCTTGTCGGCGACCTGCTGGTGATACGGGTCCCGGCCAAGGCGGCGGTCGTACACGGCAATTTCCACGCAATTGCTCGGCGTGCAGTCAAAACTTATCTCGCCGTAGAGCGAGTCAGGTTCGAGACAGTGTTCGCGCAGACCTACAGATACACGCAGTCCGGCAATCTGGCTGGCCGTCGCTTCGATCGCCGCCGCGTCCGGTGCAGACCCGGCAAACTGGTACTCGAGGAAACACATTCCCATCATGGCTGGCTCGCCGATGTACGGCCATCAAACGCGTGGAGCGACTCGGCCCTTCGCATGGCCAAGCGGCCGACTCTTCACACAGGCTATGGCGTCCGCCGCACCGGAGCAAGTGAATCGTGATGGCGACGTTGCCGCATGGCCGAATACTCCGACCCTCCTACCAGCAGCGGGTACTCCGCACCGTGTCGCACGGCCGCCAGGATCCGCTACTGTTGGCGGGTCTGTTGTCCGAGAGGCATTTTTCATGTCGCTACTGTATCGATCAACCGCCGCGTCGCTGCTAGCCATCCTGACCGTGGCACACGCTTTCGCAGTCCCCCTTCCCGCCCCGAATCCATCCTCCTCGGTGAATGGCTCGGCACTAGCGAGAACGCCCGGGGCACGCGCTTCGTGTTCCGCGATGACGGCACGGCAACCTGGGTGATCGGTACGCCGTTCGAGATCGGTTTCTCGGCCAGTCCGCATGGGGATGGCCAGATCGCAGTGGATCTGAATGGATTTACGCAGGGGCCGCTGCAAGGAAAGACGTTGTACTGCCTGGCGCAGGTGACACCGGAGACCACGTTGCGCCTGGATTGCGAGCCGGGGAGCACAGCGGATGCGCGTCCGACGGACTACGATCCGAAGCAGACCCAAGAATTCCGCCGACCCTGAGTACTGCACGACATGCCTGTTGCCCTGAGCTCAAAACCTGTCCTGACCCTCGCAGCAGCCCGCCAGATCAGCGACGCCGCGGAGGCCGAAGCACTTCGTAACGAGTGGCATGTATCGATTGCCATTGTCGACGACGCCGGTCGCCTGCTGCATTTCTCACGCATGGACGGCAGCACGAACGCCAGCGTGGACATCGCTATTGCGAAGGCTCAGCACGCGGCGAATTATCGGCGCGACACGCGTTTTCACGAGGACGTGCTGCGCGATGGCGGCCTGCCGCTGCTGCGCCTTCCCGGCACCTTGCCGCTGGAAGGCGGATTGCGGCTGCTTGTCGGCGGGATCGTCGTGGGCGGCATCGGTGTTTCAGGCGTGCAAGCCGTCCAGGACGGACTGATTGCGCAGGCCGGGCTTTCGGTACTGATGTAGCGCCACGGTTACGGGCGGGCATGCGCCCGCCCGTCTGTCGCCACGGGAAGGCGCTATGGTTACTGCAGGTCGATCGTCACTTCCTTGCCCGGCTCGGCCATCTCGAAGCGGGCTTCCTCGAAATACGGACGACGCATGACGTGCGGATTGTTGCTCGAACCATAGCCTTCGGTCGGCATGCCCCACATGTTCTTGTCGAACTTGCCGTTGCCGTTCTCGTCGTGAATGACAGATACCGCGTAAGAACCCGCTTTCAGTCCCGGAAACTTCACGGTGGCGGTCTTCGCATCGGGCGTCAGGCTGGTCTTGGCCACGGGTTCCGCCTTGCGATCCCAGCCGTCCGCCGAATCCACCACCATCACACTGAGTTTGCCCTCCTGGGCGCGGATGGCGGAAATGGTCACGGTGAGGTCTGCCGCAGCCGCCGTGGCCGCGCCAAACAGAAACGCCAGTGCAGAAACGAGTTTCATCGGTGGACTCCTGGGGATGGATCAATCAGTGGCGCACAGTGTGCGCATTCCCCAGGGCTCGCACAGTTGTGGCGGATCACGACTTGCGCGTGATGATTGTCATCCGGGATTTTCCGCCTCTGCGGGTCGTTCTTGTTGGGTTGAACGCCCGGCTCGTTGATAGGTGAGCGCTGATTTCAAAGAGTCGGGCACCAACGCCACGAGCGCGTCGATCAGCGCCAACATCGCGACGTCATGGTTCCGCCTGCCCTTCTGACAGGCGTTCGCATAGATCTGCGCCTGCGTATTGAGCCAATAGACGTCGTGCACATCGACCTCGCCAATACGCAGCAGAGGCGGAATATTGTGGACAAGTTCCAATTCAGGATAGCGATCGATGCGCAGCCGCTGCCACCAGGGCATTGTCTGCACGTTTCGGGCATCCGGCAGCAGCCACCAGAGGATTTCGGTGTAGATCGCCTGCTTTGGCGTTTGAACGGGCGGCACGATCGACGTCATGTGTACGAGACGCCAATCGTTTTCGGCCATGCCAGCCGCCCGGTCTTCTTCATGTACTGGCGATGGATGTGCCGCGACAGGTGCGCACCACACCAGGGACAATGACGAATGCGCATCCGGCTCTCGAACCTGAGGCAGGGCTTCTTTTCGAGATCCTTCAGCGCCTCGACGACGAGCGGATGCGAATGGTCGTGGCGATACCGAAATACCATGCGATAGTGCCGATCTTCGTCGCAATCGTTCAATTCCACCGAAAATCCCTTTTTGCACGCGTAACCCCGATGGATTCTCATGCCCGAACAACAGGGGTCGATCTCGGGAAATTCGGTCGTCTCCATCACGCCCCCTTGCCAGTAGAGGTGCCGTGATGGCGACAGTCCGTTGCGGATTCAAGCCCCGCTCCCCGTCGTCAATCAAACCCATCCTGAAACAGGTACCCCGTATCGATACGACCGACGACGTAGTCTTCTGCAGCCGTTTCGCAGGCGGCATCGACGTGGCCGGCAAGCAGCACGCCGCCGTGCCACGGCGTCAGGGTAGACAGGCGGATCTTCGCGGGATCGGCTGAACACCCGGCTGTCGTCGGTCGATAGACGACAGCGGTGCTGCCGTTGTTGCCAAACGGTGTTTCGATGCGATCTTCCGCCGGCGTGTCGCCGACGTACGCCAGGCTCAGGTGTACTGCGACATCCGGCGTCGTTCCCACGAACGCCGTGGCACCGTGCAGGACGCGCCTGCCGGGAAGCAGCGCCAGATGCTGGCGTCCGTAGTCCACCTGGAGCGGCGTGGGCATACCACTGACCGTGGCATGCGGCATCATCAGGTAGTTGCTGCCGGACGCTCTGCACACCATGAGCACAGGTACGTAGCCATCGGGTTCATGGCGCAGCGCGGCAACCGCCAGCACACCGGGACGTACCAATTGCCCGCCGGAACCAAAGTACGATGCGCTGCCCGCAGGGGGCGTACTGAACGTCGACACCCGCTCCAGCGACGAGCGCTGCAGGCTACCGCAGAAGGGCACGATACGCGACGTGCCGACGATATCGGCATCACCGGCAATCCAGATGCTGCCATCGGGCGCCTCTACGGCTGCGTTGATACTGCGCGTGGCTGCGTCGCTGTCATACAGCTTTCCGGCCAGTAGCGTGCCCGTTGCACTCAGGCGCAGCGCGAAACCGCGATCCCGTTGCGCTGGATAGGCCATCCCGGCGACAAAGACGTTGCCGTCTGACAATACGCTGATCACCATCGGTCGCTCCCGCCGGGCGGCGTAGCCGATGAAGCTGTCCAGGTCGATCGTCACAATGCCGCCCGAGCCGAAGGTGGTGTCCAGGTCTCCGGTCGCGCGGTTCAGGCGCACGATCTGGATCGCCTCTCCGCCGTTGGCATCCGTCGGTACCGTGCGTGCAATGAGCATGCGCCCCTGGTTATCACACGCGCCCGGCGCCATCCGCAGCTTACCGTTTGGTTCAACCGCCGACGCTGCCGGCAGCATGGCGGTGGCCTTGCCGTCGTCGCTGAAGGTCGTGTCGTAATTGCCGTTCTCCAGCAGCCGGATCGTGACGATGCGATGCCCGTCCGAGGCGAGCCCCGCAATCGTCACGCGGCCGTTCGCCTCGACACAGGCCACGGAGGCTTCATCACGTTGACCGCTGCCGTTGACGGACTGAAAACCGTAGTGACGCAGCCCGGCATCGCCAAACCGCGTGTCCAGTGGCCCGTCGTGTGCCAGGACGGCAGCGCTGGAAAGCAGGGCGAACAGTGCGACGGTCAGTTTCATGTCGTAGCGCCAGAAAGCGGAGTCACCCTGCAGTACGCAGGACTCGCCGCTTTTCTCCGGGGAACCAGCAACGCTGGCGAAACTGCAAACGCCGTCACACGTTTTCGACGATGGGCGCCAGCGGCGCCCACTACACCGGTATTGGAGGCACTTTGCGCGCTGCTCCTGCGAATGTGGAAGCCAGGGGATCCTCTTGCCTAGGAATCAGCCATGCTGACCAGCTCTCCTCTCGCACGCCCGTGGTGGACGCTCGCACTGCCGATCGCACTGCTTGTCACTTCTGCGTTCGGAACCGCCCCCGTCCTGGCCGGCATGGACCGGTACGAGGATCCCCTGCTCCTGGAGCCCGACCGGGTCGCGGATCCGGTTTTTCCCGATGGTTTTGAAGCGATACCCGGTTGCAGTGAGTCAGTCAGCGGTGGCGGATGGAGCAACTATCCCGTTGCCACGCAGACCGGCAGTTTCACGGCGCGTTTCAACGCGACGCCCTCCCAGAACGGCATCGACGCGCTGGTCGGTCTTTCCAACGGCGCACAGACCGCGTTCACCGGATTGGCGGCGATTGTTGCATTCGACAGCACCGGCCATATCACGGCACGCAACGGCGGCGTCTATCCGGCATCCACCATCCCCTATTCCGCGGGATCGACGTACTACTTCCGCCTGGATGTTCATGTTTCCACAAAGACCTATTCCGTCTACGTCACATCGCCAGGTGGAAGCGAGCAACTGGTGGGCGCCAATTACGCCTTCCGTACCGAGCAGGCCAACGTTTCCCAGCTGACGAATCGCGCTTCCGTTGTCGCCGGCACAGCGGGGCGCCTGCGGGTGTGCAACTTCACGGTTTCCACGCTGCCTGTGACGCACGTCCAATACGGTTACCTGCCGCCCATCCAATACGTGGGTGGCGGCATGCAGACCTCGCCCGTTCCCGCAGGCCGCATCCACCAGACTGCCTGGGACCAGAGCGGCGGTCCGGACATCGTCGGCGTCTACACGCACGACTACAACGGCTGGAAATCACTGGTGTGGCGTTGGGCGGATACGATGCGTTCCGATGCCATCCGTCCCGTGTCACCTGCGCCCGGAACCACCTATCCGGCCTACCGGTTTGAACTGGCGCCCTGGGACCATGCCTCGCCCGGCACCGCCGGCGACCATCCGCGCGCCGAGTTCTTTTCCGTCGATCCTGCCGAGGACCGGCGCCAACGTGTGCCGCCGCGCGAGAACATCATCCGGCAGGGCGATGAGTACTGGGCCACGTTCGCGCTGTATCTGGCACCGGATTTCCCGCTCAACCACCGCTGGGCCACCCTGGTGCAGCGCAAATTCCAGAACGGCCTGAGCAATCCCAGCCAGTGGTTCAGCGTGAATGCGCACATGAACAAGCTCGACTACCAGTTCCCGCGCGGTATCTCCGGCGATTACAAAGTGGTCGCGAATATCTCGGATGTGCGGGGCCGCTGGATCCAGTTCACCATCCATGAGAAGGCCTCGTCCAATTCAGACGGTCTCTTCGAGGTGTACGTGAATGGGCAGCTGCACGGCCGCAAGACAGGCCCGACGCTGGATCCGGGCGATATCAACTACAACTTCCATCTCGGCTACTACCGCGCCAATGAGCCGGCCAACGGCCAGACCAGCGGCCCCGGCGTCGGCGTGGTGTATGAAACACCGCTGCTGATCTGGCGCGGACCCAATCCCGGCGGTATCGCCACCGTCCCGGCGCTACCCTAGGGATAGCTGCAACGGCGCGGGGTTCCCTGCCTCGCGTCGTTGCTGTTTTCGCCACGCCACGACGGAACGACGACTTACGCCAGCCGCCTGCTGCTAACACTTGTCGAGGCAACGGAACCTGCCAAGCTATCGTGGAGACCTGACAGGACTTCGACGATGGCCCGCTGGTGGAAATGGACGTGGAGCAATGCCTGCTGTCGCCTCGCTGGCGCGGGGGTCATCTTATGGAGCTACTTGTCCGAGGTGTGGGACTGCCAGCATGGCACCTACTACCGCGAAGTCGCGCTCATCGTCGCGGTAGCCTGTACCACCTTGTGGGTAAACCATGTATCGGCCGGCGCGCGGTGGCATGGGCGCTGTCTGAGAACCACGGTATTCGGCGCATTCACCGACATCGGAATAGCGCTCGTACTT
Source organism: Tahibacter amnicola (assembly GCF_025398735.1). Taxonomy (NCBI): domain Bacteria; kingdom Pseudomonadati; phylum Pseudomonadota; class Gammaproteobacteria; order Lysobacterales; family Rhodanobacteraceae; genus Tahibacter; species Tahibacter amnicola. The sequence goes on from NZ_CP104694.1 coordinate 4,782,865, forward strand.
GGCGTTTCCGCCTCCCTGCTGGCAAATTCTTTCATGACGGTAAATTGCCCGGGCGCGATGAGCCGCTTCATCCAAGTCCGCCAGGATGCAGAACGAGTACCTCATGCCTGGCCTCACGCGGGCCGGTCGAACGACGCATTGCAACCCCGGGCCGGCTATCTTACGGAGGACGGTTCTTTTCCACTGGTGGCCGACAACGCGCACGGAGTTTTTGTGTGGCAGGCCGACGGGGCCATTATTTTCGCCACTCGAGATCCCTTCGCCATTGCACTCCTTCGGCCAACCGTGGTGAACGGCACATGGTCGTGGACTTGCAGCGGATTTCCACCGCGCTATCTGTATTCATCGTGCCTGCCACTTGTTCATTAGACACGGCTGACAGCATCGGATGCTGCCGTTTCCTCACCGCCAATCCCCGCTCGCCACAAACCCCGCCCAGTAGAACGGATGCGTCGACTCGCCCTGCTCGCGTCGCTGGGCAATGACGGTAAGGCTGGCCTTGGCCATCGCATCGGGTGTTTCCTGCTTGTCTGCCAGGCGCGCCGAGTACAGCGCTTCCATCCACTGCGCGGTGGCCACATCGTCGACTGGCCACAGGCTCATGATCACCGTGCGGGCGCCGGCGAGGCGGAAGGCGCGGCGCAGGCCGAACACGCCCTCGTCGCTGAAGCGCTGGCCCAGTCCTGTGTCACAGGCGGAAAGAACGACCCAGCGCGCGTGATCCATGGACAAGGTGCTGACGTCAGCGCCCAGCAGCAGGCCGTTGTCGCCGGACTCGCCACTCAGCAGCAGGCCGGCCTCGCGCGCGAGCGCCTGGCGCGCCGTGCCGGCCGGGTCGGTGTCGCCGCGACGCAAGCCGACGCCACGTCGACCGGCGATCAACTGCGGTGCGCAGGAGGCGCCCAGTTCGAACGCGTGCGTGGCGAAGTGCACCACATCCGACTGGGGGAGTTCGCGCGCCACCGCCGTCGCGGTGGCGCGTGTGCCGCTGAGCGTTGTCACTTGCGCATAGCCGGCAGCACGGGCAATGCGTGACAGCGCGTTGATCTCACGCTCCGCACCTGGCAGCGGCGCAAATGCGTTGGCCACTTCCGGGCACCCGCTGCGCAGCCGTCCGAGGGACTCCGTGTCTTTCTTGCCCAGGCGCGACACGCCGACCAGAAGCAATCCGTTACGCGATGCCGCAGTCGCCGGCGCCGACAGCGCCAGGTCGTGCTCGGTTTCCAGCAGGTGCACGCGCACACCGCGTTCGAGCAGGAAGCCATCGCCATCGGGCAACGCCGCGAGATTCAGGCGGTGCAGTCCCGCGTCGGGCACGACGAAGACGCGCTGGTTCGCCGTGGCCAGCCGGAGCGGGTCGTAGACGCGCTTGCGCAGGGCAAATCCGGCATCGCGCAATTCCGTGTCCGAGGTCCGTGGTTGCAGCAACGTGCGATACCAGCGGCCAGCAACCGCATCAATGGCGGCAGCCTCACCCAGGTCCAGCAGGACCGGATCCGCCGAATCCCGCGCAACAAAGGCGTATACGTGCGCTTTTCCGCGCACGGATTCGTCTGTCGCGTCAAAGGCGTCGCCGACGGCAAAGGCCACCAGCGCGGCGCCTGCGGGCCGTGCACCGAGCAGCGACTGCACTGGTGGACGCTGCGTCACAGCGAGCGCAGTGCCCAATTGCTCCACCGCTTTGTCAACCTCCACGCGCAGCGCCGACAGCTGTTCCGGCGGCGCACCCGTCCGTAGCGCCAGCGCATAGGCCGACGCGGCCTTTGTCCATTTTTCCCATTTCTCGCGATCGGCCGGCGCCGCCGCCTGACGCGCGGCGGCCAGGCGCGCCGCGCCGATATGCGTGGCAAGACCACGCGCCGCGGCAATCGCCGACCAGGCCGTGATCACGCGCTCGGCATCCCCTTCCCGCGCGGCTGCCAGCATCCGGCCGCTGCACCGCGACAGCGCGCGTTTGAAATCCAGGGACTGGGTTTCGCCCAGCGCGGGCGCGACGCTCGCGACCAGCGCCGTGCGTTGCTGCTCGACGGCCAGTGCCGTCTGGAAGGCGGCAGCCGTATCGCCCTTGCGCGCTTGCGCTTCGGCCAGCTCGCAGCGCCACTCAAGCAGTTGTGGATGGCGCGGACCCACGCTGCTCTGGCGTTGCGCCAATGCGCCTTCCAGCATCTGTTGAGCCGCCACGGCGTCACCACGCTGCAACTTGACCCGCGCCAGGCCGCGCAGGGCCGGCGCCCCCTCGGGATGCTCCGGTCCGAGTTCGGTGGCAACGATGGCCAATGCGCGACGAAACAGGGCTTCTGCTTCGTCGAGCAGGCCGCGCCGCAGCGCAACCTCGCCGCTGTCCGTCAGCGGGGGTACGACACGCACGCTGTTCGGGCCGAACTGCTTTTCGAGCATGCCCAGGTTTTGCGCCAGCGCCACGTTCGCTTCGTCGTAGTGCCCGGTTTCGAAGGCGAGCGTTCCCAGGTTGCCCAGGATGGCGGCGTAGCTGCCGGACGCGACCAGCGCTTCGTCCTTTTCCGCCGCCGCCGCGGACTCGCGGTACAGCTGTAAGGCGATGTCGGGGTTGCCGAGCTGGCGTTCAGCCTCGGCAAGGTGTCCCAGGGTGTAGGCCAGGTCGCGATTGGACGGATTGGCGAGGCCCCGCAGGCGCTCGAGTTCCGGGCGCATCAGGTCGCGCACCGTGGTGAACTCGCCCTGGGAAATCAGCGATTCGCTCAGGATGCCGAGCATGCGCCGGCGATAGCCGTTCTGCGGAATGCCGATCGCCTCGGCCAGTTTCAGGCCTTCACGTGCCGTCGCGGCCGCCGCGTCGATATGGCCCTGGCGATCCTGCGCCATGGCCGAAAAATAGTAGGCACGCAGCCGACGTACCTGCTCCAGGCCGGTGTGCGGTACGCGTACCGCGTCGATCGCCTGCGTCGCCAGCACAGCCGCGTCGTCAAAACCACCTTGCATGGCGGTCAGCTGCGCCGCCGTCGCGAGCACGTAGGCGCGTTCGGCGGGGCTGATTTCACCCTGGCCGTCCTGCAAGGACGCGCGTGCATCGGCCAGCGCCGCATTGGCGGCTTCCATGTTGCGGGCACGCCAGGCGACTTCAGCACGCCAGGCCGCCACCGTAGCGAGCGAGCGTGCCTGGTCGCCGTCGCGTTCACGGCGCGCGGTGGTCAGGGCATCCACCCACGCGGTCCACTCGGCTTCGGTGACGTCCCTGGGGCTTTCCAGCAGCAGGTTGAACAGGGCATCCAATGCCTGCTCGCGGTGCGCGGGATCAGCCAGCGCAGCGGTGGCGATATCGCGTCCCTGGGCGTAGGACTCGGTCAGGTAGGTGGCGTCCACCTGTGCCGCCCAGTCCGGCGGGGTGGCACCCACCGGCATCAGGGCGCCTGCGCCGATCACGATGGCGCACGCCAGGCCGCGGAGGCGTTGCGCGACGCTTCGTCCCTTCCACGTGTCTGGCCGCAGCACCGCCAGAGAGGTGGAAAACATCAACAACGAGGCAGAGAAGAAGTCGCGCAATGTAGTCATTCCACCGGTCGTCCGCGTGAGAGTTCACCCTGCTACGCCGACGCCGACCTCACACAATCAGGATCGTCGGTGCGGAAACACGTATCGAAGACAGCGCACCTGGGCCGACGCATCGTCGCAACCGATACGCCGCAACAGGTCAGCGAGACTTTCCCCCTCGCTCGGCTTGGCCGCCTCCACCGGTACCAGGCGCGATACTCCGCGCGCGACCAGCGCCGACTCCGGGCTGGCGGCGTACTGCCATTGGGCCATACGGGTCTCGATCAACGGCAGGGGCATGGTAGAGGCAATCACGACGAAAGTGTCGCGATCGGCTTCGCTATCCACCTGCCAACTGAGTCCGGTAACGCCGTCGTGGCCGGGCAGTTGCCAGCGCGTACCCGGTGTCAGCGGGTTAGTCGGATTGAGCCCCGGCAAGGGAAACAGGACCGTCGGCTCCGGCGCGCCATCATCGTTGAAGACATAGACCCAGGTCGGCTGGGCGGCGGTCAATTCCAGCCGCAGGCGATCGCCCAGTGCAATCGTCGCACCGTCGTGCAGTTGCTCCCGAGTGCCTTGCGACTGCCGGTAGAACGCCGTATCCACCGCCACGCCCGGGGCCGGTGCGCGCAGCAGCATTGCCGTGGTAAGGGCCAGCACCAGCAACGCTGCTGCGGCAATCCAGTGCGCTGCGTGCGGGCGCCACGGCCGCATGGCCGATTCAATCGCCACCAGCATTGCCAGCACGCCCGGATGGCGCTTGGCCGGCTGGGGCAGCAATGCACGATCAATCGCGCGGGCCAGGGCCCGGGGGATCTCCGGACGCGCCTGGCACAACGGCTTGCGGGCCTGGGTCATGACGCGTTCGCGCAATGCATCCAGGTCGTCCGCCACATAGGGGTAGGTGCCGGTCAGGAGCCGGTAGAGCAGCACGCCCAGCGCGTACTGGTCCGAAGCGGCGCCGGGCTCGTCGCCATCGAGCACTTCCGGGGCCAGGTAATGGCGTGTGCCTGCAATGGTGCTGAAAGAGACATTTCCACTGATTTCCCGTGCACAGCCGAAGTCGGCCAGCACGATGCGGCCGCTGACGTCACGCAGCACATTCTCGGCCTTCACATCCCCATGGCTGAGTCCGTGGCGATGCACCGCGGCCAGTGCGCGGCACAACTGGATGCCAATCTGCGCCACCTCTTCCACTGGCATCGGGCCGTCGGATGCGAGCACTTCGGCGAGCGACTGGCCGCGCACCAGCTCGGTCCAGAGGCCAACGCGGCCGTCCTGCTCGGCGGCGCCGTAGACGCTGACGATATTGGACTGGCGCACCTTCGCCAGCCGGCGCGCCTCGGCCAGGAACTGGTGGGTCAGCGCATCGGAATCGAGCCGGCGCAGCTTGAGTGCGACATCCTGGTCGAGCATGGGATCGTAGGCGCGCCACACTTCGCCGTTGGCGCCCTCGGCCAGCTTTTCCAGGACGTCCAGGCCGGCGAACTGGAATTGCCGGCGCGGCGAGTCGTCGGCGCGATCCGGACGAATCTGCAGGCCGCGGAAGACCTGGGCCAACTGCGACAGTTCGCGCAGTCCGTCCGCGGTTTCGCCGGCCTCGCCGTCGAGCCGGGCAAGGAGTCTCCAGTCCAGCGCGGCATCGTCGGCGATCCCCGCCGCGATGCGTTCTAGGTCGTTTTTGTCGCCTGACATGCCAATCCCCTGCCCGTGCTGGTCGGGCGTCTGCTAAGGAAACGACGGCGAGACGCCCATCAGAACATCCATGCGTCGTCGGGAAGATCGCGCAACACGCGCAGGGGTTCAAGCGCAGCGCGGGGCGGCTGGCTGAGGCCGCCGGGCCTGAAAAAAACAAAGCCCGCACACGGCGGGCCAGTCGTCACGCCAAATTACGGCTGACTGTAAGGTTTCAGCGCTGCCGCCAGCTGGACCAGGGCGCGCGCCACCATGACACGGACCGCATCCGGTGAGCTGCCGACTTCAGCGGCAATCTCCGGGTAGCTCATGCCGAATTCCAGCCGCATGACGATGATGCCCTGCTGACGCTTGGGCAGGCTGGCCAGCGCCGCCTCATAGGCGCGCAGGCGTTCGTGGCCGACCAGTTGCTCGACCGGCGAGGGCAATTCGGTGTCGGCCAGTTCCGGATCGATTTCCGCGGACTCGGGGCGACGCATCAGGCGACGCACTTCGTCGCGTACCTGGTTGAGGAGAATCTGGCGCAGGTAGGCCAGGAAGCTGCCCGGGCCTTCACATTCAAAGTGATCGATCTGCTTGAGCGCCCGCATCAGGGCCAGCTGGACCAGATCTTCGGTTTCGTGCAGGTCGCGGGCGGCGCGCGGAAGGCGGCCGTGGGCCCATTGGCGGAGAAGTGGCAGGAATCGACGCACAAGCGCATCGCGGGCCGGGCGTTCGCCGGCGCGGACACGACGGATGAGGACTTCAGTCGGCTCGGCCACTGGCGTAAGTGTACGCCGAGGCAGCTCCCGCTGAACAAATGGCAGAACCCTTGCCACACTGGAGACAGACATTGCGCCCTCTTCCCGTTCCCGTTGTGGGGCGGCAAGGTACTCGCGGGCCTGGCGCCTGACCAATGAAAGGTATATATCCGGCGATAACCCCAAGTTATAGTGTGCGGAACTTCATGCTGAGGCCGCCAACTGCATGCGACTTCCGCTGTCCTCTCCCCTGCTCGAATCCTTCCTGGTGCTGGCGCGGGAATTGAACTTCTCCCGCGCGGCGGACCTGCTGCATATCACCCAGCCTGCGCTGACCAAGCGCATCCAGAACCTGGAATCCCTGCTAGGGCATGCGCTCCTGATCCGCCACCATAACGGACTGGAGCTGACCGAGTCCGGCCGCATCCTGCAGCGCTACGGCTCCGCGCTGGAGCATCAGGAAACCGAACTGCTGCAAAGCCTCGTGGGCGAGAAGACCGGCCAGCTGGGCGGCTTCTTCCGCATCGTCACCTACTCCTCGGCCCTGCGCTCGGTGGTCCTGCCGGCCATCGGGCACCTGCTGCGTGCGAATCCGAAGCTGTCCTGCCAGGCCTCCAAGGCGGAGGTGGAGGTGCTGCACGACATCCTGATCGACGGCCAGGTCGACTTCTGCGTCTCGCTATCTGAATGCGAACGGGCCGGCATCGAGAACGTGCAGCTGGGCGTCGAACGCGATGTCCTGATTGAATCCTCGCGCTACACGGGCCGGGAGCACTGCTACATCGACCACGACCCGCGCGACAACTTCACCGAGAAGTTCTTCCTGAGCCAGACCGGCAGCACTGTGCCGCGCATGGGACGTGCCTACTTCGACGACATCTACGGGCTGATCGACGCCGTGGCCGAAGGCGTCGGCCGCGCCGTCGTGCCGGTGCACCTGCTCGATCCGTCGATGCCGGTGCGCTTGGTCGAGGGCTTTCGCTGCTACGACGTCCCGGTATTCCTGCACTACCACCGGCAGCCGTACTACACGCGCCTGCAGCAGGCCGTGATCGACACCCTGGTGCAACAGTGTGCACCGCTGCTGCGCACCAACCGGATCGGCGTGAGCGTCGAATCGCCGGTGGAGGACGATGCGTTGGTCGCCGCCCGCCGCCGCAAGCGGCAGCAGCTGCCGCGCTGAGACGGATCGTCGGGCCGCCTGGGCGGTGCGGGTACATTAGATATGTCACGCGAAGGCTCAGCGTGTCGACAGCGCGCGCTCCCGACGCTAGGTACCCGCAACCCCTTGACTCAAGGGGGCTTCCAAAGCCACAAACACGTCGCCTTGTTGCGACATTCCCTCAGCGGCCGCAGGCAATGACGCCTGCGGCTTCCATTCCCGGGTGAGGTTTTGCATGCGGATTCTGCGTCGTCTGCTCCTGGTTGTTGCGATTCTCGGACTGGGCCTCTTTGGCGCGGCCTGGTGGCTGTTGCGCGGCAGCCTGCCGCAGCTGGACGGGGAGATCACCGCGCCGCTAAAGGCAGCGGTCACGGTCGAACGGGATGCACTCGGGTCGGCGACGATCGCTGCTGCCAACCGGTCTGACCTGGCCTGGTCGCTGGGCTATGTGCACGCGCAGGAGCGCTACTTCCAGATGGACCTTTTGCGCCGCGCGGCCGCCGGCGAGCTCTCCGCGCTGCTCGGCGGCGCCCTGCTCGACGTCGATCGCGCGCGACGGCCACACCGTTTCCGCGTGCGCGCCGGTGAGGCACTGGCGGCAATGGCGCCGGAACAGCGGCAACTCATCGACACCTATCGGGATGGGGTCAATGCCGGGCTGGCCGCCCTGTCCGTGCGCCCCTGGGAATATCTGTTGTTGCGCGAAACGCCGGCGCCGTGGCGCAGTGAAGACACGGCACTGGTGATCTACGCCATGTTCTTCGATCTCAACAGCGACGGTGCGAACGAGCGCGAGTTGCACCTGGCGCAGATGAAATCGAGCTTGCCGGAGGCCGTGTTCCGCTTCCTGGTGCAGCCGGGCAGCGAGTGGGACGCCCCGCTACGCGGTGAACCGTTCGCGGCGACGCAGCCGCCGGACGCCAGCGTGCTGGATTTTTCCAACATCGCCGATGGAAAGAACAATGCCGCGCCGACCCTGGCGACACTCGCCCCGGAAGATCTCGGGCACAAACCCGGCAGCAACAATTTCGCCGTCGGCGGCGCGCTGACGACCACTGGCGCGGCGCTCGTGGCCGACGACATGCATCTGACCCTGCGCGTTCCCAACATCTGGTATCGCGCCAACCTGAAGTATCCGGATCCGGCCGACGCCAGCAGAACGATCGAACTGCACGGCGTCTCGCTGCCCGGCACACCGGCGGTACTGGCCGGATCCAACGGCCATATCGCCTGGGGCTACACCAACAGTTACGGTGACTGGACCGACTGGGTGCGCGTCCAGCGTGATCCAGCCAATCCCTCGCGCTATCGCGTGCCAGAGGGCTGGGACACCATCGCCGTCGACGAGGAGGTCATTGCCATCAAGGGCAGCGGCAGCGAAACGGTACGCGTTGAGAACACGCGCTGGGGTCCGATCCTGGCCAAGGACACCGACGGCACGCCGCTGGCACTGGCCTGGACCGCGCATCAACCGCGCGTGCTGAACCTGGAACTGCTAGAACTGGAACGAACCCGCGATGCCGCCAGCGCGCTGGCGCTGGCGCCACGCATGGGCATGCCGGTGCAGAACTTCGTGGTCGGCGACCGCGACGGCCATATCGGGTGGACCCTGACCGGCAACGGCATTCCGCGTCGCAAGGGTTTCGATCCGCAGCTGCCCGCCGACTGGAGCCAGCCGGGCACCGGATGGGTCGGATGGCTGGAACCGACGGAATTCCCGCAGATTCTCGACCCGCCGGAGCACCGCCTGTGGACGGCCAACGCGCGCACGATCGACAGCGACTGGCTCGCCATCGTCGGCGACGGTGGCTACGACCTGGGCGCGCGGTCGCGCCAGATCCGTGACGGACTGCGCGCGCAGAATTCTTTTACACCGGCCGACCTGCTCGCCATCCAGCTGGACAACCGCGCCCTGTTCCTTGAGCGCTGGCGCGAGCTGCTGCAAAAGTCCCTGGAAACCTCGACGCACCCCAAGGCCGCCGCGCTCAAGGCGCAGCTCGCCCGCTGGGATGGTGAAGCCGGGAAAACATCGAGTGCCTACGGGCTGGTCCGCCAGTTCCGCAAGAATGTCATTGCCACCACCCTGGCACCGTTCCAGCTGATGGTGACGCGCCACCACCCGGGTTTCGAGATGCCTTCCGCACAAGGGTACGAAGCGGCAGTGTGGAAATTGCTGGAGGAGCGGCCGCGCCATCTGCTCGACCCGCGCCACGCCGATTGGGACGCCCTGCTGCAGGCCAGCGTAACGCAGCTGGCCGAGGCCCAGGCACAACCGCGCAATGACCCGTCCAAACCCTGGGGCGACAACAACCGCGCTGCCATCCGGCACCCGTTGTCGAGCGCACTGCCCGGCTTTCTGGCACGCCACCTCGACATGCCGATGCAGCCCTTGTCCGGCGACCACAACATGCCGCACGTGCAGACACCGTCATTTGGTGCATCGGAACGGTTCGCGATTTCGCCGGGGCATGAAAAGGACGCGTATCTGATGATGCCGGGCGGTCAGAGCAGCCACCCGTTGTCGCCCTTTCACGGCGCGGGTCACTCGGACTGGGTGGAAGGCCGGCCGACGCCCCTGCTGCCGGGACCGACGCACTATCGCCTCATGCTGACGCCATCGACGTAAGCGCTGTCGGTGACGCAGCAGGCCTGGTTACCGCGGAGTCGCGTCACGAAGGGAACCGGATCCGGTTCCCTCCGTGACAGCCGTGGACGATGGCTTAGTTGGCGGGAGCTTCTTCGAAGTTGTCGGCGAAGATCGCGTCGACAACCGCTACCTGCGGGACCAGCGTTTCGGCGCTGTACGCCGCAGGCTCGCCCTGCTCGGCCACGTGCAGGTCGAAGTTGGCGGCCGTCGGGGCGGAATCAGCTTCGAACGAGAACGTGAACATCGTGCCCCAGTTGAGCGGGTTGAGCACCGGCGGGACCTGCGCGATCGGCGTGGGGTTTTCCGGCGCCGTCCAGGTGATGCGACCGTCGGCCACTTCGGCAGTCCAGTCGTTGGCGGTATCCACGTCACCATCGTCGAAGCGGAGGTTCGTCGCGGTGACGTTTTCCATCAGCGGCAGCGAGAAGGCGTCAAATCCGAAATTGTGGATCACGCGATACCGCTTGGATTCATCCGCATCGTCCGAGTAAGCAGGCGTCCCCTGGGTGAGGCCGCGGGAGTAGTCGAAATTCGCCACCGCGTAGTCGTAGCGCCAGCGGCCATTCGGCAGCGCGGTGACTTTCACGGCCACGCGGGTGTGACCGCCCTCGCCCGCCACTTCCACATTGCGCTGGCTGTCACTGGAGACGCTCGGATCGACCCAGCGGTTGATCGCCGGGCCCAGGCGCAGCGGCGACAGGTTGGCCACATTCCACTGGCTGCCGTAGGTGAACGACACCGGGCGGGTCGCCATGGTGTTGTAGATGTTGATGTCGTCGCGAACGATGTACCAGGACTCGAACAGGTAGGAAGCCGACGGATCGAGCTTGGATTCCTTCACGATCAGGCGCTGGCTGTACGCCGTGTTGCCCGGCGCATCTTCCGCGCCGTCGCAGTTGCGGTCGTAGATGGAGCCGCAGCGTCCCCACAGTGACTTGGACGGGATGATCTCGCTGCGCGGGCCCAGGTCGCCGCTGCTGTCGTTGTTGCCGGTGCCGTAGGTGTCGCCGCAGGACCGGCCCAGCACGTGGCTGCCGTTGGAGCGGTCGCAATCGGCACCGGTATTGACGGTAAGAAAGGCATGCTTCACGCCGGACCGGCCGATCTGCTGGATGCGGCCGTCGCTGTCGATGCGATACAGGTTCCAGATCAGGTAGGGATGCTGGTCGTTGTCGTAGGGCGCCTGGATACCGGTGAATTTCTCGTGCCAGGCGACATCGGCGGTATACAACGCCGCACTCTTGCCGAGTGGGTCGCCGGGGATCGTCTCGGCCGAAGTGCCGTTGTTGACGTTGTTCTTCAGCGTGGACGACGGAGTGAACACGATGTTGCCGTCGGTATTCGTGTTCGGGCCATCGCAGGTGCAGCCGGAGGTGCAGCCGAGCTGGTTGGTGCAGCGTGAATACTGTGCCGAGAAGGTCTGCATGAAGACGTCGGCCTGGTACTGCCCCGTGCCCGGCGCCGGCACGTCCTTGCCCGGCCAGTTGGGATTGCCAGCATCGCGCAGCGTCAGGCGCTGGCCGTCGGCACCGACGACATTCAGATTCATGCGCAGCTGGGCGATTTCCAGATCCGCCAGCGCGCGGTCGCCCAGGCGGGCGGCGAGATCCGGATGAATGCGCAGATCCATCGTGCGGATTTCCAGGCGGGCGCCCTTGTCGGCGAGCTTGTACATCAGGCGATCGAGGTAGAACCAGGTCTTGCCGTCGGCGCCGACCAGGTCCAGCTCCTGCAGGCTGCCCTTGCGCGGACGCAGGCTGGCGTCAACGAGGGAGATCTGGCCATCCGGGAGATTCAGCCGGAAGCCGCCACGCAGCGTCAGGGTGCCGTCGACAAAGTGTTCAAAGTTGTAGCGGTCGACCTTGAACCGGACGCCGCCGAGATCGCGAATGGGTACCGCGATGAATCCCTTGCGATCCGGATCGCTGGTCTGGAAGCCAGCTTCCAGCGTGACGCCGGCATCGCGCAGGAGATCTTCGTTCCAGATGAAACCCAGCTCACCGCCGAATGCAGTCCAGACACCCGTTTCGGGCGAGCTGGCGGGCGGGGTGGTCTGCGCCAGGAGCGGTGCCCATGGCAAAGAAAGCAAAAGTGATAACGCAGCAATCCGTAAACGCGGTGCAAGCATGCGGAAAAACCCCCTTGATAATGCGGTGCAAAAAACCGGGCTCGCCCGGTTCCTCGGGAAATCGACTCTGCAACAACCTGTGCTTCGCGCAACCGCCCTGCGCGTCGGCCCGGTTGACACCGAGAGACGCCGATTGCCACTGCACCAAACTTCACGAAATAACACCGACGCCCGTCACAAAGCAATGGCCGGTCCGGCCACCCGTCGCGCAAAATGGAACGTCTGACAACCTGTTGCGTTTACTCAAAATCGTCCGCAAAAAGCGCGTCAGGCACTCCCGGGGCCGGTCCCGGCACGACGGCGGAATGCGCCACGGGCGTTCCGGCCTGGGCAATGTGCAGGCCCACGCCGGTGTCAGCCGGACCGGTATTGGCGATAAACGAGAAACGGAACAAAACCCCCCAGTCCAGCGAGTGACTGACCGGAGGCGTCATTGGCGGCGGCGAGGGATTGGCCGGCGCACTCCAGCGGACCTCGAAGCTGGCCGCCGTGGAGGTCCAGTCGTTGGCGGGATCGGTGTCGCCATCGGAAAAGCTGATGGCGGTCGGCACCACACCGGCCGGCAGGGAAACCGCAAAGGCGTCGTAGCCGAAGTTGTGAACCACACGCAGGCGCATGGCTGGATCAGCGTCGTCCACATGGCCGGGCGTGCCCGTGGTGACGGCACGGGCAAAATCCAGGTTCATGACAGCGTAGTCGTAGCGCCATTGCCCACCGCCCAGGCTCGTGACCTTCGCGGCAATCCGGCTGCGTCCTTCGGCCGTCGCGATGGCGACATTGCGCAGGTTGGGACCCGCGGCGGACGGATCGACCCAGCGGTTGATGGCCGGCCCGAGCCGGTAATTGGAACCGTTGACGACCGACCAGGGCCCGGGCGGATTCCATTGGAAGAACACCGGCGTCGAACCCATGGTGTTTTCCACGTCCACGTCATCGCGGACGAGGTACCACGACTCCAGGAAGAACAAGGCACCCGCCGTGGCCGCGCCGGAACACTGCGACTCCCTCACCGTCAGCCGGTAGGCTGGGGACGGATTTGATGGCGCGTTGTTCACATTGTCGCAATCCGGATCATCCGTGGCGCCGCAACGCCCCCACAGCACCTGCGCCGGGACAATTTCGCTGCGCGGCGACAGCGCATAGGGGTAGTCATTGTTGCTGACGGAATAGGTGTCGTTGCAGCCCCGGTTGAGAATGTGATTGTCGGTGCCGCCCTCCAGGCAGCCGCTGTTGACCGTGAAGAAGGCGTGCTTGGTGCCGGAGCGGCCGATCTGGTCAATCCGGCCGGCAGCATCGACGCGGTAGAGGTTCCAGATCAGTAGCGGGTGCTGGTCGTTGTCGTAGGGCGCGAAGCTGCCGGAAAACTCCGCGTACCAGGGAATGTCGGCGGCATACAGGGCCTGGCTGGTGCCGTCCGGATCGCCCGATACCGTGGGCAGAAAGGCCCCGTCATTGACGTTGTTGCGCAGGCTTGAGGACGGCGTCACCACGACGGTGCCATCGTTCTCGCCGTCAGGTCCGTCGCAGAGGCCATGGCATTGGCGGTATTGGCCCAGCACGGCCGTCATGAAGACATCCGCCTGGTACACATTGCCGCCCGGCGCCGGCGTTCCCGGCCATTTCGGCTCGCCCGCGGGAACTGCCCAGTCCGACGCGTCGACGCCCTCCACGGCGACGTCCAGCCGAGCATCGGCGACCGACCACCCCGCCACGAAGGGCCGTCCCAGCCGCCGCGCCAGCGCGTCGCTTATCCGCACATCCATCGTGCTGGCACGCAAGCGGCGTCCGGCATCAGTGAGGCCCTGCATAAGATTGTCCACGTAGAACCAGACGATGCCGTCTGCATCCACCAGCATCAGCGACGGCGCACTGGCAGCGCGCGGCCGGATAACGATGTTCGACAGAACCAGCTGCGTATCGGGTAGCGCCAGCACGAGGCTGCCCTGGAAGCGCAGCTCGCCGTCGAGAAAGCCGCTGACCTGCCGCCGCACGACCGTGAACCGAAGGTTACCCCCGTCGGCGAGATCCAAGGCCACGAAGCCTTGCGCATCGGCGACACGCACCGGGCGCGTGCTGATGGCGCGGACGCCCAGCTCCGCCATCAGCTCCCGATTCCATAGCAGCGACACCGTGCCGCCGCGGGCGCTGGCGAGGGTCGCCGGCACGGCCGGGGGATCGGCCCCGGGCGTCGATGCCCACGAGTCAAGCGCAAGCAGGCAGAGCAGGATGAATCCTGCACCTGCCCTGCTTCGCCATCGGATACCCATTGCCGGACATCCACCGCTGACTGACACGCCGCCAGCCTAGCAACGCAGCGACGCAGGCTCAATTCACGTGCCGAGGAATCGGCGCGTGGGTGTCGGCCTCTACCGGCTGGCCGTCGGCGTCGTCGCGGTACCCGTATCGATCAGCTCGGGCGGTGACTTGCCGTAGCTGGGGTTGTTCCAGAGGTTGTACAGGTACTGGCCCCGGGAGACGTCCTGCGGACCGGTGTTGATGGGCGGCCGCGTATAGGGCGTCGTCGAGCACATGGTGTTTTCGGCAGGGATCGCGTTGGCGACCGAGAAATCCCTCAGGAATTCAATGTATTCGCGGCTGGAAGTCTGGTAGTGCAGTTCCGCCGTCGCCGTGAACGGCCCCACCGCGCCAGCGGGCAGGGCGACGGCATACTCGGTCACGTCGTAGTTCACCAGGCGCCCCGGCGATCCCTGGGCCGGGTAGGTGTAACCCACCGGCCGGGTTTCCAGGTCGTTGCCGCCCGAGAAGCCCAGCGGCGGGATGCGGTTGTCCTTGGCGATGCAGTTGTCCAGGACGAAATGGAATTCGCGCGCACCACCGGCATTGCTGTGCTTGCAGGTCTGCGTGGCGTTGTCCCAGATACCGTGGATCGCCTCGTAGACCTTGGTTTGTGCGTCCGTGGTCAAGGTCGCTGTTGCGGGGTCGTAGGCACCTTTCTCGAACACGGTCGCGCCGTTGGTGTCGGCCACCTTTACGTGCAGCCACATCCGGCGCCCTTCCGAGTACCCCGTCGGCAGCTTGTGCCCGCTGAGATTGGTCACCTTGACGCGAAGACCCAGGCTGCCGGCGATGGACGCCGTGGGCGCCACATAGCTGGTGACGGTCGTATCGACCTGCGCACTGGACTGCAACAGGGCGCGGGCCCAGCCGATGGTGCGATCGAAATCCGCGCCGCGATTGAGGCCGGGATACTGCCCCTTGAGGAGGCCGGGTACCCAGGTGTTGCCGCCGACGAACTGGTGCGTGGCCAGATTGCCGGTGCGCGTGCCGGGCGGATCGTAGATACAGGCACGGGCTGCCGCGTCGGTGCTGTTGGGCATGTGGCAATGCTGGCAATTCTGTGCGCGGTGGATCTGCGGCAACTCCGTCGGAGTACCGCCGAAATTGTCGCGGAACAGCAGGTCGGAGAAATCACTCTGCTGCCATTCGCGGTAGGTCCGTTCCAGCGGAAATGCAAGTCCGGTGTCGGTGCCATCGGCCGTACGCAGGGTACGCAGCGGACCGTTGCTGCTGTCGGGGCTGCTGACGTTGTGGCAGATCCCGCAGATTTCGCTCGACTGGTGATACGACGAATAGGCCCACTCGTGCGGCGGCCCTTCGCCATCGGCGTAGGTGTACGGGCCGCGACGGCATGGACCGTCGACACCGCCATTGCAGTTGCTGTCGTCCACCCAGGCATTGCCGTTGTTGGTGTAGCCGGGCTGATTGGCCGGCCCGTTCGGCATCAGGCGATGGCAGAAGTGACACGAAGTGCCGCCGTAGTCATTCCCGGAAAAGTCGGCGTCGTCGTGGTCGCCGAGCAGGAGGCAACCGTTGCCGCCAGAGCGGCCGCCCACGGTGGAGGGCTTCACGCGCCCTTCCAGGAAGGCTCCGGGTGCGTGACAGCGCAAGCAATATTCACCGACATTGGGAAAGCCATTGGCGGCGCCGTCCGCATTGGCAACATCCAGCGCCGCCCAGAACACCGGGTCACGCGTGGCATTGGCCATCATCGAGCCGGGCCAGGTGCCGCCGGGCGTATTGCTGAAATCAGCGGCCTGGGAACCGCGATGGCACCCAATGCAGGTGCCCGAACCGTACAGCTCGTGCGTCAAGGGCGGCTGGGTACCGTTGGGGGTGTAGTCCGTCGTGCCCAGCACTTTCCACCAGGCGCCGATATCGGCGTGGGCCGATCCACACAGCGCCAGGAACATCACCATCGCCATCACTCGATACAGACGCACCCTCGTCCCCCTGCTTGATGCCGCGCGACCGCAGCCGGTCGCCTGCGGTCCTGTGCTGATAAGTACGCCAGCGCACCCATGCGCCGGCATTAATTCCGGTCCCGGCGTTGTCCTGCCCAGCTCCGGGACAATAGCCCCGATGCCGCGTGACGGACAACCGAAGCCGACAACCCGCGTCAATCGGCTGCCGGCCGGTGCCGCACCGGCAACGCGTCCCGGTAGGTTTCTGGCCGTCGACGTGGTGGCTGGACCGGAAGTACCGGCACCAGTGTCGCCACGGCCCAGCGCGCGGCACCGCTACCGACCGTCGCGGTCCCGTCCGTTGGAGGGCGGTCGGATACCAACGTAAAGGACAGGCTCTTACCCCAGTCCAGATCCGCCGTGCTGGTCTGCCAGACCGCCGCGGCCGGCTCACGCGACGCCGACCACTGGCCCGGTTCGCCGGCAACCGGCAGGAATCCCATCGCGCTGATGAAGGCCTGCGGATCCGTGGCGACCGCCAGTCGATCCAACCCCCGCATCGCTGTCACGCGCAGATTGGGCTCGGTGCCTTCGGTGGTTGCGCTCGCGAAATCCAGATTGAACAACACGTAGTCATAGCGATAGCGGCCATCCTGCCGGACAACGCGAACGGCGAGCTCGGCACGACCGAGCGGCGTCAGTATGGGCGAGGTCATCGACCAGCCGTCGGGTGACGCCAGGTTGCGCCAGCGATGCACCATCGCACCGTTGGTGAAATCGGTAACGTCGAATCGCCAGGCATAGGCATGCGGATCAGCGCCCTGCCCCGGTCGCTTCTGCGGACGTACCTCCATCAGGCCCATGGTGTTCCACGGATCGATGTCGTCACGCACGACGTACCAGTACTCGACGAACCAGCGTGCGCCCGGGTGCCTTGCCGGATCGATTTCCGCCTCGCGCACGGCTAGATGCTTGAGCGGGCTGTAGGCATCGTCGGGCACGATCTCGGCATCGCCGCCATCACGCTGGCCATCGCAATTGGCGTCGTACAACGAGCCGCAGCGCCCCCAGCGGGCGGTGAAGGGAATGATCTCGGCACGCGGCGCCAATCCGCGCGAATAATCATTGCTGAAGCCCCCGTAGGTGTCTTCGCATCCCGGATACAGGGCTTCGTCTTCCTGGCAACCGCAGGCGCCGTTGATCGTATGAAACGCATGCTTGGCCGCCGACGCCCCGACCTGCTGCAAGCGCCCATCCGGGCCCAGGCGATACAGGTTCCACACCAGGAAGGGGTGCTGGTCGTTACCATAGGGCGCCGATGGGGGCGAGAATTTCGGATGCCAGGCCACCGTGGCCGTGCCGGTATTGCGCAGGCTCGCATCCGGCGCGAGAACGACCGTGCCGTCGGTACTGTCGGCGGTGCACGGCAACGTATGGCCGCCCTGCCCGTCCGGGCGCCCGCAGCGATACACGTTGACGCCATCCGGTTCGGATTCGTCCCAGTTGGTGGCCAGGCGGATCATCTGCACGTCTGCAAACGCCGTCGAGGATGGCCATACGGCCTGGCAGACGCCGCCGGAGGCACCCGTCGAATCGCGTCGCGCCGGTTCACTTTTCCGGGTTTCCACCTGTGCACCACCGACCAGCTGCCCCGTCAGCTCGGCATTCCCCAGCCGCTTCGCCAGCGCAGGACCGATCCGCAGGTCCAGGTGGCGCAGCGACAGCACATTCCCGGGCCCGAGGAAGTGATGCACGTGGTCGAGGGTGAACCAGGCCTGCCCCGACGCATCGGCCAACTCCAGCGCAGCACGTCCGCCCGGCCGACGGCGAATCTGGAAGCGGCGAAGGTCAAGCGACCCGTCACGCCATTGCAGAACGAACCCGCCCTGGTGGTGAACCTGGCTTTCCTCCAGCGCACTGAACACGCCGCGCTGCTGGCGATAGGCGAACCCGGTCTGCGCATCCACGGCAAAGCGCAGGGTGATGTAATCGCCAGCGTCGGGCGAATGGCGCTGCGCGGGCTCCACGCCGGCAATACGAAGGCCCAGCGGCGTCAGCGCCCCCTGATTGAGCCACAGCGTGGTCTGCCCCCCACGCGAATACCAGACCTGCGGCGCCGCCGACTGAGGTGATGCATCGGTCGCCTCGATTGAACCGGCAAATACCAACGCCACGCCTGTCAGGAAGGCCCGCAGCCCGCAGTTGATCATCCGATTGCGCCCGGAGCCAGCAGTCGCTCGGCGATCCGCAGATACAGCGACGGCAACCGTTCCAGATCCGCCAGGTCGACGTGTTCGTCGAGCTTGTGGATCGTGGCATTTACCGGCCCGACTTCCACCACTTCCGCACCCAGCGGCGCGATGAAGCGGCCGTCGGAGGTGCCACCGCCCGTGCTCGGGTTGGTCTGCAGGCCGCAGACGTCGGCGATGGCCGCCGTCACGGCGCTGCGCAGCGCCCCCTCGCGGGTGAGGAAGGGTTCGCCGGAAAGATCCCAGCGCAGATCAAATCGCAGCTCATGCCCGCGCAGCACGCTCTCCACCGCCGCCTTCAACTCTTCGGCCGTGCTTTCGGTGCAGTAGCGGAAATTGAAGACCGCGTCGAGCGAACCGGGAACGACGTTGTTCGCGCCGGTACCCGAGCCGATGTTGGACACCTGGAAGGAGGTCGGCGGGAATTCGCTGTTGCCCGAGTCCCAGCGTGTCGCTGCCAGCTGCGCCAGGGCGGGCGCGAAGCGGTGGATCGGATTGTCGGCTTTCTCCGGATACGCCACGTGCCCCTGGACGCCATGGACGGTCAGGTAGCCCGAGAGCGAACCGCGGCGGCCGACGCGGATCACGTCGCCGAGCTGCGCGGTCGACGAGGGCTCGCCGACGACACACCAGTGGATGGGCTGGCCGCGATCCCGGAACGTCTGCGCCACCCGGCGGATACCATCTTTCGCCGCACCTTCCTCATCGCTGGTGAGCAGCAGTGCGATGGTACCGGCGTGCTGCGGGTGCGCTGCCACGAACTGCTCCAGGGCCAGCACCATCGCCGCGACAGAACCTTTCATGTCCGCGGCGCCGCGGCCGTAGAGCTTTCCGTCGCGAATCACGGGTACGAAGGGCTCGCTGGCCCACTGCGACGGCGGGCCGCTGGGCACGACATCCGTGTGTCCCAGGAAAGCCAGCACCGGCGCCCCGGTGCCATGCGTGACCCAGATGTTGTCCACTTCGCCAAAACGCAGGTTTTCCACCTGGAAACCCGCCTGCGCCAGGCGCCCGCCGATCAGCTCCTGGCACCCGGCGTCATCCGGCGTCACGGAAGCCCGGCGGATCAGTTCACTGGTTAATTCACGTATTGCTGACATGATGTCCTGCCGCCGCTCCGGCGGGCTGCCCGGAAAGTTACGTCGCCTTGGCGACGAAACGCTGCGCGAATTGCTTGTCGTTGAAACCCACGCTCACTTCGCCCGCGTCCGTCACGACCACCGGCCGGCGCACCAGCGCCGGGTACTCCTTGATCAGAAGCGTCCACTCGGGTGCAGATGCCGGCGACTTGCGTGCTTCCGGCAGGCCGCGCCAGGTGGTGGAGGCCCGGTTCACCAGTTTCTCCCAGCCGCCAACGGCCATGGCCCACTGCTTGAGCGTCTCGGCCGGCACGCGGTGGTCGCGGTAATCGATGAACTCGTGCGCGAGCTGGTGGCGCGACAGCCAGTTGCGCGTCTTTTTACAGGTATCGCATTTTTCCAGACCGTAAACTTTCACGTGAGCTTCCTGGACTATCGGGGAGGCCGGCGTCAATCGCCGCGTAGCAGTTCATTGACCGAGGTCTTGCTGCGCGTCTTCTCGTCGACCTGCTTGACGATCACCGCGCAGTACAGGCTGTGGCTGCCGTCCTTGGCCGGCAGCGCCCCGGAAACCACGACACTGCCCGCCGGCACGCGGCCATAGCTGATCTCGCCCGATTCGCGGTGGAGGATGCGGGTGGACTGGCCGAGGAACACGCCCATGCCGATGACCGAGCCGCGCTCGACGACCACGCCTTCGACCACTTCCGAACGCGCGCCGATGAAGCAGCCATCCTCGATGATGGTCGGGCCAGCCTGGAGCGGTTCCAGCACACCGCCGATACCGGCGCCGCCAGAAAGGTGTACCCCCTTGCCGATCTGCGCACACGATCCGACAGTGGCCCAGGTATCGACCATCGTGCCTTCGCCGACATAGGCACCGATATTGACGAAGCTGGGCATCAGCACGACGTCGCGCCCGATATGGGCGCCGCGACGCACGACCGCGCCCGGAACCGCGCGCGCGCCAAGCTCACGGAAGGCCTTCTCGTCGAATCCTTCGAAGCGCAGCGGTACTTTGTCGTAGTACGGCGCCGGCTGCGCCGGCATCACCTGGTTGGCATTCAGGCGGAACGACAGCAGCACCGCCTTTTTCAACCACTGGTTCACCTGCCAGGTACCGTTGCCATTCGGCTCGGCCACCCGGCGCTCACCGGCTTCCAGCAGCGCCAGCGCGTGTTCCACCGCATCACGGACCGCGGCCGGCGCACCGGCAGGGCTGAGTTCAGCGCGACTTTCCCAGGCCGCGTTGATCGCATTCTCAAGATCTTGCATGAATCTCCTTTGTCACGGTCGGCGCCGGCGGGGCGTTCAGGCGCGCCAGCAAGGCCTGCTGGAGTGCCTGCTCGCTGTCGCGGCTGAGCGGCCGGTTGTTCTGGTCAGTGATCTGGAAGAAGTCTTCCGCGCGCTCGCCGAAGGTGGCGATCCGCGCATCATGCACGCGCACGCGCCGTTCGCGGAAGACTTGCGCGACGACGGCGAGCAGGCCGGGCCGGTCCGAGCAGACCAGGGAAACCTGGGTCCGTTCGGCATTGGCCTCGCTACGAAACTCGATTCGCGCGGGAATATGGAAATGACGCAATGGGCGGGCCATCGAGCGCTTTGCCAGTTGCGGGCGATACGGGTTCTGGCGCAGGGCGCGCCGCAGCGTCTCGGCGACCAGCTCACTGCGTTCGCCGCGATCGATCGCCTCGCCACTTGCGTCGAGCACGAGGAACGTGTCAATGCTCATGCCCGAGCGGCTGCTCAGGATGCGCGCTTCCTGCACCGACAGATGCAGCCGGTCCAGCGCGGCGGTCACGGTGGCAAACAGGCCGTCGCGATCGTCGGCGTAAATGAAGATTTCGCTGCCGCCGCGCAATCCGTCCGCCTGGACCAGCACCAGCGGAAGATCTTCCGCGGCGGCCATCACGATGGCGCGCGTCTGCCAGGCGATCTGCTCGGGTCGATAGCGCAGGAAGGCTTCTTCGGGGAAGTCGTTCCAGACTTCCGTCACCGGCTGCTGGTCAATCCCTTCGGCGGCCAGGATCTCCAGCGCCTGCGCCTGGCAATCGCGGCGCTGCTCATCCGCATGCGGCGGCCGTTCCAGATCGCCACGCAGCACGTAGCGCGCCGCGACGTAGAGATCGGCCAGCAAGCGGTCTTTCCAGGAGTTCCACAATTTCGGACTGGTGCCGGCGATATCGGCACAGGTGAGCAGGTACAGCAGGTCCAGCCGGTCCCATTCGCCCACCTGCGCGGCAAACCGGTGCACCACGTCCGGATCGGTGATGTCCTGGCGCTGTGCGGTGACGCTCATGAGCAGGTGCCAGCGCACCAGCCAGGCGACGATATCGATATCGCCGGGCGACAGGCCCAGGCGCGCGCAGAAGTCGCGCGCCTCGACCTCGCCCAGTTCCGAGTGATCGCCGCCGCGCCCCTTGGCGATGTCGTGGAACAGTGCAGCCAGCAGCAACAGTTCGGGCTTGGCCAGGCGGGAGAACAAATCGCTGGCCAGCGCAAATTCGCGACTGTGCTGCGGCTGCGCGAAACGCGCCACGATGCGCAGCACGCGCAGCGTATGCTCATCCACGGTATAGACGTGGAAAAGATCATATTGCATGCGACCGACGACCTTGCCGAAGGCCGGCAGGTACTGCGCCAGCAGGCCGTGCCGGCTCATTCGCGCCAGTGCTTCGACCGCCGGCGCGCCGCGGCGCAACAGGCGCAGGAACGCCGCGTGGACAGCCGCATCTTCGCGCAGGCTTTCGCCGTGCAGCTCCAGCGCAGCCTGCAGCCGGCACTGCGCATGGGCACGCAGACCGCTCAGCTCCGGGTTGTCGACCAGCACGATGAACACGTCGATGAGGGCGGCCGGGCGCCGCTCGAAAAGATCCGGTTCGCGAATGTCGACGCGATCGCCCATGGCCACGAAGCCGTCGCCAATCGGTTCGGCCTGCAGCAGCACCGGTTCTGCCAGGGCCTCGTCGCAGCGCTGCAGGAATGCGGCGTTGGTGCGCTCGAACACCATGGCCGCGCGATAGTAGGACTGCATGAACTGTTCGACGCCCAGGTTCTGGGCGTGCTCGTCGCGATAGCCCAGCCGACTGGCCAGCTCACGCTGGAAGTCGAACAGCAGGCGTTCTTCGGGACGCCCCGCCAGAAGGTGCAGCGCGTAGCGGGCGCGCCACAGCGTCGCCCGGGCCTCGCCAAGCGCAAGCCATTCGGACTTGCTCAACAGCCCTTTGCGGGCCAGCCCGCGCAGATCGCCGATGCCGAACAGGCGCCGGCCCAGCCAGCCAATCACGTGCAGGCTGCGCAGGCCGCCGGGACCATCCTTGAGGTTGGGTTCGAGGTTGTAGGCCGTGTCGTGGTAACGCGCATGGCGTACGGCCTGCTCTTCGCGCTTGGCCGCGAGGTACTTCGCCGGCGGCCATACTGCAGGATCGCCGAGCATGGCATCCCAGCCCTGGTCGAAGACGGCCGCGCCGGCGATGCGGCGCCCTTCCAGCAGACTCGTATAGACGCTCGCGTCGCTCGCCGCCAGCTCGCGGCACTGGGCCAACGTCCGCACCGCGTGGCCGGGCTTGAGTCCCAGGTCCCACAGGCAGGTGAAAAGGGTTTCCAGTGAGCGCGCCTGCGAGCCCTGCGGTACGGCATCGGTCAGAACCAGGAGATCGGTATCCGATCGCGGGAAGAGCTCGCCGCGCCCGAATCCGCCGACGGCAAACAGAGCCAGTGTTGCCGGTTCGCCGACGATGGCCGTCCAGACGTGGCGCAGCAGTTTTTCGATCGCCTGTGCGCGCGCCGGAACGAGCTCATCCACGCTCGCGCCGTCACGGAAGGCATCCGCCAGCGCGCGATCGGTATCACCCAGCCACTGGCGCAACGCCAGCCGTGCCGACTCGGAAATGCCCGATCGCGGTATCGCCGCGGGCAGCCGCGGCAGGGCGACCACCGGAGCGGTCGCGGTTTCCATGGCTTCAGGCCGCCCTGGGCCAGGGCGTCAGGATCTCGTAGCCGTCGTCGGTCACCGTGACAGTGTGTTCCCACTGGGCCGACAGGGAGTGATCCCGCGTCACGACTGTCCAGCCGTCCGGCATCAGGCGCGTGCCCGGCTTGCCGGCATTGATCATCGGCTCGACCGTGAAGCACATGCCCTTCTCCAGGCGCAGCCCGGTACCCGGCTTGCCGTAGTGAAGCACCTGCGGATCTTCGTGGTAGACGCGGCCGATGCCGTGGCCGCAATACTCACGCACCACCGAGAAACCTGCGCCTTCGGCGTGCTTCTGGATCGCGTGCCCGATGTCCCCCAGAGTA
The DNA here is from genome assembly GCF_025398735.1 of Tahibacter amnicola. Classification (NCBI taxonomy): domain Bacteria; kingdom Pseudomonadati; phylum Pseudomonadota; class Gammaproteobacteria; order Lysobacterales; family Rhodanobacteraceae; genus Tahibacter; species Tahibacter amnicola. Next base: position 4,806,573 of record NZ_CP104694.1, read on the forward strand.
GCGCCGGGCCGGACCTGGGCAATGCCCAGCATCATGGATTCGAACGCCACGGTGCACAGGCGCTGGGCCCGGACATCGGGCTTGCCCACGTAGTACATGCGGCTGGTATCGCCGTGGAAGCCGTCGCGGATGACGGTCACGTCAATATTGATGATGTCGCCATCCTTGAGGATCTTGCGCGCATCGGGAATGCCGTGACAGATCACGTGGTTGACCGACGTGCAGATCGTCTTCGGAAAGCCGCGGTAGCCCAGATTCGCCGGGATCGACTGCTGCACCTTGACGATGTGATCGTGACAGATGCGGTCCAGCTCCTCGGTGCTGACGCCGGGCTTGACGTACTCCCCGATCATTTCGAGCACTTCCGCCGCCAGCGCGCCGGCAATCCGCATTTTCTCGATATCAGCAGGGGTCTTGATCGTTACGGGCATGTGTTCCTCAGGTTCGGCGAACCCTCTATCCGGAGGAAAAGTCTGACGGGAGTGGGGGCGGATGGCAACCCGGCCGGGCCCTGGCCCGCCATGCCGCCCGAGGGCCGCATGGCAGACCGTGCATCGCGGGGCACGGGGGAGCCCGCCGTTCGGGACACCTGCCGCGTGCCGGCTGTCGTGCCGTCGCTGGCGGCCAGCCCACAGCGGGCGCCATCGCAGGCGTGGAAGAAGAGATCGCCGTGATAGAGCACGCTTGGAACCGGATTGTCATACTGGCTGGAGCGGAACGGGTCGAGCGGGAACGGGCCGGGCGCGGCGCCGTCGCAGCGCCACAGCGTCCCGTTCCAGCCGCTGCGGACTGAGGAAAAGTCCGACTGGAGCGGAGGGGAGCAATCCTCCCCGCCGCTCTTTCAGCCAGACCGCATGCTATCCCTCGATGGCTAGTCGGCCTCGAAGCCGTTCCGGAAGATCATCTCGGGCACAGGCTCGACCTTCCAGAGTTCCCGCCCGTGGTAACCGTCGTCGGCCGTAAAGAATGCCGCCGAGTCGGTTTGTCCGATGAGTAGGGGCGACGAGCCAGAGGTACCGGGGTAGATGTCGCGTACCAACGTCGCGTTGTATGCATTTGCTGCGGTAACGCACAGCTCTTCGCCCGTTCGCTGGCTGTGGCACAGGAAAAGGACTGCGCCGTTTTCCAGCACGGCGGAATTGCCCGGTATTGCCTGGAAACCCGTCGGGAGCGTCACCCGATAGGATCCCTTGAAGGTGCCGTCAGTGAGCGTCAGGTTCTGTTCGCACGATTCCGAACAGGCAAATACGAGCGCCTTATTCGCGCCCGCTTCCGCAATCTTCGCGCCGGCCGTGGAAAACTGCTCCACCAGAACAGAACCGACCGCAGTGCCGTCGCTGGACCACAGCTGGCTTGTGGAGCCATGGGAAATGACAAACAGCACCTTGCCGCCCACCGTGGTCAACTGTCCTGTCGTTCCAGATGGAAATTCCAGGATGGTTCTCGTACCAGCGAGGCTACCGTCGGTCGACATGAAGTAGCACGGACCTGACCCGCTACAGACAAGGAAAAAGAGGCGCCCGTTCAATACAGCGCTGGCCACTTGCTCCTGCTGCCACCAGTCAGCTTGCAGAGCGCTGATGCGGAAAGTCCCCGGCGCAGTGGCATCGCTACGCCATATGCCGGAATTGTCACCCACCCCGGCAAAAATTGCCGTCGCATTGACGCGGCCGATTTCGGTCAGCCGGTGATAGTCGCCAAAACGGGGAAATATGACGACCGGCAGGTCCGTTCCACCCGACATGCCGCAAAGGTCAAACGCATAACTTTGCTGGCCACAACGAAACATTGCGTTGCCAGCGCCGGTGGCGTGCAGAACATGACGCGTTGCTGTCCCCTCCCACACCCGTCGTGCAGCCCCCAGCTGCCAGTCCGCGCGATAGATCCGAGACAGATAGGACGAGTTCGTCTCAAACAGCACATCGTTACCATAGGGGACGACGCGGTCGATCCAGTCACCTTCGAACTGGGACCTGGCCAGTGGATAGGTACCTGCCTCGGTACCGTCCGTGCGCCAAAGGTTCGCAGGAGCGAACGAGTTCGATGCATACGGATCGGTGGACTGCACGAACAGAAGCGAATCACCTCTGGCAGCCGCAATCGGCTCGCTCTCGAACAAGACCCCCGCTGCGGTCGAGGGCCAAACGTCATTCAACAACTGCGTCCCCGCGACAGTAAGGTCAGATTGGTATACCTCGACATCGGGGGTCGATTGATTTGGCACACGATGTTTGGCAGCCCCGATGAGCTTGCCGTTCAGCACCGTGCTGTTTCGCGGCAAGAACGGAAAGTCGCTGATGACTGGCTCGGACGACAGTGACTGCGGGTCGACACGCCACAATGTCGTGCCGAGGTGGTAATACACGTGGCTGCCGACAACGATCCCCTCCTCGCCGTGGTTCACCCACGCCGACCCGGTTTCATCCGGCAACACCCTGCGGGTACCCGCCGTCGTGCCGTCCGTAATGAACACGCCGGTCCTCAATATCGAGGCAGCCTGATATGGCGCGAAAAATGCCAGGCGGTTACCGACCGGAAGCATTCCGACGGTGTGGTGACCCAGGTTTAACGGGACGTCCATGACCGCGGTTGTCTGACCCCGTAGCGCATCAGCGAGTACCAGACGGAAACGCCCTTGAGCGCTCTCCGCCACGTAGACCTGGCCGCCAGCGTAAGCCAGGCCGCGCGCGCGGCCGTTCCCCGAATCCGCAATTTGCCGGCTGCCCGCAGCCGTTCCGTCGGTCTTCCACAGGACCCAGCCATTGCCGGCCGATGCCGCCACATAGCAGTGATCGCCTGCCGACGCGACATGGACCATTTCAGGGTGGAAGTTCGCCATGAGTGCCAGATCGGTCTGGGCGACCTGCCCAGGATCGACCCTCGACAGGTGGACGCTTCCGAACTCGTAGGTCACAGTGACAATGGCATCGCCAATCGGACACACACCGTGTTCGGTGAGGAAACTTGCGCCGGGGATCACATGCTTGACGGTCCCCTGCAGTGTGCCATCCGTTGAGTAGGCGGAGTTGCCCATCCGGACAAACACGTGGTTCTGCGTTGTCGCCAGCGGTGCCCGGACATACCAAGGGTCGCCCGCGGACGGCTCGCTTGTCAGTCGTGTCGCCGCGGTTCCATCGGGATTGACGGACCACATCTGCATGCCGTGTATGCCGTTGTTGGCGGCGACAATGATCCGCCCGTTGGTCCCGCCGAATGGCACCGCGGATGACGAGGCGGGCCCGGCTGCGAAGTCGCGTACCAGCCGCAAGCCGGCAGGGCTGCCGTCCGTCGAGTACAACTCGGTGCCGGTTTCAGGCGTTGTCGCCACGAAGTAGGCGCGATCGCCAATGGAAATGAAATGGCCAGGATCGGAGCTGGCCACTCCGGGAGCTGTTTCAATGTCCTTGACGAGACTCGCACGCACGGGCGGCAATGCATCGCTCTCACTGACTGCACCCGCAGCCAGCGCTGTAGCAACAATCACTTTCAAAATCATTGGCATGCCAGATAGTCCCTTCTGAAGAATGCGGTAGCCTTCACCCACGCCGCCATCTCGCGGCACCAACCAGGGATCTGGCCGCGTTTGTCACTTGCTCGAAGGCTGCTGCCGGCTGAGGGATAGAGCACCCATCCCCTTGTCCCGCGCCACTGCAGCAGGCTAGAATCTCATGGATTTGCCGCGCCGCCCATAGGGCCTGGCGGGCCGATCCAAGCCGGTTCCAAGGCCGGCACCACGGCAATCCTGCCGAATCCGCACACGCATCGTCACCGCTTCGGGGTGCTTCGCAAGAAGTCGAACGCGGGGGTGCGTGGAGGTCTCAACCCCGGGCGCATTACCGCTATGCCTGCGCCCACAATTGGAGCAATACCATGCCTCAGGTCACCATGCGCCAGATGCTCGAAGCCGGCGTCCACTTCGGTCACCAGACTCGCTACTGGAACCCGAAGATGTCGCCCTACATCTTCGGCGCGCGCGGCAAGATCCACATCATCAACCTCGAGAAGACCGTTCCGCTGTTCGGCGACGCGATGAACTTCCTCTCGGGCCTGGCCCAAAAGCGCGGCACCATCCTGTTCGTCGGCACGAAGCGTTCGGCCCGTGACGCGGTGAAGGAAGAAGCCGAGCGTTGCGGCATGCCGCACGTCTCCGCCCGCTGGCTGGGTGGCACGCTGACCAACTTCCGCACCGTCAAGCAGTCGGTCGCCCGCCTGAAGGAACTGGAAGCCATGGCCACCGACGGCCGCTTCGACCGCCTGGTCAAGCGCGAAGTCCTCGGCCTCCAGCGCGAAGCGGACAAGCTGCAGACCTCGCTCGGCGGCATCAAGAACATGAACCGCCTGCCGGACGCCCTGTTCGTCATCGACATCGGCCACGAAGACATCGCCATCAAGGAAGCCAAGAAGCTCGGCATTCCGGTCGTGGCGGTGGTCGATACCAACTACGACCCGAGCCTCGTCGACTACGCCATCCCGGGTAACGACGACGCGATCCGCGCCGTGCAGCTGTACGTCCGCGCTGCCGCCGACGCCGTGCTGGAAGGCAAGGCCGCGGCCCCGCAGGTCGCCGTGAGCGAGAAGGACGAATTCGTCGAGCTCGACGCCGAAGGCAACGTCAAGGCTGCCACCAACGACGACGCCCCGCGCGGCCGCAAGCCGGCTCCGCGTAACGCCAAGCCGGGCGCCAAGAAGCCGGGCCAGGGCCCGCGTCGTGGCGGCGGCGGCCGTCCGGCCCCGTCGGCTGAGTAAGACTTAGCACCAGCGTCGTACCGCGCGGCGGCTCCGGCCGCCGCGCATGACCCGGTCACGCCAGTGTCGCGACCGCGTCTGAAGATCCCGATTCCCCGGCGCGACGCCGCGTCGCCCGAATTCAATACCGAGGTATACATGGAAATCACCGCCAGTCTGGTCAAGGAACTGCGCGAGCGCTCCGGCGCCGGCATGATGGAGTGCAAGAAAGCGCTCGCCGAGAACGCCGGCGATATCGAAAAGGCCATGGAATACCTGCGCAAGACGGGCCTGGCCAAGGCCGACAAGAAGGCCGGCCGCGTGGCCGCCGAAGGCCGTATCGTCCTGGCGCAGAACGGCAGCAAGGCCGTGCTGGTCGAGGTCAACTCCGAAACCGACTTCGTCGGCAAGGACGAGAACTTCGTCAAGTTCGCCAATACCGCCGCCGAAGTCGCCCTGTCCAGCGGCTCGGCCGACATCGAAGCCCTGAAGACGGCTGCCTTCCCGGGCGGCGGTTCGGTTGACGAAGCCCGCCAGGCCCTGGTCGCCAAGGTCGGTGAGAACGTCCAGCTGCGCCGCATGGTGCGCGCTGACAGCGCCAACAAGATCGGCGCCTATGTCCATGGCGGCCGCATCGGCGTGCTGGTGGAAGTCAAAGGCGGCTCGGACGAGCTGGCTCGCGGCCTGGCCATGCACGTGGCGGCGATGAACCCGCCCTACGTCTCGGCGGCCCACGTGCCGGCCGACATCGTGGCGAAGGAAAAGGAAATCGAACTGGCCAAGATGACCGACAAGGACAAGGCCAAGCCGGCCGACATCCTGGAAAAGATCATCTCCGGCAAGATCAACAAGATCGTCTCGGAAATGACCCTGACCGGTCAGCCGTACGTGCTGGACACCAACATGACCGTCGAAGCCGCCCTGAAGAAGGAAGGCGCCGAGGTGATCGGCTTCCAGCGCCTGGCCGTCGGCGAGGGCATCGAGAAGGTGGTTGAGGACTACGCTGCCGAAGTCATGAAGCAAGCCGGTCTTGCCTGAGGCGAAAGCCCAGGAAACAAAAAAGCCGCAGACCCCTGCGGCTTTTTTTTGGCCTGATTTCGCTGCCCCCGCACTTGCCGGGGGCGAACTGGCGGAAGCCGCCACCCTCCGGCTTCCGCCGAACGCTCCGCAAAAGACCTCGTATTCCCGGCACCTCGGACGGTGCCAGTCATCGGGCAAGACTGCGCAGGAACCCTCTCCTGCGCCGGGAATCGGGGACGACAACCCGGCAAGTCAGTGCCGGCCGCATCACCCCCTGCGTTACCGCATACATAACCGATAAACTGCACCCGTTTTGCCCGGAGGAACCGCCATGCCCACCGATATCAAATACAAGCGCATCCTCCTCAAGCTGAGCGGCGAGGCCCTGATGGGCGACGCCGACTACGGCATTGATCCGAAAGTACTGACCCGACTGGCGAAGGAAATCATTGAAATCCAGCGTGTCGGCGTCCAGGTCGGCGTCGTCATCGGCGGCGGCAACATCTTCCGCGGCGAAGGCCTGGCCGCGGCCGGCATGGACCGCGTGACCGGCGACAACATGGGCATGCTGGCCACCGTGATGAACGCCCTGGCCATGCAGGACGCCCTGGAAAAACTCGGCGCCTATGCCCGCGTCATGAGCGCGATCAAGATCAACGAAGTCTGCGAGGACTTCATCCGCCGCCGCGCTATCCGCCATCTGGAGAAGGGCCGGATTGCCCTGTTCGCCGCCGGTACCGGCAATCCCTTCTTCACCACCGACTCGGCCGCCGCCCTGCGCGCGATCGAAGTGGGGGCGGATCTGCTGCTCAAGGCGACCAAGGTCGACGGCGTGTACAGCGCCGACCCCAAGAAGGACCCAACGGCCCAGCGCTACGAGAAGCTGAGCTACGGCGAGGTCATCCAGCGCAACCTGCAGGTGATGGACACCACGGCCATCGCCCTGTGCCGGGACAACAAGATCCCGCTGCGCATCTACGACATGGGCGTGGGCGGCAACCTGCTGCGCATCATGAAGGGCGAACCGGTCGGCACCCTGGTCTCGTGAACCAGGCGCGTCGGCCATGCCGGCGCGCTGCTATACTTCCGCCGCTTTGTTCCGGCCAAGGATTTCGCCGCAATGATCAATGACATCAAGAAAGACGCCCAGACCCGCATGGCCAAGAGCGTCGAGTCGCTCAAGCATGACCTTCAGCGCCTGCGTACCGGACGCGCCTCCACCGCCCTGGTCGATCACCTCAAGGTGAACTACTACGGTTCGGACATGCCGCTGTCCCAGGTCGCCACGATCGCCGTCCAGGATGCGCGTTCGCTGACGATCACCCCGTGGGAGAAGAACATGGTGCAGCCGATCGAGAAGGCGATCATGTCCTCCGACCTCGGGCTGAACCCCACCACCGCCGGCACGGTCATCCGCATCAACCTGCCCGCCCTGACCGAGGAGCGCCGCAAGGAGCTCTCCAAGCACGTTCACCACGAAGGCGAAAGCGCGAAGGTCGCCGTCCGCAACGTGCGCCGTGATGCGATGCAGCACGTCAAGGAGCTGCTGAAAGAAAAGAAGGTCACGGAAGACGAAGAACGGAAGGCCGAGGAAGACATCCAGAAGCTCACCGACAAGGCCATCAAAGATGTCGATGCGGTGGTCAAGGCCAAGGAAGACGAACTGATGGCGCTCTGAGCGCCGACGGAGTTCACCCTGGACCCCGTGACCAAAGCGCCCGGCGGCACGCCGGGCGCGCCGGATCCCCGCCTGCCCCGGCACGTCGCCATCGTGATGGACGGCAACGGCCGCTGGGCCAAGCAGCGCCTGCGGCCGCGCAGCTTCGGGCATCACGCCGGCCAGAAGGCCGTGCGCGGCGCGATCGAGTTCTGCCTGCGCCGCGGCATCGAGGCACTCACCCTCTTCGCATTCTCCAGCGAGAACTGGCAGCGTCCAAAGGACGAGGTCGGCGCGCTGATGGAACTGTTCCTCAAGGCGCTCGACCGGGAAGTCGACGAGCTCTGCGGGCATGGCGTGCGCATCCGCTTCATCGGCGAGCTGTCAGCCTTCGCCCCGGCGCTCCAGTCGCGCATGCGTGGCGCTATGGAAAAGACCGCGTCCAACTCGCGCCTTGCCCTCAACATCGCCGTCAACTACGGCGGTCGCTGGGACGTGGCGGAAGCGGCCCGGCAAACCGCCCTGGCCGTGCTCCGGGGCGAACTGTCCGTGGACGCCATCAGCGAACAGCAGATGGCCCCGCATTTCGCCCTCGCCGAGCTGCCGGCCGTGGACCTGTTCATCCGGACGGGCGGCGAACTGCGCGTCAGCAACTTCCTGCTCTGGCAGATCGCCTACGCCGAGCTGTACTTCACGCCGACGCTCTGGCCGGACTTCAACGCCGATGCGTTCACCCGTGCCATCGACGACTATGCCGGCCGGGAACGGCGTTACGGCAAGACCAGCGCCCAGGTTGCCGGCACCTGATGCGCCCGCCCTGCCCCCTCCTCCGCCTCGCGAGTGTCCCGTGCCTCCCAAACTGAAAACACGGACTTTGACCGCCCTGGTACTGGCACCGCTGGCGATCGCGCTGATCCTGCTGGCGCCGACCGCCGTGCTGGCGGTGGTCGCGGCCGGCGCCTTCCTGATGGCGGCGTGGGAATGGACCCGAATGGTCGGCCTGCGCGCCCTGCCGATCCGGGGTGCCGTCATTGGCGCCCACGTCGTCGCGATGGCGGTGCTGTGGTGGTACCGCGACGGCGCGGTCTGGTGGGCCGTCATCGGCGCCGGCGTGGCCTGGTGGCTGGTCGCCACGCTGTGGCTGCGGCGTTTCTCGTTCGCCGTCGCGCCGACGCACGAGAACGCCAGTCTTAAGACTGTCGCCGGCCTGTTTGTCATCGTTCCCGCCTGGTGCGCCTTGCTGCAGCTGCACGCCAGCCCGAACAAGGGGCCGTGGTGGGCGCTCTTTGGTCTCATGCTGGTGTGGGTCGCCGACAGCGGCGCGTATCTGGCCGGCAGTCGCTGGGGCCGGACCAAGCTGGCCCCGCGGATCAGCCCCGGCAAAACCTGGGCCGGTGTCTATGGCGCGATTGCCAGCTCGGCCATCGTCGGGGTGATCGGCGCCTGGTTGCTCGGCACGCGGCATCTGGCGCTGGCCGGCGTGTTCGTCCTGGCGATGGTGACCGTGGTGGCCTCCATCGTCGGCGACCTGTTTGAAAGCCTGATCAAGCGGCACGCCAACGTGAAGGATTCCGGTGATCTCTTCCCGGGTCACGGCGGCATGTTCGACCGGCTGGACAGCGTGTTCGCGGCCCTGCCCGTCTGGGCGGCGGGACTGGCGCTGCTCGCGGCATGAAACAGGTTGCCATCCTCGGAGCCACCGGATCGATCGGCTCCAGCACGCTCGACGTCATCGCCCGCCACCCGGATAAATTCCGGGCCAGTGTCCTGGCGGCCCATCGCAGTACCGAGGCGCTGGCCGACCTGTGCGACCGGTTCCGCCCGGACCTGGCCATCGTCGCCGACCCCGCCTGCGAGGCGGACCTGAAAGCCCATCTCGCGCGGCGCGGGCTGACAACAGCGGTCGCCGCAGGCGAAGCCGCGCTGTCAGACGCCGCCGCCTCGTCGCAGTGCGATACGGTCGTGGCCGCCATCGTCGGCGCGGCCGGCCTGGCCTCTACGCTGGCCGCCGCCCGCGCCGGGAAGCGGCTGCTGCTGGCGAACAAGGAATCCATCGTCATGGCGGGGCCGCTGCTGATGCGCGCACTGCGTGACGGTGGCGGCGATCTCATTCCGATCGATTCGGAACACAACGCTTTGTTCCAGTGCCTGCCGGGCGGCCGGCCCGAACTCTCCGCCGTCGGCGTGCGCAAGCTGACGCTGACGGCCTCCGGCGGGCCGTTCCGTGGCCGCAGCCGCCAGGATCTGGGCGCCATCACGCCCGAGCAGGCCGTCGCCCACCCGAACTGGCGCATGGGCCGCAAGATCTCGGTTGATTCGGCCACCTTGATGAACAAGGGGCTGGAGGTCATCGAAGCTCACTTCCTGTTCGATGCCCCGCCGGAAGCCATCGACGTCGTCGTGCATCCGCAGAGCATCGTGCATTCCCTGGTGGAGTACGTCGACGGATCCGTCCTTGCGCAGCTGGGCAATCCCGATATGCGAACGGCCATCGGCCACGCCCTGGCCTGGCCCGGTCGTGTGGACACGGCCGTCAAACCGCTGGACCTGGTCGCCTTGTCGCGGCTGGAGTTCCTGCCCCCGGACCGCGCCACGTTCCGGTGCCTGGACCTGGCCTATGCCGCCTTGCGTGCGGGCGGCACCGCCCCCACCGTCCTCAACGCCGCCAACGAAATTGCGGTGGCGGCCTTCCTGGACGGACACTTGCCGTTCCTGGCGATCGCGGAGGTCATCGAATCCTGCATGGACGCGCTCGGTACTGAACCGGTCCAAAGTCTCGATCAACTCATTCAGACGGACTTAACCGCCCGTCATACGGCGCGTCATATGATGCGCCGCCTTCACTGCTGAGCCTCCCATGGGCGACTTCTTCGGTTCAATCTGGTGGTTGCTGGTCACTCTGGGCTTGCTCATCACCTTCCATGAGTTCGGGCACTACAGCGTCGCCCGGCTGCTCGGCGTGAAGGTGCTTCGGTTCTCGGTGGGATTCGGCAAACCCATCTGGACCCGCGTCGCCAGGAACGGCACCGAGTTTGTCATCAGCCTGCTGCCGCTGGGCGGCTACGTGAAATTCCTCGATTCGCGCGAAGCGGAAGTCTCCCCGGAAGATGCCGACGGCGATTTCAACAGCAAGGCCGTCTGGAAGCGTGCCGCCATTACGGTCGCAGGCCCGCTGTTCAACCTGATCTTCACCATCGCGGCCCTCTGGGCCATGTTCATCATCGGCAAGGCCGACTACCAGCCGGTCATCGGCAAGGTGGACGGCGTTTCGGCCACCGCCGGATTCGCCGCCGGCGACACCATTACCAAGGTCGGCGTCGAACCCGTCCAGACCCTGACCGACGCCGGCTTCCTGCTGCTCGGACACGCGATGGATCGCGGCGCAGTCGACGTCACGGTCACCGACGCCCAAGGCAAGACGGCAACCCGCCGGCTGGATACCTCCGGCATTCCTCGCGGCATCGAAGAAGTCGAACTGCTGCGCCAGGTGGGCATCACCTGGCGCCCATTCCTGCCGGGTCCGGCGCAGTTCAGCCAGGTCAGCAAGGATTCCCCGGCAGCGGCCGCGGGCTTCAAGGCGGGCGATCGCGTCGTGTCGGTCAATGAGATCCCCATCAGCGACAGTGCGACCTTCGTCGAAACGGTCCAGAAGCTCGCGTCGGCACAGACGCCGCTGAGTGTCGTGGTGCAACGGGGTACGGAGCGCCAGACCCTTACGGTCACTCCGAAGGCCGCCACCAGCGACGAAGGCCCCCGTTGGCAGATCGGCGTCACCCTGGCGGCGCCGCCGCCGGTCGCCCAGGACGCGCTCCTCCGCTATGGCCCGATCGCCGCGCTGGGCGCGGCTTTCCGGGAAACCGCCAGCCTCACCGGCCGGACCCTTGCCATGCTCAAGCGGATGATCGTCGGGTCCGCGTCCCTCAAGAATATTTCCGGGCCGATCAGCATCGCCCAGACCGCCAACGCCTCGGCCCAGCTCGGCGCGGGCTGGTTCCTTTACTTCCTGGCGCTGATCTCTCTGAGCCTGTGCATCATGAACCTGCTGCCCATCCCCATCTTGGACGGCGGTCATCTCGTGTATTACCTTATTGAGTCGGTCAAGGGCAGTCCGGTCAGCGAGCGCATGTTGATCGCCGGCCAATACGCCGGTCTGGTCCTGCTGGCTGCCCTGATGGGACTCGCGTTCTACAACGATATCGTGCGACAGCTGCCGTCCTAGCGACCGCCCGCTGATCCCACGAACCCAAAAAACCGCGGCAGCGCCCGCCGCCATAAAAACCCTGACGGATTGACGATGAAGCGTATCGCCGCCCTGCTCTTGCTTGCCTGCCTTGCTGCCGAGGCCAATGCGTTCGAGGCTTTCGTAGTCTCGGACATCCGGATCGACGGCCTGCAGCGCATCGCACCCGGCACCGTGTTCACCTACCTGCCGATCGAAAAGGGCGACCGCGTCACCAGCGAGGACGGCGAGAAGGCCATCCGGGCCCTGTTCAAGACGGGCTTCTTCAACGACGTCTCGCTCACCCGGCAGGGTGACATCCTCGTCGTCACGGTGAAGGAACGCCCGGCGATCTCCAAGATCACCATCAAGGGCAACAAGGAACTGAAGGAAGAGGAACTGCGCAAGGGTCTCAAGGGCATCGGCCTTGAAGAAGGCGAAACCTTCGACCGCCTCCAGCTCGACCGCGTGCAGCAGGAACTCACCCGCCAGTACCACAACCGCGGCAAGTACAACGTCTCGATCACGCCCAAGGTCACGCCGCTGGATCGCAACCGCGTCGACATCAACATCGTGATCGCCGAAGGCAAGGCCTCGCGCATCAAGCACATCAATGTCGTGGGCAACGCCATCTTCACGGATAAGGAGATCCGCGACGAATTCGAGTCCGACACGTCCAACTGGACGTCCTGGTACTCCAAGGACGACCAGTACTCCCGCGAGAAGCTCTCGGGCGACCTGGAAAAGCTGGCCTCCTACTACCTCGACCGCGGCTACGCCGACTTCAACATCGATTCGACGGAAGTCTCCATCAGCCCGGACAAGCGCAACATCTACGTCAGCGCCAACGTGCACGAAGGCGACTTGTACAAGATTTCCGACATCAAGCTGCTGGGCGAACTGATCCTGCCGGAAGAGTCGCTGCGCAAGCTGCTGCGCATCCAGGCGGGCGAGACCTTCTCCCGCCGCAAGCTGGAGCAGAGCGCGAACGCCATGAGCGCGGTGCTCTCCAACATCGGCTACGCCTTCGCGGAAGTCACCCCGGTTCCCAAGACCGACAAGGAAGGCAAGACGGTCGAGGTCACGTTCTATGTGGACCCGGGCAAGCGCGTCTACGTCAATCGCGTGATGTTCAAGGGCAACACGCGTACGGAAGACGAAGTGCTGCGCCGGGAAATGCGCCAGCTGGAAGGCTCCTGGTACTCGCAGGCCGCGATCGACCGCTCCAAGGTGCGCCTGCAGCGCCTGGGCTTCTTCAAGAAGGTCGAGATCGAGACGCCGAAGGTTGCCGGCACCGAAGACCAGGTCGACATGGTCATCACGGTCGAGGAACAGCCCTCCGGCAGCCTGCTGTTCGGCCTGGGCTATTCGCAGGTCCAGAAGCTCATCGCCAGCGTGGCGGTGTCGCAGAACAACTTCCTGGGAACCGGCGACAAGATCTCCCTCGCCGTGCAGCGCAGCTCGTACATGAACCGGTACGACATCAGCTACGCCCAGCCCTACCTGACCGACAGCAATATCAGCCTGGGCTACAACCTGAGCCTGCGTGAGCTGGACCAGGGCGATGCCAACCTCGCCAACTATCTGAGCGACACGGCCGCCTTCTCCACCTTCGTAGGCGTTCCGATCGGCGAGACCGACGGCGTGCAGTTCCAGCTGGGCTTCAGCAACAACCAGATCACGACCCTGCCGGGCCTGACGCCCAGCTACATCATCCGCTACATCACGGACCTGGATCACCGCACGATCCATACCTGGAACCTGACGGCGTCCTGGGCCCACGACACGCGCAACAAGTACTTCACGCCAACCCGCGGCGGCCTGCAGTCGATCTCCGCCGAAATCGCGCTGCCTGGCTCCACGCTGGAGTACTACAAGCTGTACTACCAGGGTGCCCACTACTTCCCGCTGACCGACAGCCTCACCTTCCTGCTGTCGGGCAACCTCGGCTACGGCGACAGCTACCGCAATGCCATCGGTCGCGAAGATCCCAACGCCCCGGTCAAGGGCCAGCGCGTCGTCCTGAGCGGCCTGCCCTTCTTCGAGAACTTCTATGCCGGCGGCGTGCGCGATGTGCGCGGCTTCGAGGACAACACCCTCGGCCCGTGCGAACGCGTCAGCCAGATCGACTACTGCCAGCCGATCGGCGGTGCCTTCAAGGTACTGGGCTCGGCCGAACTGATCCTGCCGACGCCGTTCGCCAAGAACAGCGACTCGGTGCGCATCTCCGCGTTCCTCGACGTGGGTAACGTCTATCGCACCTTCGGCGATTTCGATGCCGGTGAATTGCGCGCCTCGACGGGCCTTTCGCTGCAATGGCAGGCGCCGGTCGGACCGATCACGGTCAACCTGGCCCGCCCGATCCGCAAGAAGGATGGCGACCGGACGGAAACCATCCAGTTCTCCTTCGGCACGCAGTTCTGACAAGAACTGGCATCATCACGCAACGCCGGAGGCCGCAGCAGCGTCCGGCTTGCAACCCGAAGCGAGGGAGGACGCGTGGGCCAGCACGCAGGCGGACCATGGATACTTGCAGCGGCGCTGGCGCTGCTGCCGGCGCTCGCCTGGGCCCAGGGCGGCAACAAGCTCGGCTACGTCGACATGAAGCGCCTGCTCGACAACGCGCCGCAGGTCCAGGCCGGCCGCGACCGGCTGCAGCAGGAATTCAACGCCCGCGACGCGGCATTGAAAGTCGATGAGGCGCGGCTGGCAGAGCTGAAGAAAGTCTTCGAACGCGACGGCGCCCTGCTGTCGAAGGCCGATGCGGATACGCGCAAGCGCGAGATCGACGCCCTCGAGCGCAGCGTCAGACGCACCCGCGAGGAACTGCGCGCGGAACTGAAGACGCGCAGCGACCAGGAGCTCGACAAGAGCTGGCAGGCGATCAACAACGCCGTCGTCGAATACGCGCGCGAGCAGGGCCTGGACCTGGTCGTCCCCAGCCCCGTGGTCTACGCCGACCCGCGCATCGACATCACCGACCGCGTCCTTGACCGGCTGCGCCGCAACTACCAATCCCATCAGGCCAAACAACCATGAGCGCAACGACCGTCTGGCGCCTGGGCGATATCGCGCAGCGATTCGGCCTGGAGCTCCGCGGCGACGCGGACCTGCCCATCTGTGGCATTGCCACCCTCTCCGCGGCGGGCCCCAACCAGCTGAGCTTTCTGTCCAACCCGCAGTACCGCAACCAGCTGCAGACAACCCGCGCCGCTGCCGTCATCCTGCGGGAGGACGACGCTGCGCTGCGCGAGGGCGCCGCACTCGTGGCGCGCGACCCCTACGTGACCTACGCCAAGGTGGCCGCCCTGTTCGAATCCCTGCCGGCCGCCCTGCCGGGGGTCCACCCCACTGCCGTGGTCGATGCATCCGCACGGGTCCACCCGGATGCGAGTGTCGGCCCGCAGTGCGTCGTCGAGGCCGGCAGCGTGGTCGAGGCCGGCGCGATCCTCGGGCCCGGGTGCATTGTGGGTCCGGATTGCCATGTGGGCGCCCAGTGCCGCCTGACTGCCCGCGTCACGCTGGTCACCCGGGTGCGACTGGGCCGGCGAGTGCTGATTCATCCCGGTGCGGTGATCGGCTCGGACGGCTTCGGCATTGCCTTTGATCGCGACCATTGGGTCAAGGTGCCCCAGCTGGGGGGCGTGACGATCGGCGACGACTGCGAGATCGGCGCGAACTGCACCATTGACCGGGGCGCGCTGGAAGACACCCTGCTCGAGGACGACGTGCGCCTGGACAACCAGATCCAGATCGCCCACAACGTCGTCATCGGTGCACACACGGCCATGGCCGGCTGTTCGGCGGTGGCCGGCAGCGCCCGGATCGGGCGCTACTGTTTGATTGGCGGCGGTGCCGGTATCCTTGGCCACCTCTCGATCGCCGACCGGGTCACGGTTACGGCGATGAGCCTGGTCACCCACTCCATTCACGCCGCCGGCGAATACTCCTCGGGTACGCCCATCCAGGAGAACCGCCAGTGGCGTCGCAATGCTGCACGGTTTCGCCAGCTGGACGAGCTGGCGCGCCGCGTGAAAGCCATCGAAAAGGACGCTAAGCAATGAATGACTCGAACGCCGGCACGATGCTTCCCCTGGACGTGCGACGTATCTTCGACCTGCTGCCGCACCGCTATCCGTTCCTGCTCGTGGACCGCGTCACCGCCTTCGAGCCCGGCAAGCGCCTGACAGCCATCAAGAACGTGACTATCAACGAGCCGTTCTTCCAGGGTCATTTCCCCGGCAACCCCGTCATGCCCGGCGTGCTCATCATCGAGGCGCTGGCCCAGGCATCCGGCGTCCTTGTGCAGCTGTCGGCCCAGGCCGACCCCAATGCCCAGCCGCTGTTCTACCTGGTGAAGGTCGACAAGGCGCGCTTCTCGCGTATCGTTGCTCCCGGTGACCAGCTCGTCCTCCAGGTGGAACAGAAGCGCATGATCCGCAAGATGGGCCAGTTCTGGTGCCAGGCGCTGGTCGACGGCGAAGTCGTCGCCGAAGCGGAAATCCTGTGTGCGGAGCGCAACGACTGATGATTCATCCCACCGCCATCATCGACCCGGCCGCCCGCCTCGGCCAGAATGTCTCCGTCGGCGCGTATTCGATCATCGGCGCCGACGTGGAGATCGGTGACAACACCTGGATCGGTCCCCACGTCATCGTCGAAGGGCCTACGCGCATCGGCCGTGACAACCGTATCTGGCAGTACGCCTCGATCGGCGCCGCGCCGCAGGACAAGAAATTCCATGGCGAGAACGCGGTCCTGGAAATCGGCGATCGCAATGTGATCCGCGAGTTCGTCACGTTCCATCGCGGTACGGAAGATGGCGGCGGCGTTACACGCGTGGGCAACGACAACTGGCTGATGGCCTACGTCCACCTCGCGCACGATTGCATCGTCGGCAACAACACCACGTTTGCCAACGCCGCGTCGCTCGCCGGCCATGTCATCGTGGACGACTGGGTCACGCTCGGCGGATTCACCCTGGTGCACCAGTTCTGCCAGATCGGCGCGCACGCGTTCACGTCGATGGGATCGATCATCAACCGCGATGTGCCCCCCTACGTGACGGTGGCCGGCAGCTTTGCCGAGCCCAAAGGGATCAATGCCGAAGGCCTGCGCCGCCGCGGCTTTGACCCGGACCGCATCCTGTCGATCAAGCGCGCCTACAAGACGCTCTACAAATCCGGACTGCCGCTGGCGGACGCGCGCGAGGAACTGCTGCGCGCCTCCAGCGATGCACCGGACGTGAAGCTGCTGCTCGACTTCATCGAACGCAGCAAGCGCTCGCTCATCCGCTGACCGGCACCTCCGCCGGAGTGCCGCCGGCCCGGACTCGCCCGGGCCGGCGCACCGCGACGGTGCCGCACGCTGCAAGACTGAATCGCTGCCCTCCCTGACGGCGAACCCCGAGTGAATCCGACCGAATCCGCACCCCGTCCCCGACTTTTCGCGCTCGTTGCCGGCGAAGCCTCCGGTGACCTGCTCGGGGCCGACCTGATCCGCGCCCTGCGCGTCCGCTATCCGGACGCCCGCTTCGTGGGCATCGGCGGCGACCAGATGATCGCCGCCGGCCTGGAGGCGTGGTATCCCGCGGAAAAGTTGTCGGTAATGGGCCTGGTGGAGGTGCTCAAGCACCTGGCAGAGCTGCTGCGCATTCGCGCAGATGTTTCCCGGCGCATCCAGGCACTCAAACCCGACGCCTTCATCGGCATCGACGCCCCGGACTTCAACCTCGGGCTGGAAAAGAAACTCAAGACGGCTGGCATCCGCACCGTGCACTACGTCAGTCCGTCGGTCTGGGCCTGGCGCGAAGGGCGCGCGGCGAAGATCGGCCGCAGCGCCGACGTGGTGCTGTGCCTGTTTCCGATGGAACCGCCGATCTACGCGCGGTATCACGTCACCGCACGCTTTGTCGGCCATCCCCTGGCGGACCGTTTTCCGCTGGTGAATGAACACCATGCAGCCCGGCGCACACTCGGTCTTTCCGACGACGCCCCCGTCCTGGCGCTGTTGCCGGGCAGTCGACTGGGGGAGATCGAACGGCTGGGTGCCATCTTCATCGAAGCAGCACGGCGCTGCGCGAAAGCCATTCCCGGCCTGCAGATCGTCGCACCGATGGCGACCGAGGCCTGCCGTGCCCGATTCTCGGCCCTGATGTCCGCAACACCAGATACCGATGACGCGCAGCCGGATACCCCGATCCGGCTGCTGGACGGCAACGCGCATCTGGCCATGCAGGCCGCGGATGTCGTCCTGCTGGCATCCGGCACGGCCGCCCTGGAGGCCATGCTGGCGAAGCGTCCGATGGTGGTGGCCTACAAAGTGGCCGCCTGGACGTATCGGCTCGTCACCTGGTTCAAGCTGATGCGCACGACGCGCTTTTCCCTGCCCAATGTGCTGGCCGGGCGTGAGCTGGTGCCGGAGATCCTGCAGGATGCCTGCACGGCGCCCGCCCTGGCGGACGCGCTGCTGCAGCTGTTTGGCGACGCATCGGCGCGGATGGCACTGCTGGCGGAATTCGAGCGGCTGCACCGCACGCTCCACGGCGCGCCGGGATCGCACGCCGCTGACGTGGTCAGCGCGCTGGTCGAGGGCCGTCCGCTGGACCCACCGTCATCCTCGGACGCCCCCCTGTCTGACAGCCAACGCGCTCCCCTGCCGCCCCATTGACCCTCATCCGGGCCAACGTCACCATGCGCGCCACTTCGCCCTCTCGTGATGGCAATGCCCCTTCTTCCCGTCATTGATCGCCGCAGTTGGTTGTTGCACCTGCTGGCCATCATTGCCTATGGCGCGATGGTGCTTTACGGCCCCCTGGCAGAAGGCACTCCGGAAGAACGCACGTATACGCTGGTCCTGAGCGGCAGCGTGGCACTGCTGGCGGCCTTCACCACGCGACGCTTCGCCTTCAGCCTCATCGCCAGCGCCGGCCTGTTTATCCTCATTCTCACCAGCAGCGTGCTCAAGGTGACCTACCTCACCACGCCCCTGCTCGCGCCCGACCTCGTCTATTTCGCCAATCTCGAAACGCTGGAAGTCTTCGCACGTTATCCCCTGATCCTGATCGCCAGTTTTGCCGGCCTCGTGGCGCTGCCGCTCAGCCTCGGAGGCATCTGGCGGATCGATCGCCCCCGGCTCTTCAGTGGGCTGCGGCGTTGGCCACGCATCGTCGTCCTTTCGCTCGGCGCCGGTCTTTCCGCTGTCGCCCTGTTTGCCACGCTCAATCCGCGCGGGCCCTTCATGCATGTCTACGGCAAAGGCATGTGGGCCGCGATGAACGACAAGAGCTACCTCACCGATTTCTTCATCTCGTTTTATGCCACCCAGATCGAGCCACCCAAGCTCGTCAAGGATGCGGCTTCGCGCCAGGTGTGGAACGAACAGGTGGCCAGCGTCGGCGATCCGCGCCAACGCCCGGACATCGTCGCCGTGCTGCAGGAGAGCACCTTCGACCCCAGCATGCTGGTGGAATGCCGCCTGCCCGTGTGCAAGCGGCGACTGTTCCAGGTCGACAAGCGCACGCGCGCCCACGGGTTGCTGCAGGTGCATACCTGGGGCGGCGGCACCTGGACCAGTGAATTTGCCTTCCTGACCAGCATGGCGCACGTGCTGTTCGGCAACGCAGGGCTCTATGCACCGTTCAACCTGGCGCCACGCGTGGCCTACAGCCTGCCGCGCGCGCTCAAGGAGAACGGCTACCGAACCATCGCGATCTACCCGATGTCCGGCAGCTTTATCAATGCACGCAACGCCTACAATTTCTACGGCTTCGACACCTTTTACGACGGAACGACCTACGGGCTGGGCTGGGATTCCAACGACTTCGACCTCCTGAAAGTCTTCAACCGTATTTACGAAGACGAAAAGCGCGCCCATTCGACGCAGCCGCTTTTCATCTTCATGCTGACCCTGCACCAGCACGGTCCGCACATGACGCCCCTGCGTGACCTGCCCTCCCCCTATAACAAGCCCCTGTTTCCCAAGCGCCTCAATCCCTGGCTCAATCTCAACCTCGGCAATTACCTCGAACGCCTGGAACAATCCGAACAGGCCATGGCCCAGCTGGAACAAAAGCTCTTTGCCAGCGACCGTCGCACCGTGCTCATGCACTTCGGCGATCACCAGCCCTCCTTCGACGGCGCGATCAATGCGCTGGAAAAGAAAGTGCCCAAGGGCGTGAAAGACCCCACCAAGGTCACCTATTACATGCTGAAGTCGAACTTCCCGCTGCGCCGGAAGATCGACTTCCCCGTGCTGGACATCATCTATCTCGGCTCATTGCTGCTGGATGTGGCCGACTTGCGCAAGGACGACTTCTACGAGGCCAGCGCCTTGCTGCGTGACCGCTGCGAAGGCCGCTATTTCGACTGCAAGGAGCCGGCATTGCTTGAGTCGTATCACGACTATGTCTTTGGCACGATCGGCGCCCTGAGGGAATGACGATGACCAAGGCCGCGCGCTCCCGTCTCCATGTCGCCGGTGTCGACGAGGCCGGTCGCGGGCCGCTGGCGGGCCCTGTCCTGGTCGCCGCCGTCATTCTCGACCCGAAAAAGCCGATCGACGGACTGGCCGATTCCAAGCAGCTCACCGAAGCCCGCCGGGAGGCATTGGAGCCACTGATCCGCGAACGCGCGCTGGCGTACAGCATCGTCGAGGTCGACGTCGAGGCCATCGACCGCCTCAACATCTTCCATGCCACGATGCACGGAATGGCGCAGGCTCTCGTGCAGCTGGCGATCGAACCGGCGCTAGCATTGATCGATGGAAACCACCTGCCGAAGAACCTGCGCTGCGACGCACGCGCCGTGGTCGGCGGTGACGCGCTGGAACCGGCCATCAGCGCGGCTTCGATCCTGGCAAAAGTGACGCGCGACCGGCTCATGGTCGCGCTGGACGAACGCCACCCCGGCTATGGCTTCTCCAGTCACAAGGGCTACGGCACGCCCGAGCACCTGGATGCCCTGCGACGTCTTGGCCCATGTCTTGCGCACCGGCGCAGTTTTGCCCCCGTGCAGGCGACTCTGCAGCCGAGCCTGTTCTAACGAAGATTCGGGCACGCCGCCGGATTGAACTCCTGCCGACGTCAACATACCGCCCGCCGAACATTGGCTTTGCCCGCGTTTGACCGCCCACTCCCCTTGATTCAAGGGGGCCCCGAAACACCAAAGCTTGCGGCCTTGTGCAGGGTTTTCCGTAGGGCGGCGGGCCCGCAACCGCAAAGCCTGCGCGACGCATCGTGCCTTTGACGGCGTCAAGCCTTGCCCGCGTCGCGCTGCCGCACTACCCTGCGCCACCGAGCCGTACACCCCATGACCGCACGATTTGTCCATCTGCATGTCCACAGCGAGTATTCGCTGGTGGATTCCACGATCCGCATCTCGTCGCTGGTTTCCGCCTGCGCGAAAGCGGACCTGCCTGCGCTCGCCCTGACCGACCAGGCCAACCTCTTCGCTCTGGTCAAGTTCTACAAGGAATGTGAAAAGGCCGGCGTCAAGCCGATCGCCGGTGCCGACGTGTGGGTCGCCAATCCGGCCGACCGCAACAAGCCGACACGCCTGACCCTGCTGTGCCAGAACCGCACGGGGTACCTCAACCTGTCGCGCCTGGTGTCGCGGGCCTATGTGGAAGGCCAGCACGGCGATTTCGCCCAGATCGACCCGGCCTGGTTCAGCGGACAGACGGAAGGCCTGATCGCCCTCCTGGGGCGTGAAAGCGACCTGGCTCACCTGATTCTCGCCGGTAAGCCGGAAGCGGCCGCAGAACGCTGCGGCTTCTGGCTGGCCCATTTCAACGACCGCCTGTACCTGGAGATCTCGCGCGTCGGCCACGCCAGCGAGGCGGCGTTCAACGAGGGCGCACTGCATGTCGCGGCCCTCGTGGATTGCCCGGTCGTGGCCACCAATGACGTGCGCTTTCTCGAAAAGCAGGATTTCAACGCCCACGAAGCGCGCGTGTGCATCCACCAGGGCCGCGTGCTGGCCGATCCCAAGCGGCCGCGCGACTATACGCCCGAGCAGTACCTCAAGTCGCCCGATGAAATGGCGGCGCTGTTCGCCGATATTCCCGAGGCGCTGCAGAACAGTGTAGAAATCGCAAAACGCTGCAATCTGGAACTATCCTTCGGCACCTACTACCTGCCGGCGTTCCCGGTGCCGCCCGAGCACACGCTCGACACCTTCATCCGCGAACAGGCGCGCCAGGGTCTGGCTGCACGACTGGCCAAGCACGGCCCGGCCGCCGGCCGCACCACCGAGGAGTACGCCGAGCGTCTGGAGGTGGAAGTCGACGTCATCGTCAAGATGGGCTTCCCGGGCTACTTCCTGATCGTCGCCGACTTCATCAACTGGGCCAAGCAGAATGGCATTCCCGTAGGACCAGGGCGCGGATCCGGCGCCGGTTCGCTGGTCGCCTACTGCCTGGGCATCACGGACCTGGATCCACTGCCCTACGACCTGCTGTTCGAGCGATTCCTCAATCCCGAACGCGTCTCCATGCCCGACTTCGACGTCGACTTCTGCATGGACCGTCGCGACGAGGTCATTGACTACGTCGCCCGCGCCTACGGTCGCGACCACGTCAGCCAGATCATCACCTACGGCACCATGGCGGCGAAGGCCGCGGTGCGTGACTGCGGCCGCGTGCTGGGACACCCCTACGGGTTCGTCGACGGTATCGCCAAGCTCATCCCGATGACCCTGGGCATCACGCTCGACGATGCCCTGGGCCGCTCGGACAAGTCCAGGAAAGACAGCTCGCTGAGCTCGTCCGAACTGATCCAGCGTTACCAGGAAGAGGAAGAGGTCAAGGCACTGCTCGACCTCGCCTGCGAACTGGAAGACCTCACGCGAAATGCCGGCAAGCACGCCGGCGGCGTCGTGATCGCGCCGTCGCAGCTGACGGACTTCGCGCCGCTCTACTGTGAAGCCGGGGGCACCGGCGTCGTCACCCAGTTCGACAAGGACGACGTCGAATCGGTGGGCCTGGTGAAGTTCGACTTCCTGGGCCTGCGCACGCTCACCATCATCGACTGGGCGGTGAAGGCCATCAATGCCCGCCGCGCCCGCTCCGGCCTGGAACCCGTCGACATCACGGCCATCCCGATCGATGATGCCGACAGTTACAAGCTGCTGAAGTCCTGCGCCACCACCGCCGTGTTCCAGCTCGAATCGCGCGGCATGAAGGAGCTGATCAAGAAGCTCCAGCCGGACACATTCGAAGACATCATCGCGCTCGTGGCGCTGTTCCGCCCCGGCCCGCTGCAGTCGGGCATGGTGGACGACTTCATCAACCGCAAACACGGGCGTGCCGAAGTCACCTACCCGCATCCCAAGCTCGAACCGGTGCTCAAGCCGACCTACGGCGTCATCGTGTACCAGGAACAGGTGATGCAGATCGCCCAGGTGCTCGCCGGCTATACGCTCGGCGGCGCCGATCTCCTGCGTCGCGCCATGGGCAAGAAGAAGCCCGAGGAGATGGCCAAGGAGCGCGTCAAGTTCGAAGCCGGCTCTGCCGAGAACGGCGTCGATGCGCAGCTGGCGACCTCCATCTTCGACCTGATGGAAAAATTCGCCGAGTACGGTTTCAACAAATCGCACTCGGCCGCCTACGCCCTGGTTTCCTACCAGACCGCCTGGCTCAAGGCGCATTTCCCGGCCGAATTCATGGCCGCGGTGCTGTCCTCGGACATGGACAACACCGACAAGGTGGTGAACTTCCTCGACGAAACACGCGCCATGAACCTGCGCGTGCTGCCGCCCGATGTGAATGCGTCCGCGTACATGTTCGAGGCGCTGGACAATGGCGCCATCCGTTATGGCCTGGGCGCCATCAAGGGCGTCGGCCAGGGGGCCTGCGAGAACATCGTCGCCGAACGCGAGCGCGGCGGAAACTACCGCGACCTGCTCGACTTCTGCCAGCGTGTCGACCTGCAGAAGCTCAACAAACGCGTGCTCGAAGCGCTGATCAACGCCGGCGCACTCGATGCGCTCGCACCGAATCGTGCCTCGCTGATGGCACAGCTGCCCGAAGTAGTGAAGGCGGCCGAACAGCACCTGCGCGACCGCATCGCCGGCCAGAACGACATGTTCGGCGCCTCCAGCCCGGCCGCACCGGTGCTCGACTTGCCGGTGGTGGACGAGTGGCCGCTGGAGCAGCGCCTGTCCGGCGAGCGCGAGACACTCGGGCACTACCTGTCGGGCCATCCCACGGATTCGTGGAAATCACAGCTGCTCCAGCTGGCCACCTGCCCGCTGGGCGAGATCGAACAAAAGTACCAGCCGCCCAAGTTCAAGAAAAAAGACGACGACGAGAACAACCGGTTCCGCCGGGGACCGGATACGCCCTGGACTGTTGCCGGTCAGGTCGTGGGGCTGCGCAAGCGTGGCGATACCATGGCCTTCGTCCAGCTCGAGGACTGGAGCGGCCGCATCGAGGTCAGCTTCTTCCGCGAGGCCTTCGTCGAGTTCAGCCCGCTGCTGACGCGGGACGCGATTCTCGTCGTCGAGGGCGGACTGTCCTTCGACGACTTCTCCAACGCGCATCAGGTGCGCGCACGCAGCGTGCTGACCCTGGAACAGGCCTGCGAGCGTTTCGCGCGGCATGTCCGTCTGCAATTGAACGGTGTCGGCCCGGCATTTGCCGACACGCTGCGCAACACCTTGCTGAGCTACCGTGGCGGCCAGACCCCTGTTCGCCTGGGCTATGCCAACCGCTACGCCAAGGCCGAGCTGGAACTGGGCAGCGAGTGGCGCGTCCGTGCGGGTCCCGACCTCACGCGTGCCCTGACAAAGCTCGACGGCGTGGTGAATGTCGACCTGCAGCTCGCGCGCGCCGTCGTTCCCGGCAACAGCAGCAAGGAATAGTCCGCTGCCGGCATGAGCCCATGCCGGCAGCCTGCTACAACAACCGCAGTATTCTCACCTGTCAGCGCGCGTACATCCGCAGCGCGCGGAGAATCGCATCCGGCCCACCCGCCCAGGAAACGGTCGTATCACCGACGCAGAAGCGCGCTTCCATATTGTTATTGGCGTAGGTATTGAAGCCGCCGTTGATGCCCCTGAAGCTCAACACATAGGCGACGCGGGCATTATCGACAACCGTCCAGCGCAACGCGTCCGGATTGTTCGAGTTGATGCGGAACACGAAGATGTAGTCGATGTCGCTGGCATCGCCATCGTCGCAGATCGTCGGGTGCGTGAGCCACGCCACCGCGTTAGTCAGGGGCCGATCACGCCGATTGTCTTCCTCTACCGTCTGACGCCAGCAGAACGGCGCAGCGTGCGGATCACAGGCGAGAATCGTATTGCCGATCTTCTTGCTGGCATTCGCTGCGGCAGACGTATCTTCCACACCTTCTTCCGCGATCGCCTGCATGGCGGCAATCACTAACTCGTGCTGCTCTGCCGTCAGCTTCGCACCGAACGCGCTGGCCTGTTCGGCGGTGATCCGGTTGTCCACCAGAGCACGGGCAAACGCGATGAGATTCTTTTCAGACAGGGCGCCCGCCGCACCCGCGTCCACGATCAACACCTCTGCCGCAGCGGAATCCACCGCTTTTTCCGGCTGCGCCAGAGCCGATCCCGACGCCAGCACCAGCACAGCCAGAGCGGCCGGGAGTTGCTTCTGGAAAACATTTTTCATACACATCTCCGTTTTTCGAACATTGCCGAACGACACCTTGTCGACGGCGGCGCCGCGCAGATCACGCGGCGTCAGGTCGCAGTACGCAGTCCGGCGCCAGTTTGTCCGCGGAGCGGAATTCGCCCGGAGAATGCGCATTTCCGGCAACCTCACGAATGGCAACCGGCAGCACGGGCTGCCGGTTCGCGTACCTTGCGGAACCTACGACTTAACGGTTGTACAGGCGCAGCTGCCGCATGATCGCTTCCGGGCCGCCGGCCAGGAACACCGTGAAGTCGCCCATGCATACGCGTGCTTCGTTATTGTTGTATCCATGAGAACTGAAACCGTCTGCATCCTGCCGCAACTTCAGGATGCCACCGAGCGCCCAGTCGTCGACGACCTGCCAGCGCAGGCGATCCGGATCCATGGAATTGATGCGGAACATGAAGATGTAGTCGTTGTCGTCGGGATTACCGTCGCAGACGGTCAGGTTCCGGGTCCAACCGACGGCACTGACTCGCGGCCCTCCATTTGAACCGCCCTCTGCCTGAATTCCCTGTTTCCAGCAAGCCGGAGCCGCTGCCGGATCACACGCCATCACCGTATTGCCGACTTTTTCATTGCGCGCACGGTCCGTCAGTTGCGCTTCGAGCGCACCGTCCTTCAGCGCCTGGATTGCCGCGAGCACGTAGTCGCGCTGATCAGCAGAAAGACGACCGATGAACTCATCGGATTGCGCTTCGCTCAACTGATTGCCCAACAACGCCTGCGCAAATTCAATCAGATCCCCCTTGCTCAAGGCCGCAGGGGTAATGCCCGGCTTGAACACCACAATGTTCGAGGGATCAGCCGGACTGGCCACGCCCGGGCCGAACACCACGATGTTCGAACGATCGGCCGGATTGGCGGCAGCGCCGGAACCGGCACCGAAAACGACGATATTCGAGCGGTCCACGGGCGCAGCAGCTTCGGAGCGCCCCGGCCCGAACACCACGATATCCGCGGTCGGGTTCGGGTAGACGGCGGTACCGGATGCACCCGGACCGAATACAACGATGTTTCCGGACGCGTCACGGTTGACCGGCGCCGCGGTGGCGCCCGTCTTGCCGCCGCCGAAGACGACGATATCCGGTGACTGGCCGTCGGACGACGCCGCATGCGCGCCGGCCGACAGCACGAGCACGCTGATCAATGCCGCCAGCGGCTTCTGAATGGCAATCTTCATGGTTCTCTCCGTTGGGTCACACCGCCCGCTGCGCCATTGCAGCCGACGGGGTGGCGCACTGCGCGCGGCACCGGAACGGAGTACGAGAACCCACGGAGAAACTTTCGGTCAGCGACGGAATGTGATCCGCGAGCAGGTGAAACGGGCCGACGGTGACGGCGCGCCGTCACCGTTCGCGTGGGACGCGGGTACGCCGTAACGCCTAGTCGCAGGCCAATCCGTCGATTCGGGTCAAGCGTTCCAGCGTCATGGTTCCTGACGCGGTGAACGCGGGGTCCGTCGATGCCCAGCTCACCGAGCCGTGGTCGCAATCGGTGAAGGTGAAGGTCAAGGTACCCCAGGCGCTAACCGTCACATTGGCCGGATTGAAATTCGGTGGGAACCGCCCGTTCAACGCCCGGTTTACGTTCATGACGACGCGGTTCTGCGTGATCGGTCCCGCAGCACTGATCCAGACCTGGTTGCCGGCGTTATCAAAGGTGAACCAGAAGGCCGTGACGATGCCGCCCGGCAACACTTCCAACTGGAAACCGTGGCCATTCTGGGCCGGGTCGTACCAGTTCCCGGTGATCCCCGGCCGGACTTCAAACGCATTGACGGGTACGCCCGTCACGCTTCCGGACACGATCCGGCGGAACGGGTTGCAATTGAAGCATTCCCCCCGCCGCTGCCGCCGAAGGCGGTCTCAAGATTCAGTGCGACCGTGCCGCCGGCGTTCGTGAGGGCGACATTCGGCGTTACACGCAATTGCCGGAATGATCCCGTGAGGTAAAACACTATCGTGGGCAGCGGATTGCCCAGGCTCGTATCCAGTGCCGCCGAACCGTTGGAGCTGGTGTAGGACAACGCCGGAAAGGCCGCCACGTTTCCACCGGCAACGCTGACATTCCAGCTCGACAGGCTGCCCGTTGATGCATCGAAGACAAACGAACCGCTGACGGTGCCCTCATCATTGAACCGCACGTCGGACAAGGTCCAGCGCACCGGTGCGGCGTGGACCAGCGCACTCATGAAACACACTATGCACACCAGAAAACCCGCAAGACGACGCATGCAGACAGCCCATGTTCCAGTCACGGCACACCTCCGCTCAGTCGGTTTGCGCACCTTAGCGAAGTTGTGCGACCCGTGCGATCACCGTTGGCCACGACAGGCCTGGCAGCAGCCTCATCCGTTCGGAAGTATCGCCGCCCAACGTTGTAGGCTGTGAAAACCGATTGCGCCCCCGATGGCCCCGCCCTCTACTCAAGGAGCTGCTCCGATGCGCCGCACGACCATCCTTGCCACCCTGCTGCTGGGCATGAGCATGTCTGGTGCCGCCGCCGCGCGGCGCTGCGAGATCAACGGAATCGACGTCAATCCCGACAATGGCGCCACCACGGCCGGCAAGACCGGAATCCTCAAGTGCTACCGCGACGATGGAACCCTCTGGCAGGAACGGGAGCTTCGCGACGGCACCCACATCGGGCTCGACCGCACGACACGCGAGGATGGCTCGATCTCGGAGCGGCAGGTCAACGCCAACGGCAATACGGAAGGTGTAGCACGCGAATTCTATCCGGGCGGGCAGATCAAGCAGGAAGGTCGCTATGAAAACGGTTCCAGCATTGGCCTGCTGAAGAACTTCTATCCGGACGGCCGTCCATCGGCGTTGCGGTTCTACGCCAAGGCCGGATCTCAGGCGGCCGCGGCCATTGCCTACAACCGCGACGGTACCCTGCACGACCTGCGCTGTGCGGATCAGTCGGTGATGAGCGAGGACCGCGCCTACTGTGGCTACGGCAAGCCTGCGGAAGTCGATCTCATCGATGCGTCGGGCCGCCGCACGGAACACCGCACCTACCGCGACGGCCAATCGATAGCCGGTGAGAGCTTCGATGCACAGGGGCGCCGCAGGGAGTCATTTGAGCGAACCGGCAAGCGCGTGACCATCCGGAAGTATTTCGAGTCGGGCGAAGTGGCCAGCCAGTCCGTGCGCGAGGACGGTTTCGAGGTGGCCGCGAGCGAGTGGTACATGAATGGCCAGCTCAAGCAGCGGCTGGTGCGCGAGCCCGTGATGGACTCGCCAAAATCGACGGTGGAGCGATTCCGGGACAACGGCGTCCTCCATGTGCGCGAGGAATTTGTCGGCACCCGCAGCACGCGGGAGGAACGGTTCGATGAGAAGGGCGTCCGCGCCGAGGAATACACCTACGACGATGAGGGCCGCCCGACGCGCCACCGCAAGTTTGCCCCGGACGGGGGCGTGACCCTGGAGGAAGCGTTCTACCCCGACGGCTCGCGCAAACTGATCAAGGGGGAAGCCGCGATCGCACAGTAGCTCCCCCGGTCCTGGCAGGTGGCACGGAAAGATCCGCCGCCACCTGCCGAACGGATGGGGCTTGCGGTCATCCGGCGACGGCCGGCGCCATCGGCGTACGCCGCACCGCGACGAACTCCAGCTCGGCCAGCACGCCGACAGCGACCGCCTGCAGAATGACGAAGGCGTAACCGAGCGCGTTCGGCGTCGCCCATCCGGCAACCAGCAGCAATACGCTGTCGACCACCCACAGCGCATTGCCGGCGATGAGGACCATCACACCCGTCCTCGGCGGCACGGGACGACTGAGCAGCCAGCCAATCAGCGCCAGGAACGGGAGCAAGGCAATGCCGGCCGACTGCAGCAGCGTCGCGGGCAACTGGGTAAGGCGGGCAATCGGCGCCGCGTCGAATATCAGCAACGCCGCCATTGCCAGTCCGGCAATGCCGTCGACCCAGAGCACGTAGCGCAGGAAGTTCGGGTGGCGTAGGAAGTTCGTGATCGTCATGGTCGTCTCCTCGTGGAATCTGCGGCACATGCTCGGATTCGGAGGGAATCGGCGCAATTACGTGAGAGGTAATAGGATCGTGACGGCGGCACGGGTTATCGTCCGCACCACTGCCTGTCTGCGATCGTCGGGCGCGCCCCGGAGGTATCGATGTCCCAACCCGCCACTGTTGGACCGCTGCTGCGCGAATGGCGCCAGCGCCGGCACCTGAGCCAGCTTGACCTCGCCTGCAAGGTCGAGATGTCGTCCCGCCACCTCAGCTTTCTGGAAACCGGACGCTCCCTGCCCAGCCGGGCCATGCTGCTACGCCTGTGCGAACACCTGTCCTTGCCGCTGCGCGAACGCAATGCGTTGCTGCTGGCTGCCGGAATGGCGCCGGCGTTTCCGCAGCCGGCGCTGGAGGACCCCGATCTCGCAGCGGCGCGCCAGGCGATGGACCTCGTGCTGGCCGGGCACGAGCCCTATCCGGCACTCGCCGTGGACCGCCACTGGCATCTGATCGCGCATAACCGCGCCGTCGCACCGCTGCTGACGGGTGTTTCCCAGTCGTTGCTCCAGGCGCCCGCCAACGTGCTGCGCCTGAGCCTGCACCCCGAAGGGCTTGCGCCGGCTATTATCAATTTCCACGAGTGGAAGGATCACATCCTCCTGCGCCTGGAGCAGCAGGCAACGGTCACGGCGGATCCCGTCCTGCATGCCCTGCATGCGGAACTGGCCGCCTACCCGGCCCCGGCAGGGGCGTCGCAGGCGGATCACGCAACGGTCGAGCGGCCGGCCATGGTCGTTCCGTTCCGACTGCGCACCGCGCTGGGCGACCTGTCTTTCATCGGCACGACCACCGTCTTTGGCACACCGATGGCGGTGACGCTGGCGGAAGTCGCCATCGAGTCGTTCTTTCCAGCCGATGCGGCCACCAGCAACATCCTGCGGAAGCTGGCGGAAGGCTGAGGCACGCGCGGCTGCACTGCATGGACGATACGTTCCTTATTCCCACCGACCGAGGTCGCCTGTTCGCACGTCATTGGTACGGCGAGAGGAACGACGAAACGCTCGCTCCGGTCGTCCTGTTCCACGACTCGCTGGGATGTGTCGCCCTATGGCGGGACTTTCCCGCGCAGCTCGCGACCGCAACCCGTCGCCGCGTCATTGCCTATGACCGCCTGGGTTTCGGGCAGTCCGATGCCTACCCGGGAATCCTGGATGGCCAGTTCATGGCCCAGGAAGCGCAATACGCGCTGCCGGCGCTTGCACGCCACCTGGGCTTTTCCCGGTTCGTGGCGTTTGGCCACAGCGTCGGCGGTGCGATGGCGACGCATTGCGCGGGCGCCTTTCCTGACCAGTGCGAAGCATTGATTACCGAGTCGACGCAGGCCTTTGTCGAAGACCGCACGGTGGTGGGCATTCTTTCGGCGAAGACATCCTTCGCGAAGGACGGACAGCTCGCACGTCTGGCGAAGTACCACGGCGACAAGGCCGGCTGGGTGCTTCACGCCTGGATCGACACCTGGCTGGCACCGTCATTCGCGTCGTGGCAACTGGATCCGGCATTGGCACTCGTTCAGTGCCACATGCTTGCCATCCATGGCGACGAAGACGAATTTGGCACTACCCGGCACGCCGAACGTATCAGCACGCAGTCCGCAGGGCCTTCGACAGTCTGGCTCATTCCCGGCTGCGGACACGTTCCCCACCGGGAAATGCCGTGGCAGATCGCCAGCGCGGTGGCCCGTTTCCTGGACCGTACGTCGGCCGCAGCGTGAGCGACGCCAGCTGCCGGTCAATGCACGGGTCGTGACACCGGTTCCGGCGCCACCGCCGAAGGCACCGCAGCCGCCAGTCGGGAACCCGGCATCGGGAGCCGCACGACCTCATCGCCTTCCAGAAGTGTTGCCATCGTCACCTCCAGATAACTGTCGCGCCATTTCAGCGTGCCGGTGGTGTCGCGCAACTCCGCGGGGCGCTCATGCAACCGCGACGCGGCATCGCCCGGCTGGCGGCGAAGCCACAACAGGGTCGAGGTCGCCCGCAGCAGAGCGTCCAGGTCCAGCACCCGGCCGTAGTAGCGACTGAAATCCGGCGGGGCGATACCAATGATCACGCAGCCCACGGGATTGAACACCTTTTCGCCGAGGGAACACCCGGCAGGAACCCCTGCCGTCGCCGGTCTGCGCTCGCGCAGGCGTTGCTGGTGTCGCACGTCGCACCACTGGAAATAGGAGGGCGCCATATGCGCGATGACGTGTTGACGGTTCATGAAACGCCTGGCAATCCGTTCGCCCCACGCGGGCGTATCACTGTATACACCGCGTTCGGCATCCAGCACCGCGTCGGACATCATGGCGAATTCAGCGCGGATCTCGTCGCATTGCTCCAGTTCCGCATCCTGCAGCGGTGTGAACGCCGCTCCGCAGGCGGCAGGCATTTCGGCAGTGGTCGGCAACTCCGCCAGCATGTCAGCGAACAGCCTTGCCGACGCGGCAACAAACGCCGTGCCCAGCATGTCCACAATCAGGGCGTCGGTGTCGTCGCGCAGCCGCCGCCACGTCGCTGCGAAGCGGCATACCGCGTCCAGTCCCTCGGCATGGCGTCCCTCGACAAAGTCCAATGCGGCCGCGCTGAGTGCCAGCCGCCGGATTTCGCCTGCCGGGACCAGGGGCAGCGGCGCATCCACCGCCGCCGGCATGGGATTGCGCCACGACGTATAGGTCGCAAGAGCTGCGATACGCGCCAGGTAAGCCGAGTGCGCCTGCAGGGTTTGTCGTGCCGCATCGCGATGCTCGCGCACGAACCCCAGGCATCCGACTTTCCGGTCCCCGCATAAGGAAGCCTTTTCGGCGTCATCGAGTTTCTCCGGCTCCTGGCCCGCCACCCGTGCGCCGCTGAGCGTAATTGCCCGGCCCTGGGTGTGCTCCCGCATCACCTGTGCCACATCCGTGCGGGCCACCGAAAGGGCCTCTGTCGTGTCCACGGCATACTGGATGGTCCACAGGGCCGCATAGGCGTTGCCGGGATCATCCACATTTCCCGGTGTATAGGAGAGCGCCGCGATCTGACGTCGCTGCTCGTCCGTCACCCGCGGAAGCAGTTGCAGCCATTGAACAGCCAGCCATGCAATGAGCAGGACCAGCACCACGGCAGAAAATCGGCGCAGCGGACGCATGGAGATCTCCCGGAAGGCCCCGCGCACACTCTCCCCAACCGACGCTGCACCGTCAATCGGTGCTGTGCCACCATAGGGTGACTGCCCACCGGAGAACCGTCTTGACCATACGCAACGTCAACGAATTCCTCGCCGCCTCGCAGCAGAAGGACGCCAGCCAGGACGCCTTCGAGCTGGAAAGCCCGCACATGCTGGAAGTGAAGCTGAACGGCCGCGTCTGGGCCAAGGCCGGGTCGATGGTCGCGTACCGCGGCGCGGTGAATTTCGTGCGCCAGGGCATGCTGGAGCAGGGCCTGGGAAATCTGCTCAAGAAGGCCGTGTCCGGCGAGGGCACGCGGCTGATGAAGATGGAAGGCCAGGGGCGCGTATATCTGGCGGACCGCGGCAAGAAGATCCTGCTGCTGCGTCTGGCCGGTGAATCGATCGTGGTCAACGGCAATGACGTTCTGGCCTTCGAGGACGGCATCTCGAACGAAATCACGATGATGCGCAAGGTCGCCGGGATGCTCTCCGGTGGCCTGTTCAATATCCGGCTGTCGGGCCGCGGCATCGTCGCGATCAGCTGCCACTACGAGCCGCTGGCGTTGCCGGTGAAGCCCGGCCAGGCGGTATTCACGGATCCGAACTCGACCGTCGCGTGGTCCGGTTCGCTCACCCCTGATGTGGTCGCCAACATTTCCCTGGGCACGCTGATCGGCCGTGGGTCCGGCGAATCCATCCAGCTGAAGTTCTCCGGCACGGGCTGGGTCGTGGTGCAGCCCTACGAGGAAGTCTATATGCAGCGCCAGGGATAGCGCCGGCGTGGCTGGCCGCCGGTCACGGCGGCAGCACGACGATGGTGAACCAGAAGTTCTCGATGTTCTTCACTACCTGGATGAACTGGTCGAAGTCCACCGGCTTAGTGATGAAACAGTTGGCATGAAGGTCGTAGGTTCGCACCAGGTCCTCTTCCGCCCGGGACGTCGTGAGGACCACCACCGGGATGCGCCGCAGTGACGGGTCTGACTTGATCTCTGCCAGCACTTCACGGCCGTCGATGCGCGGAAGATTCAGATCCAGCAGGATCAGGTCGGGGCGCGGCGCTTCCTGGTACGGCGGGCGGCGATACAGGAAATCCAGGGCATGTACGCCGTCGCCGACCACGCTCAGCCGGTTGCAGAAATGGCCCTCGCGCAGGGCCTCGCGCGTCAGGCGCACATCGCCTTCGTTGTCCTCCACCAGCAGGATCTCCACCGGACGGCCATCAAGCGTGGTCATGCCGACTTCTCCTCAACGACAGGTAGGGTGAAACAGAAGCGGGCGCCCTGCCCCAGCTGCGATTCCACCCAGATGCGTCCGCCGGCCCGCTCCACGATCTTCTTGCACAACGCAAGGCCGATGCCAGTGCCCGGATATTCCTGGCGCGAGTGCAGGCGCTGGAAGATCACGAAGATACGCTCGGCATACTGCGGATCAATCCCGATCCCCTGGTCGCGAACACAGAAGCGCCAGCAATCACCGTCACGCTCCGCATCGATGTTCACCGTGGGCGGCTGGTTGCCATGAAATTTGAGCGCATTGCCGACGAGGTTCTGGAACAGTTGTGTCATCTGGCCCGGATCGGCCTTCACCTCCGGCAGGAAGCCGATGTGCACCGACGCCTTCGTCTCCAGCATGCGCGCCGAGAGATTGCGCAAGGCCGCATCCACGCAGGCGGCAGAGCTGGTGATCCTGGCCGGATCACCACGCGAGGTAATTCGCGAATACGTCAGCAGGTCATCGATCAGCTGCTGCATCCGCGTGGCGCCGTCGACCGCAAACCGTATGAAGTCGTCGGCATCCTGGTCGAGCTTTCCGCTGTAACGGCGAGACAGCAGCTGGACGTAGCTGGCGACCATTCGCAGCGGTTCCTGCAGGTCGTGCGATGCCACATAGGCGAACTGCTCCAGATCGGCATTGGACCGTTGCAGCTCCACGCGATGCAGTTCCAGCGCCTGCTGTGCACGCCGGCGTTCGGTGATGTCGCGCACGATGGCCGTGAAGTACATGCCATCGTCGCTCTCCCACGAGGCGATGGAAATCTCGATCGGAAATTCCTCGCCATTGCGGCGAATGCCGTGCCGCTCGATGGTACGGCCGATCACGACGGGCTTTCCGGTGGCCAGGTAGCGGGCCATACCGTGCAGATGCGCCTCATGGTCGCGCGCGGGCATCAGTACGGTGAGTTCCCTTCCCTGCAGATCCGCCGCCGGCCATCCGAAGCACCGTTCTGCCGCCGGATTGATGTACCGGATACGCCCATCGGCCCCGGCAGTGACGATCGCATCATTGGCCGTATCGGCGACGGCCTGGAAAGCGTGCTGGCTGCGCCGGAACTCGGTGGTCATGCGCTCTGCAATCGATAGCGCACGCGAACGTGCACCCGCCAGCAGCCAGGCGATGAGGAACAGCATCAGGCTGCAGGCCAGCCCGGCGCTCAGCACCCACAAGGGCCCCGACGTCTGGTTGGCCAGCATGAACGCCGGTGTCGCCTGCATACTGACGGTCCAGGGATGATTGCCGAAGGTCAGGCGCCGTGTTGTCGACAAGGCACTGCCCTGCAGGTCGCCGACGAGCAAGGTGTCTGCCGCCAGGAGACGCGCGGGATCGACCGCGTCGCCATCGAAGATCTGGACGTGCAGCAGATCGCGCGCATCATCCTGGATCCACTTCATCCAGTCTGATCCCCGCGCAGCGAGATAGGCGACCCCCTCCATGGCCCGCAGATCCTCGTCGCGGCCACCGCCGCGCAGTGCGACAAAGACAGCGAAACCCGGCTCGTTTCCCCCGACCGTCGGAATATCGAGCTTGCCGGTCAGGGCGGCCTCGTCCCGACCCATCGCGTGCGCGATCGCTGCGTCACGCACGGGATCGACAGACAGGTCATATCCCAGCGACTGTTGCTGTACACCGATCGGCTCCACGAACGTCAGCGGGTAGTACTCCGGCCGCTCGCCGGCAGGCCACACGCGAAATGCGGGATTGATGGCCTGCTGTGCCTTCAGGTAGCTGCCCAGTGCCGCCGCGGGTACACGTGGCGCAAATCCGACCGAGGCCGCACCGGGATAGCGCACGCCAAGGTCCAGGCGCTCGATGAAGCGGCGCCATTCGTCCGGCTCCACCCGTTCAGACGCCGCAAACAGGCCCTGCACGCCGTGCAGGATGTCCAGGTAGCTGAGCAGGCGGTCGCGGATCGTATCGGCCATCTGATCCGCTGCAAACTCGAAGGCCTGGCGCTGGCGCGACAGATGCGTGGACACGCTGGCCTGCCACACGAGCAAGGTGGCACCCAGACTGATGGCGAAAACGGCGGCGGCGGCAATTCCACCGACGTGGCCGCTGACGTCGTGGTCGCGACGTTCGACGCGCGCGTTCACCAGCGCCATGATGCCGAGTCCAGCCGCCATCAGACCCACACTGCTGGCGAATGACACGTTTGTCCGGAGCGACCAGCCGACATCCGGCGCGATGCCCATCAGGCGCCCGAACAATCCGGAGAGACCCAAAGCCAGCGCCACGCCAGCGCACAGCATGATCAGCAGTTGCACCCGTGCGCGACGCGAGGGATGCGCCGTCAGGCACAGTGCGGTGGCGGTCCCCGCCAGGCCAATCGCGGCATTGACCGGCAGGCGGGCCAGCCAGGGCAGGCCGCGGCGCAGCACGTCCGACTGGCCGCTCAGCGTCAGTCCCGCGACGATCAATGCGGCCGCCAGTACCGGTACCGACAGCCAGGCTGCACGACGCCCGCCACGGGCTTGCAAAAACAGGGATGCGCCGACCAGGGCGAGGCAGAAGCTGGCGGGCGGCGACGGCACCAGGCCATCCTTGATCGACAATGCAGCCAGCAATCCCAGGATCGCCAGCCCCACGACGACGACCGCGAGCACCTGGGCGAGTCGCGTCGCTGTTTCCCTGCCGGAGAGTGGAACTGCCGCGTCCTGGGCACTCATTCCTGGGCAGCCAGTCGTTGCACAAAGCGCTCGGCGGACTCAGGCTTGCCGATGTAGTACCCCTGCAGACGATTACAGCCCAGTGCGCAAAGCACGGTCAGGTGCCGCTCCGTCTCGACGCCTTCGGCAACCACTTCGATTCCCAGGATATGCGCCATGGCAATGATGGCGCGAACGATGACGGCGTCGCGCGAGTCGGTCGTCGCGTCCGTCACGAAGCTGCGATCGATCTTGATCACGTCGACCGGAAAGGCCTTGAGATAGGACAGCGAACTGAAACCCGTGCCAAAGTCGTCGATCGCGATCGCAACGCCGAGGCTACGCAGTTCGTCCAGGAGTGCCCGCGATTCCGGTCGCTGCATGACGGTTTCCGTCAGTTCCAGTTCGAGGCGATCCGAGCTTAATCCACTTTGCTGCAAAACGGTACGCACCTCCTGCACCAGCCCACCCGATTCGAGCTGCCGGGCGGACACATTGATCGCCACGCTCGGCGGCTTGCCGGTCCTGACGTGCCAGCGGCTGGCCAGCGACGCGGCCCGGTGCATGACCCAGTGGCCGATCATCTGGATCAGGTCGGATTGTTCGGCCAGCGGCAGGAATTTGTCCGGCGACAGCCGGCCGCGCACGGGGTGGTTCCAGCGCACCAGGGCCTCGGCACTGACGACACGCCCCTGGCCGTTGACGATGGGCTGGAAGTCCAGTTCCAGCTCGTCGCGCACGAGCGCGTGCCGCAGCTCCCGCTCCAGCGTCAGGCGCTCCTGCAAGGCCTGGTTGAGATCGGACGAATAGAAATAGAGCGTGTTCAGGCCGAGCTGGCGCGCCTGGTACAACGCCGTCTCTGCGCACTTGAGCAAGGCCGTTGCCTCGTCCGCATCGCCCGGTGACAAGCTCAGTCCGACGTTCGCGCCGAGATAAAATTCGTGTTCGCCCACCCGGTACGGCAGGCGCAGGGCATCCAGGAGCTGCTCGGCCAGCAGCGATGCCTGGCTCACCGCGTCGCGATCGCCGCAGGCCAACGCGAACTCGGCTCCGCCGGTGCACGCCAGCACGGTGCCTTCGGGCATCAGCCGCTGGATCCTTCCCACGGCCGCCTTCAAGGCCAGGTCGCCGACGTCGTGGCCGAAACTCTGATTGACGGCGCCCAATCCGACCAGCGCGATACCCAGGATGGCGACGGCGCTGCCCTGCCGGCGAACCGAAGGCAACAACTGGCGCAGCGTGTCGATAAAGCGACGCCGGTTTGGCAGGCCCGTCACGCTGTCGTGACTGGCCACGAACTCCAGGTGTTCCTGCACCAGCTTGCGTTCGATGGCATAGCGCAGCGCCCGCGCGACGTGATTGCCGTCGCCGCGCCCCTTAACGACGTAGTCCTGCGCCCCGAGCTGGATGGCGCGCAAGGCGGTGCTTTCATCATCGCGCCCGGACAACACCACGATCGGCACGCTCTCGGCCGCCTGCACCAGCATGCGCAAGGTCTGCAGTCCTTGGGAATCGGGCAGTCCAAGGTCGGTCAGTGCCGCCGCATAGCGGGCACGCCCCAGTTCCTCCAGCGCGGCCGAAAGACTGCTGACCCAGTTGAGCTGGTAGCGCGGCTCCACCTCGCGCAGCAGTTCGCGAACCAGGCGTGCGTCGCCGGGTTCGTCCTCCACCAGCAGGACCGGAATGTCGTCGGGATGCGTCGTCGCGCCACTGGGCAGACTGACCACGCTCAGCCAGAAATGCCCGACGCTCTGCATGACGCCGAGGAACTGGTCCACCTCCAGCGGCTTGCGCACGTAGCAGGCTGCATAGGCGTCATAGGCGCGGCGTACATCTGCCTCGTTCGACGACTGGGTGATGACCACCACCGGAATGTGCGCCAGCGCCGGGTCCTGCTTGATGCACTCCAGCAGGTGCAGCCCGTCCATGCCCGGCAGGATCAGGTCGAGAAGGATCAGGTCCGGCAGCGGATGATGCTCGTACGTTTGCTGCCGGTTGAGGATGATCAACGCCTGTTCGGCGGATTCGGCAACGGTGAGGCGATTGAGCAACTTCGCCTGCTTGAGCATTTCGGCAACGAGACGAACATCGCCCGGATTGTCCTCTACGAGGAGAATCTCAATGGGACGCCCAGTGAACTCGATTCCCATGCGCCAGTTCCACCGCGGGATAGGCCGTGCCCGGAGCCGCCACAACGGTACGACGAAATTCGCTCGATGTGTACTGATCTACAACGGAACCGAGCAGCCGGATGCCCGGCGCCCCCATTGTGACAGGGTTGCGCGTTCTGGAAATAGTCCCGGACGCCTGCGGTACGGACTTTGGCAAGTGTGAGCGACGGGTGAAGAAACCGGGCGGGTCTAAACCCGCCCGGGGGCAGCGGTCACATGTTGCGGCGATACTCGCCGCCGACGTCGTACAGGGCGTGGCTGATCTGGCCCAGGGAGTTGTACTTCACCGCCTCCATCAGCGCCTCGAAGATATTGCGACGATCGCGCGCCGTCTGCTGCAGCGCGCCAAGCGCGCCCGCCGTGCTGCCAGCGAAGCGGTTCCGGTTTTCCTGATACCGGCGGACGTTATCGATCTGCTGGCGCTTTTCCTCTTCGGTGGACCGGATGAGCTCGATGGTCGTGGCGATCTCGCCGCCATGGTCACGCGGCAGAAAGGTATTCACGCCGATCAGCGGCAGGCTTCCGTCATGCTTCTTGTGTTCGTAGTACAGGCTTTCTTCCTGGATCTTGGAGCGCTGGTACATGGTGTCCATGGCGCCCAGCACGCCGCCGCGCTCGCTGATCGCCTCGAACTCCTTGTAGACAGCCTCTTCGACGATGTCGGTCAGCGCTTCGATGATGAAGCTGCCCTGCCAGGGGTTTTCGTTGAAATTGAGCCCCAGTTCGCGATTGATGATGAGCTGGATCGCCACCGCGCGGCGCACACTCTCCTCCGTGGGCGTGGTGATCGCTTCATCGTAGGCGTTGGTGTGCAGCGAATTGCAGTTATCGAACAGCGCGTACAGGGCTTGCAGGGTCGTGCGGATATCGTTGAACTGGATTTCCTGCGCATGCAGCGAACGGCCTGAAGTCTGGATGTGGTACTTCATCATCTGGCTGCGCGCGCTGGCGCCATAGCGTTCACGCATTGCACGGGCCCAGATGCGGCGGGCGACGCGGCCGATGACCGTGTATTCCGGATCCATGCCGTTGGAGAAGAAGAACGACAGGTTCGGTGCGAAGTCGTCAATGTGCATCCCGCGCGCCAGGTAGTACTCGACGATCGTGAATCCGTTGGACAGCGTGAACGCCAGCTGGGAAATCGGATTCGCGCCGGCCTCGGCGATGTGGTAGCCGGAAATGGAGACGGAATAGAAATTGCGGACTTTGCGATCGACGAAGAATTGCTGGATATCGCCCATCATGCGCAGGGCGAACTCGGTGGAGAAAATGCAGGTGTTCTGAGCCTGATCTTCCTTGAGGATGTCTGCTTGCACGGTACCGCGCACCGTGGCCAGCGTCTCGGCGCGGATCGCCGCGTAGGTTTCGGCATCGACGACCTGGTCGCCGGTCACGCCCAGCAGGCCCAGGCCAAGCCCGTCATTGCCTTCGGGCATCATGCCCGAATAGCTCGGGCGCTCGCCGTCACGGAACAATTCGCTGATCTTCTCGCGTGCGGCCTCCCAGCGGGCCGTGTCGGCGCGCAGGTATTTTTCCACCTGCTGGTCGATGGCGGTGTTCATGAACATCGCCAGGATGATTGGCGCCGGCCCGTTGATCGTCATCGACACGGAGGTGGAAGCGGCGCACAGGTCGAAGCCGGAATACAGCTTCTTCATGTCGTCTAGCGTCGCAATGGACACGCCGGAGTTGCCGATCTTGCCGTAGATGTCCGGGCGCGGCGCGGGGTCTTCGCCATAGAGGGTGACGGAATCGAAGGCGGTGGACAGGCGTGCCGCCTTCTGGCCCACCGACAGGTAGTGGAATCGGCGATTGGTTCTTTCCGGCGTTCCTTCGCCGGCGAACATGCGGATCGGATCCTCGCCCGTGCGGCGATAGGGGTAGACGCCGCCGGTGTACGGATACTCACCGGGCAGGTTCTCGCGCATCAGGAATTTCAGCAGGTCGCCCCAGTCACGGCAGGTCGGTGCCGCGACTTTCGGGATCTTCTGGTGCGACAGGGATTCGACGTAGTTCTCGACGCGAATGGTCTTGCCGCGCACCTGGTATTCATTGACCTCGTCCGTCACCGAGCGGTAGCGTGCCGGCCACTCGCGCAACAGGGTCACTGCCTCGGCCGACAGCGACT
The DNA here is from genome assembly GCF_025398735.1 of Tahibacter amnicola. Taxonomy (NCBI): domain Bacteria; kingdom Pseudomonadati; phylum Pseudomonadota; class Gammaproteobacteria; order Lysobacterales; family Rhodanobacteraceae; genus Tahibacter; species Tahibacter amnicola. The sequence continues at coordinate 4,847,252 of NZ_CP104694.1, forward strand.
TCACCGCTTCGTTGTAGCGCTGGCGCAGCAGGATGACGGAACGCTCTTCTCCCTCGCGCACGCCGGGCGCGACGTCTTCCGGCGCGTACAGGTCCAGCTCGCGCGGCAGCCTGGGGTCCGCCAGTTCGCGCAGAGCGTGATAGACGCTCTGCGCCTTGGACGCGGCGTCGGCCTGGAGCTCGATATCGGAATTGATGCCACGCCCTTGTTCGGCGATCTCGGCGAGGTACCGCACGCGTTGCCCGGGAATCAGCACGGTGGCGCGGGGCTCCCTGAGGCTCGTGTCGAGGGCCGGTGTCCAGGTTTCCGCAGACAGCTTGAGCTTGTCGCGCAGCAGGCGGCACAGGTTCACGAACATCCAGGATACGCCCGGGTCGTTGAACTGGCTGGCGATCGTGGGGTATACCGGGACATCCTCGTCCTTGAGCTGGAAAGCGACCCGGTTGCGTTTCCACTGCTTGCGCACGTCGCGCAGCGCATCTTCCGCGCCGCGGCGGTCGAACTTGTTCAGCACGACCAGCTCGGCGAAGTCGAGCATGTCGATCTTTTCCAGCTGACTGGCGGCGCCGTAGTCGCTGGTCATCACATAGGTCGGGAAGTCGACCAGGTCGACGATTTCCGAATCGCTCTGGCCGATGCCGGCGGTTTCGACGATCACCATGTCGTAGCCCAGCGATTTCAGGAACGCGATGCAATCCTTGAGGACCGCATTCGTGGCCACGTGCTGGCGGCGCGTTGCCATCGAGCGCATGTACACACGCGGACTGCGCAGCGAATTCATGCGGATGCGGTCACCCAGCAGCGCACCGCCGGAGCGGCGACGCGTCGGGTCGACAGCCAGCACCGCGATCCGCATCGTGGGAAACGCGTGCAGGAACCGCAGCAGCAATTCGTCCACGACGCTGGACTTGCCGGCGCCGCCGGTGCCGGTCACGCCGACCACGGGCACCTTGGCGCCCGCCAGTTGCCATTCCTTGCGCAGGCGCGCCAGCTCGGTTTCGTCGAGCTCGCCCTCTTCGATCGCGCTGAGCACGCGGCCGACGGAGACTTCGTCCTCGACGCTGGGCCGGCCCATCGCCGTATCGCGCGCATCGGCACCGTTGCGGGCACGGCGGATGACATCCTCGATCATCGCCACCAGTCCCATGTGCATGCCGTCGTTGGGGTGGTAGATGCGCTCGACACCGTACTGCTGCAGCTCGGCGATCTCCTCCGGCGTGATCGTCCCGCCGCCGCCACCGAACACACGGATATGCGATGCCCCCCGTTCGCGCAGCATGTCGACCATGTACTTGAAGTACTCGACATGCCCGCCCTGGTACGAGGACAAGGCGATGGCGTCGGCATCTTCCTGCAGCGCGGCGCGAACCACGTCCTCCACCGAGCGGTTGTGACCCAGGTGGATCACCTCGGCGCCCTGCCCCTGGATCAGGCGGCGCATGATGTTGATGGCCGCATCGTGACCATCGAAGAGACTGGCCGCCGTGACGAAGCGAAGGGGACCCTTTTCGGCAGACAGGTCGTGCGCAGGAACCAGCTTGGCAGGAGTGCTCATCGTTTGCCCGAAATCGCTGAGACAGGATGCCCACTATTGTAATGCGCGCGGTGGCGGCGCCTCCGGCGCGCTGTCCGGACAACACGCGCCCCGCAGATCGCTATCATGGGCGCCTTGCCCATCGGAAACTGACCATGGCCCGTCACCGCCTTGCCCCCGCGCTACTCACCTGCCTGATGGCGACCGCCCTGCTTCCCCTGGCTGCTGCCGCGGCCGACCTTCCGCTCAAGAACGGCGATTTCGAACTGCCGGCGGGCGAGAAAGGCGTGCCGGAGTGGCTGACCATCGTGCATGCCGGCCCGCCTTCCTACGTCATGAGCCTCACCAAGGACGAGCCCGGCGCGGGCAAGCAGAGTGCGCGGATCGAACGCACGCACGTCAATGCGTTCGGATCGCTCAAGCAGACCGTCGACGTGCCAGACATGGTCGGCAAGAAAGTCGAGCTCGCCGGGTTGCTGAAAACCCAGGGCGTCGGCGACGCCGGCGCGGTTCTCTCGATGACCTTCCTCGCCGGCTCGCGCATCATCTCGCAGCATCGCACCGAGCTGCGCAAAGGCGATTCCGCCTGGGCCCCGGTCAAAGTGGTCGCCGAGGTGCCGCTGGGCACCAACAAGATCAGTGTCGCGGCGATGCTGATCGACGGGGGCTCGGTGTGGTTTGACAACATCACCCTGCGCACCGTCGAGGGCCCCGCCAAACCGACTGCGCGCGACAAAGTGCGCCCGAACAAGCCGAAGGCGCCGGCCGGCCACCCGCCGAAGACCGCCGTCAACTGAACGCCCCGGGCCCGGGCATCCCCCGGCGCCCTGCCGGCACCGGGGAAAGGTTTCCAAAAGTGCCACCTCCCGGCTACACGCCCCGGCCGGACTGTCGTCCAGCCGGACGCGGGGCTACACTACGCGCCGCCGGCGTCCGCCCCTTCTCGCAGACGCCGACACTTTCGTAATTCTCTCAGTCACTTAGCGCCAGTTCTTGCGTGGTCGCCGGGGAAATCGCGATCGCGGCCATGCAACGCCGGCGTCTCCACACCGGAGTAGCACGTCGATGATTTTCGAAACCCTCGCTCAGACGGGCCACGAGCAGGTCGTTTTCTGCCACAACAAGGACGCAGGCCTGAAGGCCATCATCGCGATTCACAATACCGTGCTGGGCCCTGCGCTCGGCGGTACGCGCATGTGGTCCTACAAGACCGAGCAGGAAGCCCTCAACGACGTGCTGCGTCTCTCCCGCGGCATGACCTACAAGGCCGCGGTGTCCGGCATCAACCTCGGCGGCGGCAAGGCGGTCATCATCGGTGATCCCTCCAAGGACAAGTCCGAAGCCCTGTTCCGCGCCTTCGGCCGCTTCATCAATTCCTTGAACGGCCGCTATATCACGGCTGAAGACGTCGGCATCGACGTCAACGACATGGAATATGTGCTCAAGGAAACCGAGTTCGTCACCGGCGTGCACCAGGTGCACGGCGGCTCGGGAGACCCCTCGCCCTTCACCGCCTTCGGCACGCTGCAGGGTCTGATGGCCGCGCTCAACGTCAAGTTCGGCAACGAAGACGTGGGCAAGTACAGCTATGCCGTCCAGGGCGTGGGCCACGTCGGCATGGAGTTCGTCAAGCTGCTGCGCGAGCAGGGAGCCAAGGTGTGGGTCACCGACATCAACCAGGAAGCGGTGCGCCGCTGCGTGGATGAGTTCGGCTGCGAAGCCGTCGCGCTGGATGAAATCTACGATGTGCCGGCCGACATCTACTCGCCCTGCGCCCTGGGTGGCACGGTCAATGAGAAGACCCTGCCGCGCCTGAAGTGCAAGGTCATCTGCGGCGCAGCCAACAACCAGCTCGCCACCGACGCGATCGGCGACGAAGTGGCGGCGCGCGGCATCCTGTACGCGCCCGACTACGCGGTGAACGCCGGCGGACTGATGAACGTCTCGCTGGAAATCGACGGCTACAACCGCGAACGTGCGATGCGCATGATGCGCACCATCTATTACAACCTGGGCAAGATCTTCCAGATCGCCACCCGCGACGGCATCCCGACCTACAAGGCCGCCGACCGGATGGCCGAAGAGCGCATCACCGCCATCGGCAAGATCCGCCTGCCGCACATGGGCAACCACCAGACCCGCTTCCTCGGCCGCATGCGCGGTCAGTAAGGAATGCCCGAGGCCGGCCGCCCCCCGGGCGGCTGGCCGCAATACGCTGTTGCCGCCCTCGGCGGACGAGGTGGTCATGATCCGTGTCAGTGGTTTTTATCGGTGGCGCGACGGCGCCCGCTTCGATCACGCCGACTACGCGGGCCGTCACATGGCCATGGCGCGCGAGCTGCTGCAGCCGTTCGGGCTCACACGCCTGGAAAGCGATCGGCGCCTGTCAGCCGCGGCGCCCGCGAGCGGCGAGATCGTCGCCGCCAGCCACGCCTATTTCGCCACGGTGGAAGACGCGCAGAATGCGGTCGTGAAGGCCGGCGCTTCGCTCCTGGCTGATGCGGCGAACTACACCGACCTTGTCCCCGAGATCTGCCTTTTCGCGGTCAGCGACCACGCCGACTGACTGCCTGGAGAAACCGCCATGCGCCCGTTCCCCCTTGGTGAAGACCTCGATCTGCTGCGCGAAAGCGTCCGCCAGTTCGCGGAGAAAGAGATCGCCCCGCGCGCCGACCTGATCGATCGCGAAAACGCTTTTCCGTCCGACTTGTGGAAGAAATTCGGCGAAATGGGCCTGCTCGGCGTCACCGTTCCCGGTGAGTACGGCGGCTCGGAAATGGGCTACCTGGCCCACGTTCTGGCCATGGAAGAGATCTCGCGCGCCTCTGGCTCGATCGGTCTTTCCTACGGCGCACATTCCAACCTTTGCGTACAGAACCTGTTCCACAACGGTACCGAGGAACAACGCCGCAAATACCTGCCGGGGCTGTGCTCGGGCGAGCTGGTCGGGGCACTGGCCATGAGCGAACCCGGCGCCGGCTCCGACGTCGTCGGGTCCATGACCTGCCGCGCCGAGCTGAAGGGCGATCGCTGGGTCGCCAACGGCTCCAAGATGTGGATCACCAACGGACCGGATGCCGACGTGCTGCTGGTGTACATGCGCACGGCGCCGCGTCCGGCCGGCAGCCGCTGCATGACGGCCTTCATCGTCGAAAAGGGCATGAAGGGTTTCAGCACGGCCCAGAAGCTCGACAAGCTGGGCATGCGCGGCTCCAATACCTGCGAACTGGTGTTTGAAGACTGTGAGATTCCGGCCGAGAACATCGTAGGCCAGGTCAACGAGGGCGTGCGCGTCCTCATGAGCGGACTGGACACCGAACGCCTGGTCCTTTCCGGCGGCCCGCTGGGCCTGATGCAGGCCGCCATGGACATCACCCTGCCCTACGTGCGCGAACGCAAGCAGTTCAATGCGCCGATCGGCACCTTCGGCATCATGCAGGCCAAGGTGGCCGACATGTACACGGCACTGCAGTCCTCGCGTGCCTATGCCTACATGGTCGCGCAGGACTTCGACCGCGGCGTCAAGTCGCGCATCGACCCGGCCTCCTGTCTGCTCAACGCATCGCAGAACGCCGTCAAGGTGGCGCTCGAAGCGATCCAGGCACTGGGCGGCAACGGCTACATCAACGAGTTCCCGACCGGCCGCATCCTGCGCGACGCCAAGCTGTACGAGATCGGCGCGGGCACCAATGAGATCCGCCGGATGCTGATCGGGCGGGAACTGTTCCACGGCAAGAGCTGACGGCCGCCCGACGCAGGGGGTAGCACGATGGTGTTGCCCCCGCGCAACGTGACGAAGGCGTAGAGACCGCAAGCGATCTTATCCCTGTCCTTGCGCTTCCTGCTCCGGCGAACGGGCGGTACCCGCACTGCGCCGCCCCCCAACCGCTTTGCAAAACCCGCTGACCGGAGCCGCCGATCGGCGCAAGACAGCCGCGTCCGCCTGTGTTGGAATCGTGCGTTTGTTGCAATCGCGCAACCGCCGGCGGCGTAATATCGTGGACATCGCAGGCCCGCCACGAACCTGGCGGGTTCAGGTAGGCATTCAAAGGGCAGATCCGCCCCGTCGTAGCCACTTCCAGACGCGCTGCGAACCGCGACTTACGCGGCCTGCGTCACACGTTTTTGCCATTCTGCCCCCCGCCAAGTGGAGTAGACTGGCCGCGCCAAACGGGGGGAACCGAATGGAAGTCCTCGAGGACCGCCTGGAATTCGCAGAAGAGCCAGTCCGGGCACTCCAGCCCTGGAAAGTGTTGATTGTCGACGACGAACCCGAGGTGCATAACGTCACCCGGCTGGTACTCGGCAATTTCCGCTTTGCGGAACGTCCTCTCCTGCTCATGAGCGCCTATTCCAGCCGGGAAGCGGAAAAACTGCTGGCCCAGCATGAGGATACGGCCGTCGTCCTGCTCGACGTGGTCATGGAGTCGGAGCAGGCAGGACTGGAACTGGTCCGCACCATTCGCGAACAGCTGGGCAATCACTTCGTCCGTATCGTCCTGCGCACCGGCCAGCCCGGCCAGGCGCCGGAGCACGAAGTCATCGCCGCCTACGACATCAACGACTACAAGGAAAAGACCGAGCTGACGGCACAGAAGCTCGCGACCACCTTGTACGCGGCGCTGCGCGCCTATCGCGACATGCGCACGATCGAGGCCAACCGACGCGGGCTGGAACACGTCATCCACGCGTCCACCCAGGTGTTCTCGCATCACCAGCCGCAACAGTTTGCGTCCATCGTGCTCGGGCAGCTGGCGAACCTCGTCGGCGTGGAGAACGGCGCCCTGTGCTGCCGGATCTCGGCCCCCAACGGCGTCATGCCCGATCATTTCAACGTCGCTGCGGCGACGGGCGACTACTCGCGCTATCTGTCGCGTAACGCCGAGGAACGCTTGCCGGGCCACGTCGTCCAATCACTGCGCGCGGCGTTCCAGCAGAAGCACCACGTCTTCGCCGAAGACCACTACGTTCTGCACTTCACCGACAGCCACGACACCGAGGCGCTGCTGTACGTCGGCGAATCGCACCAGCTCGACGAACTCGGTCACCGCCTGATGCAGGTCTTCTGCACCAACGTGGCGATCGCGTTCGAGAACCTGCACCTCAACCAGGAGTTGTTCGAGACGCAACTGGACATGGTCTACCTCCTGGCCGGCGCCGCAGAGACGCGTTCCCAGGAGACCGCCAACCACGTGCGCCGCGTCGGCATCCTCGCCGGCATGCTCGGCCGCCTGCACGGTCTGGACGAAAAAACCTGCGAGTTCCTCACCTACGCCGCACCGCTGCACGATATCGGCAAGATCGGCATTCCCGACGCCATCCTCAACAAACCCGGCCCGCACGACGACGACGAGTCGCGCATCATGCGCAGCCATGCGGAACTGGGGGCGAAACTGCTGTCCGGGTCCAAGCGCACGGTGTTCCAGCTGGCCGGCGAGATCGCCCTCACCCACCACGAAAACTGGGACGGTAGCGGGTATCCGCGCCAGCTGGCCGGCAATGACATACCCATCAGCGGACGCATCACGGCCATTGCCGACGTCTTCGATGCGCTCGGCAGCCGCCGCTGCTACAAGGATCCCTGGCCCGACCACGCGATCCGGCACTTCCTCCTGGAAGAGCGCGCCCGCAAGTTCGATCCGGCCCTGGTCGACCTGATGGTCGCAAACTGGCAGCAGTTCATCGAGCTGCGCAAGCAGTTGCCGGACTGACATCGCGCAATCACGTCACTGTCGTTGCCGATCCGGCGGACCTCGCGTCCCCTAACAACTCGCCAACATCCGCGTCGTTACAATCGCCGGCCCTCTCCAGACCGGGTCTCTGCCGTGGCTTTCCGCATCGCGCACCTGCTACTTTTCGTGTTGCTGTGTACGTCCGCCGTGCTGCCGCTGCAGGCGCAGGAACTGCTATCCGCCGACAAAGCCTTTGCAGACACCTTCCGGCAGGTGCTGGACGAACGGGGTGTCCCGGGCGGCGCGTTCGCCATCGTCCGCGACGGACGGATCGTTCATGCCGCAGGCTACGGCGTGCGTGTGCTCGGTCAGAACGATGCCGTCACGCCGGATACGGTGTTCCGCATCGCCTCGGTATCCAAGACATTCGCCGCGCAGCTCACCGCATTGCTCGTGCGCGAGGGAAAACTCGGCTGGGATGACAGCATCACGCGCTATCTGCCGGACTTCCAGTTCAAGCGCGCGGGGCTGTCGCAGCAGTTGAAACTGCACCATCTGCTGGGGCAGTCCACCGGCATCGTGTCCAATGCCTTCGATAACCTGCTGGACGCGAATGAACCACTGGCCCGGGTACTGCCGCGCTTCCGGGAGCTGGAACCCATCTGTCCGCCCGGGCAGTGCTACACCTACCAGAACATCCTGTTTGCACTGATTGGCACGGCCATCGAAAGCGCCACGCAACGCCACTATGGCGACCTGGTCCGCGAGCGTCTGTTCGTGCCGCTGCACATGGACCACGCGTCCATCGGCAAGGACGGATTCCTTGCCGCCAGCAATCGTGCCTTGCCGCACGTCAAGCGCGGCGGCGTGTGGAAAACCACGCCGATCCAGTCCGGTTACTACGAGGTACTGCCGGCGGCCGGCATCAATGCCAGTGTCACCGATCTGGGCAAATGGCTGATCGCACAGATGGGGCATCAGCCCGAGATCGTTCCGCCGTCCCTGGTCGAGGAACTCACGCGCAAGCGCGTGCGCACACACAAGGATCTCAAGCGCCGCGCCTGGAAGGACATCCTCACCGATGCGCACTACGGTCTGGGTTGGCGCATCTACCAGGTCGGCGACGAAGACATCTACCTGCACAGCGGATGGGTCGAGGGCTATGTCGCGGATATCGCCTATTCGCGACGCCACCGCACGGGCCTGGTCGTCGTGCTCAATGGCGAGACGTCCGGTATCAGCGACATCACGACCGCCTTCTGGCGCCAGGTATTAGGCGTTCCGTCTGCCGCCGCGGCGACGCCGTCGGTGGCGCGGAACACCACCGCACCATCGCGCCCCCCGGCATCGACCGCTGCCCCGCTCGCGGGCTCGCCGTCGGCCAAGGGACGCGGGCGGCAGCCATAGCGGAAACCGAACCCTCGCAGCATCGGATCACGCCGGGGGATTGCTACCCAGTTGCTCCACCAGGAAGTCCACGGCCACGCGCACCTTTGGTATCTGGTAGCGCGTCTGCAGGTACATCAGGTAGATGCCCGCCTCACCGCCACGCCCGATCGCCAGCGGCCGATCGAGGGAAATGTGTACGAGTTCACCGCAACGAAGGGCATCCTTCAACGCCCATTCGGGCAGAAGTACCAGACCGCGCCCGCGGCACGCCATGGCCAGCAGGCTCGCACCGTCATTGCTGATGAACGCCGGTGCGACCGGCACCTCGTGCCATCCGTCCTCATCGCGCCCCTGCCACTTGAGCAACGCATTCGGGCCACGGTACAGCAGGGCATCGTGATCCCGCAGGTCATCGAAGGTCCGGGGCGTGCCGCGCCTGGCCAGGTAATCCGGCGATGCCGCCAGCAGGAACTGGTTCGGATCCAGCCGGCGCGCCACGACGCGCTCCTGCGGCAGACGTCCGCCGCGAATGGCAATGTCGATCTGGTCGCGGCCGAGGTCGACCAGCGCATCACTCAGATGCACGTCCAGCAGGATGCCGGGATAGCGGTCCCCGAATGCCACCAGCGCCGGCATCAGTAAACGGCTGTAGCCGGGCATCGCACTGATGCGCAGCGTTCCGCCCGGTGTGCTCCCATGACGCCCCGCCTGCTCCTCCGCATCGTCCAGCTGCGCAAGCGCGCCGCGTACCTGTTCAAGGTAACGCGCCCCGATCTCCGTCATGCGCACCGTACGGGTTGTCCGGTGCAGCAGCTGCACGCCCAGGTCAGCTTCCAGATCGGCAATACGGCGCGAGATGGATGACGCAGGAACGCCGAATGCCTTCGCCGCACGCGTAAAACTCAGCGTGTCAGCCACTTTGACCAGGTACTGAAGGGCACGCAGCTTGTCCAATGCAGGGCTCCGGCACAACCGACTGTTGCGATTTGGGCAAAAGAATTTGGTCAATGCAATGGATTCTGCGAGGAGTTCCTGTCCATCACCATAGACGCCTCAGCCCCCTTCCACGAAGGCAACCCCATGACAACGCTGATCAAAGCCGAATACGCCGAACGCGGCCCCGTGCCGCATGCCGTCATCCACCCCGTACCGTTCGATCGCCCGGTTCTGGCCAAAGGACAGGCACTGGTGGCGGTGCTGGCGGCACCGATCAATCCCAGCGACGTCCTGATGCTGACAGGCCAGTACGGCATGCTGCCCGCCTTGCCGGCCGTGGGAGGCACCGAGGGCGTCGGCCGGGTGGTCGAACTGGGGCCGGACACCCAGGGACCGGCGCCGGGCCAGACGGTCCTGCTGCCCACGGGCATTGGCACCTGGTCGAGCCACGTCGTGGCGCCGGCCGCCGCGCTGGTACCGCTGCCGAACGAGGCCGATCCCCGGCAACTGGCCATGCTGACCATCAATCCCCCCACCGCCGCGCTCCTGCTCAGCGACTTTGTCGACCTGCAACCCGGCGACTGGGTGATCCAGAACAGTGCCAACTCCGGCGTCGGCAGCTACGTCGTGCAGCTGGCCCGGTTGCGCGGATTGAAAACGGTCAATGTCGTTCGTCGTGAATCCGCGGTCCCCGCGGTCGTATCCCAGGGTGCTGACGTCGTGCTGGTCGACGGCGACGGTCTCGCCGAACGCGTGAAGGCGGCCACTGGCGGCGCGGCGATCACGCTGGGAATCGATGCCGTCGGCGGCGCAGCCACGATGCGCCTGGCGTCTGCACTGGCGGATGGCGCCACCATCGTCAATTACGGTGCCCTGAGCGGCGAAGCGTGCATGCTGTCCCCGCGGGAGCTGGTGTTCCGCGATATCACCCTCAAGGGTTTCTGGCTGGCGCGTTGGTTCCGCACCACACCCGCTCCGAAACAGCGGGCGCTTCTGGGCGAACTGGCCGGACTGATCGCCACCGGCAAGCTCCATACCCCCATCCAGGCAACCTACGACGTGACCCGGATCCAGGAGGCCGTTGCTGCCGCCGCGAGCGGTGAACGGCACGGAAAAATCCTGGTGACGCCACAGCACGACTGACGCTCATCGCACTGCGCGGCGCCGATGACACCAGGGCGCCGCTACCGGTACTGGCCTTGCCGTTTTCGCATCGCCTTGGCGCGCACGTCCGAATTGCCCACCGTCGCCGGTTGACCACCGGCTTGCCGGTAGTCGATCCGCTCCTGCACATAACGGGCAAGCGAAGCGTCCGGGAATTTGCGCCAGGAACGTCCATCCGTACGCGGAACAGTCGGGTCAAACTCCTGGACGTCGCCGGCGGCGCGAAGACCGGCGGAAAGCTTCTCGTGGACACTCTTACGCAGCGCCTGATTGGCCGTCGCCTTGCGCCTGGCAATGGCCTTGCGCGCCGTCGTGCGGCTTTCGGCCACGACATTCCGTCCGTCCCTGACGTAGCTGAGCAGCTTCTTTTCCTGGGGAGTGCGAAACCGTTCTGTCACGAATGCGGAACCCTTTCTGGAAGCGGCATGGGTACTTGCGCACGGTACGCAGCCACGTCTACCGTTTCAGGCCGCCGCGCCCCCACTGTTGACAGACAACATCCATGAGCCTTGAGCGCGCCATCCAGGAAAATGATGCGGCGATGATCCGCGCCTTGCTCGCGGGCGGGTGCGACCCCGACGCGCGCCTTCCTAACGGCGAACTGCCCCTGCAATTGGCCGCTGGCAACTCACAAAACGAGGCCGTGCTGGCCCTGCTCGACGGGGTGCAGATCCAGGACGAGTCGGACAGGATGGCACGGACAACAACCTTTACGCCTACGCCGATACGGAGCTGATCCCGCTGCTCGCCCGTCGGGGAATAAATCCGAACCACCCGCGCGGCAGAAACGCCGTACTGACCTTGGCCTGCAAATTCAACACGGGCGAGGCACTGGCATTGCGTGTCAGCGCATTGCTCGGAGCCGGCGCTGACGCCCGCGCAGACGGGGTGCTGTGGGCGGCGCTCACGGGCGATGGCAAGTCCGTTCCCTTGGCGATTCTCGAGGATTTGCTCGCCGCCGGCGCCGATGCCACCGTCGATTTGCTGACAACCTGGTCTGAATCGCGTCCGAGTGGCGGCGCACTCTACCACGCCCTCTCCGACGGAACTCCGGAACACGCGCGGCGCCTGTGGCGCGCCGGCGCGCCAATGACGGACCCATCCTTATTGTGCAAACTGCAGCGCTGGCCCCCGTCAACGGTGGAAGACCTCGCCCAGGCCATCGCGGCGCAGCTTGAATCTGTTGACGCACGTCAATTTCCCTCGAGCCGCACAGCACTGACCAACGCCTGCCAGAACGAACGCGCGGAGTGGGTCCAGTGGTTGCTCGCGCGCGGCGCCGACCCCAGTCGCGTGGATAGCGCAGGCGAAACGCCTTTGGGCAGCGCCATTCGCGCCGGCGCTATCGAGGTGGTGGAATTGCTGTTGCGCGGCGGCGCAGTTCCCGACGATGCCCGCCTCGACGGCAAGGACGTGCTGACGTGGCTTGGCGGCGGCAAGAGCTGCCAGCCGATGGTCGAACTGCTGCGCGCACACGGTGCCACCCCGGTGCCGAAGCCGCGCAGGAAACCGGCAGCGCGCAAGGCCTCAACGCCCGGCAAGCACCCAACCTCACCCGCTCAAATGTGGGCCGACATTCTCCAGCAACGCGATGCGAAGACACAGATCGCTGACGCCATCACCTTCCTCGAAAGTCACGGCCTCACCTGCCCCTCCGCCGTAAAGCGCGCCGTGGGGTCGGCCGAGGACGTCCGGAGCCTCATTTCCAAAGGACTGCACCTTTCGCCCGGCGACTACCGCAAGGGACTTCACGCGCAGCATCTCCTGCAATTGCTGGCGCCTGCCCGATGCGTGGTCGTCGATACCGAGGCCCTGGAATGTCCCACCGACGCGGAACGGGAAGCGTTTTACCCCGGGCTGCTGCAGCAGTTCGCCGAAGCCGGAAACTGGACGTATACCGACCTTGCTGCGGAATTGCGCGGAGAAACAGCGCAATTGCACTTCGTAGCCTTTGACATCCCACACGCCTGGTCGATCGACATGTCCAGCGCGCACATCGACGGATCCTTCTTTGACTACGTCGACGACCTTCTCGCAGTGCACACACCCGAACAGCGTTGCTGGGCGTGCAGCGACGACTACACCATGACAATCGTCACGGCCCCTGCGTCGCTGGTGGCAATCTGGAATGACGCATGACTGCATCGCGACGCCACCAGTAGCGCCAAGCCAATCGCTACGAGCCAACCACACCCGACTGCCGCGCCTGGCCCACTGCCGGTGACCACTGGATTTCGAAACGTGTGCCCCTGCCGGGCGCCGATTCGCACAGGATCCGTCCACGCAGAATCTGCGTCACCAGGTTGTACACAATGTGCAGCCCAAGGCCACTCCCTCCCTGCCCGCGACGGGTCGTGAAGAAAGGATCGAAGGCGCGCGTGCGTTCCTCGACATCCATGCCACGGCCGTTGTCGGCGATCGTGAGTCCGGCCAGATCGCCCTGTACGCCGATCGTGATCCTGATCTCGCCCGGCCGGTCGGGGACGAACGCATGCTGGATCGCATTCAACACCAGGTTGCTCACAATCTGGTAGACCGCGCCGCCGGATGTGAACACCTTCACCGGACTGGGGCACTCCACCGTGACGCGGTGCGGCGTGACGCGTAGCACCGGACCGATCATCGACAACGTATCGCGCACGGATTGCTCCAGGTCCAGCTCGCGCCATTCATCGGTGGATTGATCCACCGCAGTCTGTTTGAAGCTGCGTACCAGGCGGTCGGCGCGCTGCAGGTTGCGCAGTATCAGCTCCACAGATTCGATGGCCATGCGCTGGTACTGGTCCAGCTCCGAACGCCGCAGCTCGCCGGTCTGCATGCGCGAAGCCAGCTGGCGCGACTGTTCTTCCAGATGCGTCGCCGCGGTCAGGCAGACGCCCAGCGGCGTGTTGATCTCGTGTGCGATGCCCGCGACAAGGCCACCCAGCGACGCCATTTTTTCCGCTTCGACCAGCTGCTGCTGCGCCTCGCGCAGCTGCGCAAGCGTCAGGGTGAGTTCGACATTGGTCTGGCTCAGCGCCGAGGTGCGCGCGGCCACGCGGGACTCCAGCTCGTCGTTGAGGCGGCGCAGCGCTTCTTCGCTCTGCCGGATCGTTGCGGCGACGTAGCGCTCATAGGCCAGCCGCCGGTGGTAGCGCCACAGAACGGCAACCAGCGTGGCGACAGCCATCAATGCGTACAACCCGTAGGCCCAGAGCGAACGCCAGGGCGGCGGCACCAGGCGCACGTCCACGCCGGTTTCGCGCGGCTCACTGCCTTCCCGCCACGCTTGCACCCGGAAGCGATAGGAGCCGTAGGGAACGCCGGTAAACGTCACGCTGCGCTGGTTGGGCAGCACCGGTACCCAGCTGTCGTGCAGGCCGTCGAGGCGATAGCGGAAATACACGCGGCTGGGCTCGCGGAAGTCCAGTGCTGCAAAGCCGAACCCGAACACGCTCTGCTGGTAGTTGAGATTCACGCGCTCCGTATAGGGTAGCGTCTGCTGCAGTGGCGCCTGGTCGTCATCGGGGCTGGGCCGGATGGGCGTGTTGAACAGGAGCAGCTCGTTGACGACGACCGGCCCGATCGACCGCAGCGGCTGCAGCACCCCTGGATCGAAGCGGATCAGCCCCGCCGCGGTCCCGAAGTACATGGTGTTGCCAACGGCCGCGCAGGCGTTGTTGGAGTAACTCGCGCGATCGCGGTTGGCCATCCGGCCGACGATCTCCGGGATGCCAACGGCGCGGTCAAAGCGGATCAAGCCCGTGGAGGTCCCCGCCCAGAGCACGCCGGACGCATCCGCCACGAGGCACGTAATATTGCCGCGCGCCGACCAGGTCGGATGACGCTGATGAATGAAGCTCACACGCCCCTTGCGCGGATCGCGCTCGACCCGGTCCAACCCCGCCGGCGAGCCCAGCCACAACGTGCCCGATGCATCGACATACAGGCTGCGAACGAGGTCATTGGCCGGCCCTTCGTCCGAATGGAGCTTGGCAACGTAGCGCTCCAGCTGGCCGGTCGCCGGATCCAGGCGCGCCACGCCGCCGCCGAAGAGCCCGACCCAGATCGCACCGTCCGGCGTCTGGGCGATATCGATCGCCGTGGACTCGGCAATCTCGAAGGGATCGCCCTCGGCACTGTAGTACCGTTTGAACGCCGTGCACCCCTTGCACAGGCTGACCAGCCCACCGCCGTCAAGCGCTACCCAAAGCGTATCGTCGGCGTCGACGTAGAATCCATTGACGAGATTGCCCGGCAATGATGCGGGATCCTCGGCGATGCTGCGGTAGTGATGAAAGGTGCGGGAACCCGGGTCGAGCCGGTCAAAGCCGCTGGCATCAAACCCCACCCACAAGGTACCGTCCCTGCCGCGCGCGAGCGCAGACACGGCGTCACTGGCCAGACTCCCCGGGTCGGCCGGATCGTGCCTGAAGCGCGCCAGCACCCCTTCCCCGGGACGAAAATGCACCAGTCCGCCCGTCCCCGCCAGGCCGAGCCAGAACGTACCATCGGGTTCGGGCAGTATCGCCCGTACTTCATCCGTCGGCAGACTGGCCTTGTCCATCGCGTGGTGGCGGAAGATCGTGACGGACTCGCTGGTGGGATCGTGCATGCCCAGTCCGTGGCTGGTGCTCCCCAGCCAGATCAGGCCATCGCGGTCCTCGAACATGACATAGCCTTCCATTGGCGGGCTGGCCGGGTCGGCGCGGTCATGGAAAACGTCGACGAACCGGTTCGCAGCGCGGTCGAACCATGCTACGCCCCCGGTAGTGCCCAGCCACAGGTCGCCCGATCGCGTCTCCACGATGCCCATGACTTCGCCGCTCTTGATATCGCCGCGAGGTCCGGTGTGATAGCGCGCCAGAACCTTGCCGTCGAGATTCAGGCGCAGCAGGTCACCCTCGATGAAGACGACCCATACTTCGTCATTGGCATCCAGGATGGCCCACTCGGTGCTACGCTGCACTTCGCCGCGTACGACAGGCAGGAAGGAGGCCAGCTGATCCGATCGGCCGTCCCAGCGCCAGATGGCGTCACCGGCGACAAACAGCATGCCTCCGTCGGGAAGATCGACCATGCGATGGACGCCGCGCATGCCCGTAGGCCTTCCGAACGGCGCATCCGTCGCCACACCGCGCAACCGGTCAAAGCGCTGCACGCCCGCACCGAAGCAGCCAACCCACAGCGTGCCCTGCCGGTCGAAATGCAGCGAGCGCACGTAGTTGTTCGCAAGGCGCGTCGTCGTATCAGCCCGGTACCTGATAAACCGGTCATGCTCGGCGTCGTAGTAGGCAAGGCCGCCACTGGCGGTTCCCAGCCACAGGATGCCTTCGGGTGAGGTGGCCACCACCATCACGACGTTGTCGGGCAAGCTGTGGGGATCGGAGGGATCGTGCTTGTAGACGCGGAAGTCGCGGCCGTCGAATCGATTGAGCCCGTCACGCGTGGCGACCCACAGGTAGCCGTCGCGATCCTGCGCGAGCGATCGCACGCGATTGTGCGAAAGGCCGTCCTCGATCGCATAGTTCTGGAACCGGACGGAATACGGGTCAACCGCACGCGCACTCTGCGCGCACAGCAGCAAGAGCAAACCGTACAACACCCACCGCCCGGCGATCGCGACGCCGCCGTTCACGCCATCGCATGCCCGCGCGCGGGGGATCATCCCGCCTGCCTCTCGCGGGCACGGAACCGGATACGGAAGCGCACCCCCTGTCCCAGCGGGCTGTGACAGACAATGTCCCCCTGGAGCAGCTGGGTAACCAGATTGTGCACAATGTGCATACCAAGACCGGAACCACCCTCGCCGCGACGCGTCGTGAAGAAGGGCTCGAAGACGCGCGCCCGGACGTTATCGCTCATGCCGACCCCGTTGTCCGCGTAGTCGAGCACGATGTGCTCGCCTTCGCGGGTGACGACGATGCGCACCTGGCCGGGCGTGTCCGGCACGAATCCGTGGGTGAGCGAGTTCATCACCAGGTTGCTGATGATCTGGTAGAGCGCACCCGGCGCCGTGTCGCACACCAGCCCGGACGGGCACTCCAGATCCACCTTGTGCGGCGTCTTCTTGAGTGTCGGCCCCAGCATGATCAGCACTTCGTGCAGCGTGGTGGCCAGGTCGACCGTGCGACGTGCCTCGGTGGTCTGGTCGACCGCGACGCGCTTGAAGCTTTTGACCAGTTCGTCGGCACGCTGCAGATTGCGCAGGATGATGTCGCAGCTGGCATTGGCCGTTTCGCGAAAACGCGTGAGCATGCCGGTCTGGACCGGCCCCTGCCCGGTGCGGCCGAACAGCACGCGCAACTCTTCCTGAAGGTGCGAGGCTGCCGTCACGCTGACACCGACCGGTGTATTGATCTCATGGGCGATACCGGCCACCAGACCACCCAGCGAGGCGTATTTCTCCGCCTCGACGAGCTGGCGCTGCGCCGTGGTGAGGTTGCGCAAGGCATCGCGCAACTCCGCTGTCCGGTGTTCGACGCGCGCTTCCAGCGCTTCGTTCATTTCCAGCAGCGCCGCCTCGGCCGCCTTGAGCGGCGAGATGTCGTGCAGCGTGCCGGCAAGCCGCAGCGCACGACCGTCCACATCGCGCGCGGCGACGCGCGCGTGCGCCATCAGCCAGCACCAGTCGCCATAACGGTCACGCAGGCGAAAACTGGCTTCGAAATTTTCGCTATGCCCGCGCAGATGGCGGCTGAGCAGCGCGCGCACCACAGCGCGATCGTCCGGATGCACGAGGCAGCGAAAATCACGCAAGGTGAAGTGCCCGGCAATATGTTCCGGCGGCAGTCGTGGCAAGGGATTCTCGCGCCGCACGCCACCACGCAGCAGGTCCACGTCCCACAACTCGCCGCCACTGCCCCACAGCACCAGCTTGAGCCGCGCTTCGCTCTGCCGGATGGCTTCCTGCACCAGGGCCTTGCGCCGCTGCTGCCCGCGCACCTGCCAGCCGACCAGCGCTCCCAGAGAAGCCATGGTCAGCGCGTAGAGCGTCTTGGCCGGCCACGACAGCCACGGCGGCGGTGAGACGGCGATCTTCACCTGCGCTTCCTTGGGCCCCCAGTCGGCCCCCTGGTTGCGCGCCCTGACCCGGAGCACGTAGTTGCCGGGCACCAGGTGCGTGTAGGTGGCGTTGTGAGCGGCAACGGCTGTTTCAATCCAGTTGCTGTCGAGCGGATCGAGGCGGAACGAGTAGCGCACGCGCGAGGGATCGTTCGCCTCGGGCGCCGAGAAGGCGACAGTGAGCATGCCCTGGCGATGGTTGAGCGTCAGCTGGCCACCCGTCCAGACGGTCTGGGTCAGGGGCGAATCCGGCTGGCGCCAGGCCGGCGCCATCGAACGGTTGTAGATCAGCACATCGGTCAGCAAGGGCTGCGGCGCCGGCGCGGCTTCCAGCCGGGTGGGATCGAACACGTTGGCACCGGCCGCGCCCCCGAACACCATGATGCCGTACGCCGTACGCGTGGTGCCACCGATGTAGTAGCCCGTCGGAAACATGCCTTCCCGGCTGCCGAAATTCAGCACCTCACCGCTCTGCGGATCAAATCGCGACAAACCCGTACCCACCGCCAGCCACAGGCGGCCGTTGACGTCCTCTTCGATCGCATCGACGTTGTCATCCTGCAGGCGTTGCGAATCGGCCGCGACGGCGAATGTGATCGCACCGTCCTTGCCGCGTATCACGCGGTTCAATCCCTTGTCGGTACCGACCCAGATATCGCCACGCCGATCCTCCAGCAGCGACAACGCCGCGTCGCTGCTGATGGTGTCATCCCGATCGGCGCTGGCGCGGAAGTGCTCGAAACGACCGGTACTGCGATCGAGCCGGGCGACGCCGGCGCTGCGCAGCACCAGCCAGAATTCGCCAAGACGGCTTTCCAGCATCGTGCTCACTTCGTTGGCGCCGAGGCTGGTCGGATCAGCCGGATCCGAACGGTAGTGGCGAAACTGCCGGCAACCGGCACACAGCGCATCCAGGCTGCCGCCGCGCGTGCCGATCCACAGCGTGCCGTCCGCAGTTTCCACCAGCTTGCGGATCTGGTTGCTGGCCAGGCTGTGCGGATCGTCCGGATCGTGCAGGAAGCGTTCGAATCGATCGCCACCGAGCCAGCGGTTGAGGCCGCCGCGCCAACTGGCCACCCACAGCGTACCGTCCCGCGTGCGCAGGACAGAGCTGACGAAGTTGTCGCTCAGACTGTCTGGCCGCGCCGGGTCGTGCACGTGACGGGACAGCACGCCCTTGGTCAGGTCGAAGTTGATCAGGCCGCCGTTTTCCAGCACGCCGAACCAAAGCGTGCCGTTGGGATCGGCATAGCTGCTGACGACACCGCCTGCGGGCAAGCCGCGCGGGGCTACGCCGCCGACGAGATTGGCGACGTTCTCCGTACGCGGATCATGGCGGCTCAACCCCGTCGCCCAGGTACCGACCCAGATCACGCCATGGCGGTCCTCGTAGATGGAGGCCACGCGGTTTGAGCCCAGCGATCCCAGTCGCGCCGCGTCGTGTGAATAGCGTTCGGGAATGCGCGCGCCGGGAACCAGTCGCAGCAAACCCGAATTGTCCGTGCCGATCCACAGCACGCCGCGCCGGTCGAACCACAGCGCACGCACCGCATCATCGGGTATGCGATGACCTTCGTCCGGCGCATCCCGGTGGAAGGTTTCGCGCACCGTTCCGTCGCGCGCAAACCGGTGCAAACCGCTGTTGATCGTGGCCACCCACACATCGCCGTCGGGTCCCACGGCCAGCCGGCTGATCTGAAAGTGATCGGTGAACGGCGCGCCCCAGGGGTAGACCTTTCCGTCTTCGCCACAGCGCACGATACCGACGCGCCCGCCCACGAGCAGACCATTTCCGGTACCCAGGTTTGCCACGAAGCGCGGATGCTGCAGGCGCGGATGTCCGTGGCAGCCGCTCAGGCGGAACGCCTGCGCCGATTCGTCATAGCGGAACAAGCCCACATTGTTCACACCCGCCCAGATCGTTCCGTCAATACCTTCGTGCAAGGCATACACCGGCAGCGTTCCCGCGGCCTGGTCGGGCCCCTGCAAGGCAAAATTGTCGAACCGGTCCAGCACCGGATCGTAGCGGCTGACACCTCCCGTACTGGTGGCTACCCACAGACGGCCGTGCCGGTCGTATCGCAGGTCCTCGACGTAGTCGCCCCCCAGCGAGTAACGGTCCGTCCGGTCGTAGCGATAGGTGCGGAAGCGATAGCCGTCAAAACGATTCAGCCCGTCCTGCGTGGCGACCCACAGGAAGCCATCGCGATCCTGCGCCACGGCATTGACGGTGGACTGGGACAAGCCATTGGCCATGCCGATGGTTTCAAACCGCACGCGATCAAGACCAATCGCCGGATCGGCCGCCGGTACCGCGGAAGCCTGCGTCTGCGCGGATGCCACGCGGCAGGCAATGCCATTCCAGCCCGCTACGACCAGCCACGCGGCCGCAGCCAATCCGCAGCAACGCCCGGGGTAGCGCCGTCTAGCCACCATGACGCGCTCCCGGGAAGCGGATCGCCACCAGGATGCCGCGTCCCGGCGCACTGGTCACCCGGATCGTTCCGCCCAGCGCCTGCGTGACCAAGTTGTATACGATGTGCATGCCAAGCCCCGATCCGCCCTGCCCTCGCCGGGTCGTGAAAAACGGATCGAACATGCGTGCACAGGTCGTTTCGTCCATGCCGACGCCATCGTCGCTGTAGTCGATGGCGATCTCGTCGGCCTCGCGTCTGACGTGGATCCGCACCGTACCGGGCTTGTCCACGGTAAAACCATGCAGCAGCGAGTTCATCACGAGGTTGGTGAAGATCTGATACAGGGCCCCGGGAGCGGTTTCGCACACCACTTCCACCGGGCAATCCACCACCACCTTGTGGGGGGTTTTCTTCAGCGTCGGGCCCAGCGTCGTCAGAATTTCATTGATGCACACGCCAAGGCCGATGATGCGGCGATCCTCGTTGGACTGGTCGACCGCTACCTGCTTGAAACTCTTCACCAGGCGATCCGCGCGCTGCAGGTTGCGCAGGATCAGCTCGGCGCTCTCCAGCGCGCTGTGATGGAAACGGTCCAGATCCGAGCGCTTGAGCGTACCGCCGGCGATCTCGCGCGACAGGCGTGTGACCTCTTCGCTCAGATGAGAAGCCGCCGTGACGCCAATCCCCAGCGGTGTATTGATTTCGTGCGCGATACCGGCCACCAGACTACCCAGAGATGCCAGCTTCTCGGCTTCGAGCAGCTGGCGCTGGGTGAGCGTGAGGCGATCAAGCGCGTTGCGCAGCTCGACGTTGGCCGTGCGCAGGTCTGCCGTTCGGCGTTCCACACGCAGTTCCAGCTCTT
Organism: Tahibacter amnicola; assembly: GCF_025398735.1. Taxonomy (NCBI): domain Bacteria; kingdom Pseudomonadati; phylum Pseudomonadota; class Gammaproteobacteria; order Lysobacterales; family Rhodanobacteraceae; genus Tahibacter; species Tahibacter amnicola. Next base: position 4,868,270 of record NZ_CP104694.1, read on the forward strand.
CGTTGAGCCGGCGCAGTGCTTCCTCGGCATTCTTCAGTGCCGAGATGTCGTGCGTCGTCCCCGCGATGCGGACGGCACGGCCCTCCGCATCCCGCTCGACCACGCGGCCACGGGTGAGCACCCAAACCCAGCGATGGTCGCGATCGTAGGTGCGATAGCTCACGACGAAAGCGTCTGCATCACCCTTCAGATGACGCACCAGGGCGTCGCGGAACAGCGGCAAATCGTCCGGATGGACGAAGGGCGCGTAGGAGTCGAGTGTCTGGTGATCGGCCTCGTGGCTGGCTGCCACGCCCTCCAGGCGGTTTTCCCGGTGCATGACGCCGGTCGGCAGATGCACGTCCCACAGTTCGCCGCCGCTGCCCCACAGGGCCAGCTTGAGCCGCTCCTCACTCTTGCGAAGGAATTCCTGCGCCTGCTCGCGTCGACGCGCAATCTCCGCGCGCCGGCGCCACCAGAGCAACGCAATGACGGCCGCGATTGTCAGGTACCCCGCCCTGGCGGGCCAGCTCAGCCAGGGCGGCGGTTCGGTGCGCAATGACAGTTCCGCCTGCTGCGGCCCCCACGCGCCGCCCGCGTTGCGCGCCCGCACCAGGAAACGGTACCGGCCGGGCGCCAGCGCGGTGTACGTCGCCGTGCGCCGGCTGGCATCCGTCTCGATCCAGTCCTGGTCGTGCGGTTCCAACCGATACGCGTACTGCACGCCGGGTGGATCCGCCGCGGTGGGCACGCCGAAATCGATCGACACCATGGACTGGCGATAACCCAGCGCAATTTCGCCCCCCTTCCACACGGGCTGCACCAGGGGGGATCCCGGATCACGCCAGCGCAGCTTGACTGGCGCGTTGAACAGGCGCAGATCCGTCAGCACCGGTTGCGGTGCCGGGATTTCATCCACTTCCGCCGGATTGAACAGCGTCACGCCGGCCGGGCCGCCAAAGAAGATCCGCCCCTGGCCGTCACGCCCGCCCGCGCCGATGAAATAGCCGTTCTCGAACGCACCGCCGGTACCGCCGATATTGCGGATCGCACCCGTGGAGGGATCGTAGCGGCTGATGCCCACGGTCGTGCTCATCCACAGGCGTCCCCGGGCGTCTTCGGCGAGGTCGCCGATGGCGTCAGCGGCAAGTCCGTCGCGCGTGGTGATGGCCGCGAAACGGATCTTCCCGCCGTCGCGACGCATGCGGTTCAATCCGCCACCTTGTGTACCTATCCATATTTGACCCTGACGATCCTCCAGCAGGGCCGTGATACCCAGCGACGACAGCGAATCCCCTTCGCCAGCGACGGGAACAAAATGCTCGGCGCGGCCCGTGGCCCGGTCGAGGCGATCCAGTCCGTTGCGCCGAAGCCCCACCCAGAACTCACCCGAGCGCGTCTCCAGGACACAGGAAACGCCCAATCCGCCCAGCGAGTCGGGATCGTCGTCGCGGTGCGCGTAGTGGCGGAACTCGGTGCAATCCGGGCACAGCGCATCAAGCCCGCTCGAGGTGGACACCCACAGGGTGCCTGTGCGGTCGAAGTACAGCGTCTGCACGATGTCATCGACCAGCGAGCCCGGCCGCGACTTGTCATGCCGATAGACCTCCAGCTTTTTCTCGCCCGGACGCTGCCGCGCCAGGCCGGCGCCGCTGGTGCCCACCCACAGGGAGCCATCCGGGCCGCGCGCAATCGCGTTGATGAAATTCGCGTTCAGGCTGTCGGGTTTTGTCGGATCGGTGGCGTAGTTCTCGAGCACCCCGCGTTCCGGATGGAAATGACTCAAACCACCGTCCTGCAGGCTGCCGACCCAGTAACTTCCGTCGGCATCGCCATAGATGGCGGAAACACCCGTGCCAGGCAGCGCCTGCGGGCCCGAACCGGGATACCAGTGCTCGAATGCCATGGTGCGCTGGTCGAGCACATTGAGGCCATTACCCCAGGTGCCGATCCAGATCAGTCCGTCCCGGTCCTGGAACAGCGAAAACGCGCGGTTGTGTGAGAGGGAATATTCGCGACCAGGACGATGGCGGAAATTCTCCAGCCGCTGGGTGACCGGGTCGAAGCGCGACAGGCCGTGCAGTTCACTGCCGAACCACAGTTTGCCGTCACGATCGAGCAACAGGCCCCGCGCGCTGCTGGTATCCACTGCCGGGTCACCGTTGCGATCGATCCGTGTATGCGGCTCACCGCGGGCGTTGAATCCATAAATGCCCGAATAGGCCACCACGATCCAGACCGAGTCGTCCGGCCCGACCTGTATCGTCTGCGGCTGACCGTCGAGGGCGACGTCGCCAAAACGCCACTGCTCCATCGCACCGGTTGCCGGATCGCACCGCCACAGTCCTTCTTCCGTACCCAGGATGAGATCCGAACGCCGCGCGCCGATGGTGTAGATCATGCGCAGCGGGCTGCCCGTGCAACGACTGGTTTCAAAGCGCTGGGTCGCCTCGTCGAACCGCTGCAGTCCGCCGTGGAGCGTGGCCACCCAGACGGTTCCCGACGGGTCCTGCGCGATGGCGCCGATTCCGCGCGCAATCAGGCTGCCAGGCACCGTCGGATCGGCGCTCAAACGGGTGAAGCGATCGAGCGTGGGATCGTACAGCCCGATCCCCGAGTTCTGCGTCGCTGCCCAGATGCGGCCACGTGCATCGGCCAGGACGCGCCGCACGTTGTTGTCCGGCAGCGAATAGGGATCACTGCGATCGTGCTTGTAGACGCGGAAGCCATAGCCGTCATACCGGTTCAGGCCATCCTGGGTGCCGGCCCAGACGAAGCCGTCCTTGTCCTGGGTAATGCTCAGCACCGTGGCCTGCGAAAGGCCCTGCTTGACACCCAGGTGACGAAAACGCACCCGCTCGACGCCGTAGTCCTGTGCGTCGCCGGAGCCGGAAAAGCAGATTGCGACCAGCGCGAAAACCGCCCTCATGGCGGTGTGCCACAGCCACGCGGGGCCCGGTTTGCGCATGTGTGCAGGCTACTGCGCTAAGCATCGGGCAGACAAGCCAATTCGCCGCCCGAAAGGTCAATTGCCGCAGCGCAGCAAGCGGCGCATAATCCGGCGACTCAGTATCCGCGGTGTGCGTCCTGGCACCGTTACTTCAGCCATCCAAACGTGGAGAGTTCCATGTCCGATATCGTCATCGTCGGGGCCAAGCGCACCGCGATCGGTTCCTTCCAGGGTCAGTTCACCGGCGTGCCGACTCCCACGCTTGGGGCCGCCGCCATCCGCGCGGCACTGGAACAGTCCGCCGTGCCGGCCGCCGACGTCAGCGAAGTGATCATGGGTTGCGTGCTGCCGGCCAACCTGGGCCAGGCGCCGGCCCGCCAGGCGGCGCTCGCCGCCGGCCTTCCCCCCGCCACCGGCTGCACCACCATCAACAAGGTTTGCGGCTCGGGCATGAAGGCCATCATGCAGGCGCACGACGCCATCCGCGCGGGCTCGGCCGACATCGTCGTCGCCGGCGGCATGGAGTCGATGACCAATGCACCGCACATGATTCCCAACTCCCGCGGCGGCAACCGCTACGGCAATTTCGAAGTCGTCGACCACATGGCCTGGGATGGCCTGACCAATCCCTACGACGGCAAGGCCATGGGCGTGTTCGGCGAACAATGTGCCGACAAGTACGCCTTCACCCGCGAGGACCAGGATGCCTTCGCTTCCGAAACCGTCCGGCGTGCGCTGGCCGCACAGCAGTCCGGTGCGTTTGCGGCGGAAATCGTGCCGGTGAAGGTGGCTTCGCGCAAAGGCGAGGTCGAGATCGCAACCGATGAACAACCGGGCAAATGCGATTTGTCCAAGATTCCCACATTGAAGCCGGCATTCAAGAAGGAGAACGGCACGATCACCGCGGCCAGTTCCTCGAGCATCTCCGACGGCGCAGCGGCCACGGTGCTGATGAGTGCCGAGGAAGCCGCCCGCCGCGGTATCGCTCCGCTGGCCCGCATCGTCGGCCACGCCACCCAGTCGCAGGAGCCGCAGTGGTTCACGACGGCGCCGGTGGGCGCCATCGAAAAGCTCCTGAAGAAAGTGGGCTGGACGGTGGACCAGGTCGACCTGTTCGAAGTGAACGAAGCCTTCGCCGTCGTCGCGATGGCACCGATCAAGGAACTGGGCATCCCGCACGCCAAGCTCAACGTCAACGGCGGTGCCTGTGCGCTGGGTCACCCGATCGGCGCCAGCGGCGCCCGGCTGGTCGTCACCCTCATCCACGCGCTGCGCAATCGTGGTCTCAAGCGCGGTGTCGCGTCGCTGTGCATCGGCGGCGGTGAGGCAACCGCCGTGGCCGTCGAAATCGTCTGACGCCGGCGTGGTGGGTCCGTGAAGCAAAGCCCGGCAATCTGCCGGGCTTTTTTCGTCCATCGCCTGGACCAATGCACCGACCCCATTCGCACCACGTTATGATGGGTGCCATGGAGGCATCGCCCGCTCCCCCGGATCGCACCACCCCGTCCACTCCCCGGCCTATCATGCCGCGGATACGACGCCTTCGTCGCCCGCGCATCCACGCTGCGGCCCCGTCGACCTCCCGCCCTTCGCGCACGATGCAGGTCGCCTTGGCCTTGCTGTTCGTCGCCGTGGCCATGCTGGGCGTGATTGCGGCGCTGTTCGTCGCGACGGGCGTCGTGGTGCTGGTCAACAACGGCGCCTCCGAGTGGCTTGCCGCGGCGGTGCCGGCGACGCTCGCGATGCTGCTGTTCACGGTCGCGGGAAAACTCGCCGCAGGCCTGCTGGGAAATTCCCCGCGTGATCCGCGCCGTTGACCTGCGCCATTGATCCGCGCCATCTCACGTTGCTGCAACCCCTGGAAATTCACCGATGATCACTCGCCTGCCTTCGTGGGTGCTGTCCTGTGCCTGGGTTCTCGCCTTCGCGGCGGGCATCATCAACGTGGTGGGCCTGGGCAGCTTTGAACACGCAGCGGTGACGCACCTGACCGGATCGACCTCCCTCCTGGGCATGGCGGTGGCCGACGCGGACTTCCCGCTGGCCCTGCATCTGCTCCTGGTCATCGGGGCATTTTTCGGCGGCACCGTCCTGAGCGGTTTCATCGTGCAGGACAGCACGCTGCGCCTGGGGCGGCGCTACAGCGTGGTACTTGCCCTGGAGGCCGCCGCCCTGGTCGCGGCCGTCCAGCTCCTGCAGCGCAACGCCATGAGTGGCATCTACCTCGCCGGTGTCGCGTGCGGCCTCCAGAATGCAATGGCGACGACGTTCAGCGGCACGATCATCCGCACCTCTCACGTGACCGGCATGTTCACCGACCTGGGCATCTTTCTCGGCCATTTCGTGCGCGGGGTGCCCGTGGAGCCACGGCGCCTGCGGATCTGCCTGGTCGTCGTCTCCGGATTTTTCTGCGGCGGCCTGGCGGGTGCCGCCGGATTCCGAACCTATGGACCAGCTACCTTGTACGTTCCGGCCGCCATCGCGTTCCTGCTTGCCGTGGCGTATACCGTCTACCGCACCGTCGCGCAGCGCCGCGACGTGTAGCATTGCGGCTGGATTCAACCGCCCCCCAGGAGCAACGATGCGATGGATCAAGGCAATGACACTGGTGCGGTGGGGCGAGTTGCGGTTGGCACACGACACCTGTGCGGTGTGCGACTTTCCGCTCCAGGTGCAGCTGCGCCGCGAGGAAATGGCCGTCCGCTGCCCGCGCTGCGGCGCCAGCGCGGTGACCCAGTCGATCGTCGCGGTGATCCGGCGGGAATGCGCGGACCTCGCACCGCTATCCGTCTACGAGGCATCCTATGCCGGTCCCCTGGTACGGTTCCTGCGCGGCCGCGTGCGGTCGCTGACGCTGAGCGAGTACTTTCCGGACGTCCCCAGCGGAACGCACCAGGACGGCATGCTCTGCCAGGATCTCCAGCGGCTGTCCTTCGACGCCGCACAATTTGACCTGTGCACATCGACCGAGGTCTTCGAGCACGTGGCGGACGACCTGGCCGCCTTCGCCGAGGTGTTCCGCGTCCTGCGTCCGGGTGGGCGCCTGATTTTCACCGTCCCGATCGATCCCGCCGCCGCCACTGTCGAGCGCACGGCGCTACGCGATGGAGAGCGGCGCGAAATCCTGCCGCCGGAATACCACGCCGACCGGTACCGCGGGCAAACGATCTTCTGCTACCGGAACTATGGTGCCGACATCCTCGACCGGCTGCGCACCGCCGGCTTCACCGAGGCGGCGCTGGTCCTTCCCGATCGAAACCTGTTCGGGTTCGGCCGCCCGGTCGTGGTAGCGCGCAAGGCCAATTGACGCGCGCCAGACGGGCTGCGATATCGTCCCGCCCTGACTCAGGCTGCAAGGACTCACACCGTGACCGAACTGCTCTTCCGGGAAGACGCCTACCTGACACACGCCACCGCACGAATCACCGCGGTCGGCGACGGCGTGATCGAGCTGGACCGCACCGTGTTCTACCCCCTGGGCGGCGGTCAGCCGGGCGACCGGGGCTGGCTGGAAACCGAAGGCGGTCAGCGCATCGAGGTGATCGACACGCGCAAGGGCGCCAGCTACGACCGGATCGAGCATCGCCTCGCGCCCGGCGCGCCGGCCCTGCAGGTCGGCCAGGCGGTGAAGCTGGAACTGGACTGGCCGCGCCGCCATCGGCTGATGAAGCTGCACACCGCGCTGCACGTGATGTCCTGCGTGGTCGTGGCGCCAGTGACGGGTGGCAATATCGGCGAAGACCGCGCGCGACTGGATTTCGACATCGACATGAGCCAGCTTGATGCGGCGCACATCGAGCGCGAAACCAACGCCCTCATCGCCCGCGCGGTCACTACGGAAACCATCTGGATCACGGACGAAGAAATGGATTCCCGCCCGGACCTGGTCAAGACGATGAGCGTGCAGCCGCCGCGCGGCGCCGGCCGTGTGCGCCTGCTGCGCATCGAAGGCATCGACCTGCAGCCCTGCGGTGGCACCCACGTGCGCAACATCGGCGAGATCGGCGGCATCCGCGTGCTGCGGATTCGCAACGAGGGCAAACACAACAAACGCGTGGAGATCGCCCTGGCCTGAGGACGCGGGCGGCGGCGCAACGGATGCCGTCACGACGGCCTGACATCCGGCGGTTGCACAGGTCGCGCGGAACCCGTTAGCGTGTCTGCTTTCGATCGATCCGAGACCAGCCATGAGCAACACCGGGACACCGCAACTTACCGTCCGAGCCGTCATATTGGCGATCGTCCTGGCGGTGGTGCTATCGGCCGCCAACGCCTATCTGGGCCTCTTCGCCGGCCTGACGATCGCCACGGCTATCCCGGCCGCGGTCGTCTCGATGGCGGTGCTGCGGGTGCTCGGCGGCGGCACCATTCTGGAAAACAACATTGTGCAGACCGGCGCCTCGGCGGGTTCCTCGATCGCCGCCGGCGTGATCTTCACCATCCCCGCGCTGATCATCCTGGGGTACTGGCAGGACTTCCGCTATTCCTGGGTGCTGGCGATTGCCGGCCTGGGCGGCCTGCTGGGGGTGCTGTTCTCGGTACCGCTGCGCCGCTCGATGATCGTGGAAGAACCGCTGGCCTTCCCGGAAGGCAAGGCCGCCGCCGAAGTGCTCAAGGCCGGCGAGAATCCCGGACCGGGAATCCGCATCCTCGCCCTCGCCGGATCGCTGGGCGCCGTGGTGAAGCTCGCCGCCGAAAGCGGCATGCGCATGATCTCGGACAACGCGGTCGGCAGCGGATTTATCGGCAAATACCTGGCGTACATGGGCACGAACCTGTCGCCGGCCCTGCTGGGCGTGGGCTATATCGTTGGCCTCAATGTCGGCATCGTGGTGGTCTCCGGCAGCCTGCTGTCCTGGAACATTGCCATTCCGCTCTACCACGCCTTCTTCCTGGACACCGACCCGGCCCTGGCCGCACGCATCGCCGATGCGCCGGCCGCCGCCGCGGCGGCGCAGATCTGGTCAGCCAAGATCCGCTACATGGGCGTGGGCGCCATGCTCATCGGCGGCGTGTGGACCCTCTTCACGCTGCGCAACTCGCTGCTGTCGGGCATCAAGAGCGGCTTCGCCGCGGCGCGCAAAGGGTCTTCCGAGTCGGTCGCCGAGACCGAGCGCGACCTGCCGATGAAGTGGATGCTGGTGGCCCTGGTCGTGTTCGTCCTGCCGCTGGCTTTCCTTTACCAGGCCATCGTGCAGCAGTGGACCGTCAGCATCCCGATGACGCTGATCATGATCGTCGCGGGCTTCCTGTTCGTGTCCGTGTCGGGCTACCTCGCAGGCCTGGTCGGCTCCTCCAACAACCCCGTCTCGGGTATCACCATTGCGACGATCCTGTTCGCATCGGCCGTGCTGTTGTTGCTGCTGGGCCGCCAGTCGCCGATCGGCGCGGTCGCCGCGATCATGATCGGCGCGGTGGTGTGCTGCGCCGCCTCCGTGGGCGGCGACAACCTGCAGGATCTCAAGGCCGGCTACATTGTCGGGGCGACGCCCTGGAAGCAGCAGGTCATGCTGGCCATCGGCGCTTTTTCCTGCGCCCTGATCATGGCGCCGGTGCTCAACCTCCTGGCGACTGCCTACGGCATCGGCGCGCCGACGCCCGAACACCCCAACTCGCTGGCTGCACCGCAGGCCACGCTCATGGCGTCCGTTGCCAAGGGTCTTTTCGGCGGTGAACTGCCCTGGAACATGATTGCGATCGGCGCAGGCATTGGCGCCGCCATCATCGCCCTGGACGAGTGGCTCAAGGCCAAGGGCTCGCATTTCCGCGTACCGGTGCTGGGCGCCGCGATTGGCATCTATCTGCCGCTGGAACTGATGGTGCCGATCTTCGTCGGCGGCCTGATCACGCACCTGGTGGAACGCCGCCACAAACTGACCCAGGCGCCGGAGGAAGAGAAAGAGCGCGCACACCGCCCCGGTACGCTGTTCTCCGCCGGCCTGATCACCGGCGAGGCCCTGACCGGCATCATCATCGCCATTCCGATCGTGGTGTCCGGGCGCGCCGACGTCCTTGCCCTGCCGCCTGCATGGCATTTTGGCCAGTGGGTGGGCTTGGCCGTTGTCGCCATCATCGGTGTAATGCTCTACCGCGTCGCCGATCGCATGCGGACACCGGCCGACACCACGCCGAAGTCCTGATCGCGCGGGCCCGGCCGCGGCCGGACGTCAGGGGTGAGTTGCGTCAATCGCGAAACCGGCGCTCGCGCCGGACGTCAGTCTGCCGCATGCGCCCCGCGGCCAGTTCAGTAAAATACGCCGTTTCGCGGCCTCGGGCCGCTTCCGGAATCCAAAACAGGTACAGGTATTTCTATGGGCAGAGGTCCAAGCATCGAAGGTCGCAAGAACGCCGAGGATGCCCGTCGCGCCAAGGTTTTCACCAAGCTGATCCGCGAAATCACCGTCGCCGCACGCAATGGCGCCGATCCGGCAGGCAATCCGCGCCTGCGCATCGCGACGGAAAAAGCCCTTTCCGCCAACATGCCCAAGGACACCATCGAGCGCGCCATTCGTCGCGGCTCGGGTGCCGACGGCGCCGACAATATGCAGGAGCTGCGCTACGAGGGCTACGGCCCCTCGGGCGTTGCAATCCTGATCGACTGCATGACCGACAACCAGCAACGTACGGTTGCGGACGTGCGCCACGCCCTGAACAAGCATGGCGGCAACCTGGGCACCAGCGGCTCGGTCGCGTTCCAGTTTCATCGCACCGGCGAGATCGTCGTCACGACCGCCGATGCCGCGGCCGAGGAAAAGGTGCTGGAAGTCGCCCTCGATGCCGGCGCAGATGACGTCCAGAGTGATGCCGGCCGAAGCGTCGTGCTGTGCGCCCCCGATGCGTTCGAAACCGTCAAGAAGGCCGTTGCCGGCACGGGGCTGCCGCTGGTGAGCGCGGATGTCGTGATGCGCGCGGAAAACCGCGTGAACGTAAACGGTGAAGCCGCCGAAACGCTGCAAGACCTGCTCGACTGGCTCGAAGGCCTGGACGACGTCCAGGAGATCTACCACAACGCCATCCTGCCGGCGGCCTGACTTCGCCGGCAGCCCGGCACCGTCGGGCCTTGCCTACGACTCGCGCCTGCCTTGCGGGCGCAGTGGTCGCGCCGGCTCGGCGGAGTCCCGCTGGCCGGCGAAAGACGACTCCGCGACAGACCCGTCATCCGCGGCAGCAGTGCCCGCCGGGCGCACGACCACGCGCGGCGACTTGATCAGCCGGTCCACCGTACGCATCAGACCCTGGACGTCGGCCCGCGGGGCGCGTCCGGTGCGCAGTTGCAGCAGCAGCTCGGACAACACATTCGTGCCCTGCTCGACCGCTTCGATTACGGACGGGCTGGGGGCGAGCGTCTTGTCGATCAGGCGATCCAGCAGGCGCTCGAACTTGGCATTGAAGTCACCCATGGCCGTTTCTCCGACCATCCGGCTGCTGCCCTTGAGGCTATGGAACGAGCGGCGCATCTGGGTGACCGATGCCTGGTCGAAGGGTTCGTTCTTCCAGGCCGGCAGAAGTTTGCGCAAATTGCGGATCTCGTTCTGCACTTCTTCGACGAAGACGGCACGCACTTCCTGGTCGATATCGTCCTCGGAGAACCCACGCCGGGGGTGGGTTGCCGCGGCCCGGCGTCTTGGCGTTGCACGTACCAGATGACGCTTCCTAGCAGCACCAATACCGCCGCCGTGACGACCAGGTACACCATGAAACGGGCTCCGCACGCACGAGGGATACAAGCAGGGGTTTTACCGGCTGCGTCGCCGGCTGTCCACGGTTTGAACGCGGTCCAGCCCGCAGGACCTGCCGGGCAGCGGTCGGGCCCGGCGTCACAAACTGTTTGGATTGGGCGTGACCCGCTTTACGCTTTCTTAAGCTACCTTGCCCTACATAACCCCAACGCGGACTGCCGTGAGGCGGCCGCTTGACGCGACCTGGTCTACGTAGTAATTCGTAGTTCCACGAGCGACGTGTTCGATGGTCGTTTGCGGCCTGGCATCTAAAGGTTATCTGCCCATGAATCGGAAGCTTCGATTCGCGAGTGTGTTTCTGTCGCTGTTCGGACCTGCGGTATGCAGTGCCTCCACCGTTCCATCCCCGGCAGTACCGGACCAGGCTTCACTCGCCGTCGAGACCGCTTCCGACACGCTTCACCCTCACGAACGCACCCTCGCCCCACTGCTGTCCGTTGCCGTGATCCACAGCGCACAGCTGGCCCGATCGCTGGGCGCCGACCTCCCCCTGCTTGAGGCCTATCGGCTGCTGACACCGGGCGAGAAGCGTTACGCCGCCTTTTCCTCCTATGCCCTGCTCGCCGTGCAGCAGACGCCCGCCAGCACCACGGCGACCACGGGCTGATCAGCCGCGCTCCGTGTGATCGGGGCGCATCACCCGTTCAGCAAATGTGGCCAGGTCTGGCAGCACTTCGGTGTACGGCCAGCGCGCTGACATGCCCGGTTGCCAGGTCAGGTGCACGACGGCCACGCGCCCGCTTCCGTCCACAAATCCATACAGCACGTCATCCGTATCGCAGCGCCGGGCTAACGCGCGCACCGGAACGTCAAAGAGCGCGTGTCCCGGAACGAGTTCGCGCCGCAGTGCTTCCGTCAATGCCGAGCCGTCTTCGACCGGCTCCCAGGGCAAACTCCATTTCATCGTCTAAACGCCTCCTAAAGTGCCACCTCACATGTGACGTTCTGCGCATCCATTGCAATGCGATTTTGCCCACGACAAAGTGCGGCGCACGTCACGCAAATAGTGCTGCAGAACGCGCTTGCGCCAGCAACCTCAGCGCTACCATCAGGTCACGCACACTCGGGCCTTGACCATGTCTCTCCTCCGCTCCCTGGCTTTATCCGCACTACCCCTGCTGGCTGCGTCGGACGCCTGTGCCGACGACACGATCTTCGCCGGCGGTTTCCAGAAGCCCTGGATTTCCGGCTATCACGTCGGCTATCAGCGCGATATGTATCCGATTGCCGAAATTGATTTCTCTACAATGACACACCTGATGGTCGGCCGCGTCACGCCGACCAGCAACGGCGGCGTCACGCGCCACTTCGACATCGACAACACCAATGGCCCGATCTTCGCCCAGCAGGCCTCGAACGCGGCGCACGCCGCAGGCATCAAGGCCGTGCTGATGGTCGGCGGCGCCGGCGAATACAGCAATTGGGTGAGCGCCGCATCGCCGGCGAACCGGGCAAATTTCGTGGCGAACCTGCTCGATGTGATGGACGACCTGGGCTACGACGGCCTGGACCTGGACTGGGAACCCATCCAGACCAGCGACGAACCCAATTTCATCGCGCTGGCACAGGCGCTGCGTACAGCGCGCCCTGACATGATCCTCACGGTACCCGTCGGCTGGATCAACGCCAATTTCGCCGGAACGACCAATCCCTTCTTCGCCTCCATCGCGCCGCTGTTCGATCAGATCAACATCATGAGCTACGACATGGCCGGCGACTGGGGTGGCTGGCAGAGCTGGTTCAGCTCCGCCCTCACTGGCCACGCGGGAAATACGCCCAGTTCGCTGGAGGTCAGCGCCGAATGGTATCGCCGCTCCGGGGTTCCGCGCTCCCGCATCGGCGTCGGAATTCCGTTCTACGGCACCTGCTGGCGCAATGTGAGCGCGCCGCGCCTGTTTGGCGGCACCGTGGTCGCCAGCGACAACGTGATGAGCTACCACAACATCATGCAAAGCTACTACAGCGCGGGCCTGCGCCAGTGGGATACGGCAGCAATGGCTCCGTGGCTGGGCTCGAACGCACCCATCGGACCACAGCAATGCAATTTCATCTCATACGACGACGAGCAGTCGATCGCCGCCAAGGGCGCCTACGTCCGGCGCAACGGGCTGGGCGGAACGATCATCTGGACGATTGCCGAGGGGCACCTGCCGGAACGGCCGGCGGGGCAACGTGATCCGCTGCTGCAGGCGGTCAAGGCCGCGTTCTGAGGCGAGCAACAAAAAACGGCCGGCGCTCCACTGGAGCGCCGGCCGTCACATGTCGTCTTACAGGCCCGTAGCCACCGTCTGCGGTTCGCAGACCTCACCCGATGCCGGCAGCGTGGTGCCTTCCTGCACCTGCTGCGCCTGCAGGAGTTTCTCGGTCAGGCGATCCAGCTTCTGGATCTTGGCCTCCAGGGCCGCAATGCGCTGGTCGCGCTCCACCAGTTCCTGCTGCAATCCCTGCACGGCCGCCAAGGCCACGCCCGAGGTATCCAGCGGTGCGATCCGGTCGTCCCGTTCGCCCAGGCCGAATGCCGCGTGGAAATCCTGTGCCATCGGGCCGATGTGGCGGACGCCTTCATTCTCGGTCTTGAAGTTCCACTCGGTGATGTCGAGCTTGGCGATCTTGTCCAGCAGGGCCTGCCGATCGACCGGGCGGAAATTCTCCTTGGCCGCACGGTCAGAACTTTGCGTCAGCGTACCGGCAATCGTCACATTGCCATTGGTCTGCACGGCCATCGCGATGGTGGCGGAACCGGCCTGGGTAACGCGCAGCTCGGTATCGTGCGCATTGAAGCTCCACTCGTTACCGGTGGTGTTGTTGCGCAGGCGCATCCGGGCAGGACCATTGTTTTCCAGACGGAGCAGGTCGCGCCCGGTCGAGGTGGCATTGGTTTCCACCACCTTGAGCTGGGTGGTGCCGTCGGAACCATTGACGTGGAGCTTTGCGCTGGGCGAGGCCGTGCCGATACCCACCAGGCCGGTCGCATTGATATCCAGCGAGCTGGTCGGCGCGCCCGGACGAATGCGGAACGGCAGCCGGCTGCCACTGGTCAGGTCGCGCACGAAGAAGTTGGCCTCGTTGCCTGCGACGTCCCAGGTCTGCGCCGTGAAACCACTGGCGTTGGTCTGCTCGAACCGCAGGGCCGGCGTATCGCCGGTGGTGACGTGCAGGTCCAGCGACGGTGTGCTGGTCCGGAAGCCCACCTTGCCGTTGTTGCCGACAAAGACGCTGTTGGTCGGCGCACCGCCCGAAACCGTGAAGGGCACGGTCGCCGACGTGATGTCCTCGATCGAGAACTTGTTCGCACCGCCGCTGGCGCTGTCGTTGGCCGTGAGCTGCCAGTCGTTGGTCGCGAAGCCCGCCGAACTCGAGGTGTCTTCAAACTTGATGCGGGTGTTGTTTTCCTTCAGCCGGATCGTGTCGAAGCCGAACGATTCGTTGTTGACGCAATCAAAGCCCACGCAGGTGCTGCCCTGTACGATGAGATCATCGGGAATGACCTGGTCGTTGAGCGACGGCCCTTCGCGCGTACCGTTGTCGTTTCGCGTCTGCGAAGCAGGGCCGCTGATGATGACGCCGTCCTTCACCAGGAACGCGCCCGATTCGGTCAGCACCGGCAACACCCGCAGATCCGCCGGCTCGTCGCCGGTGCGCTTGAAGTCACCGAACGACGGTGTGATTTCGTAGCGGTATTCGCCGTCAGCCGTCGGCTTGAGGGAAATCGCGTCATTCTGCTTGTACACCCGCTGGTGCAGGAAATTGTCGGGACCCACGACGCGCAGCTGGTAGGCCGGTGCCGCCACCTGCGGAACCAGGCGCAATCCGCCGGACATGACGACCGCATCGGCGGCAAACAACGCGCTACTTCCACAGGCGGCGCCAATGGCCAGGACAAGGGAAAGCGTGCGCGGCAAACGGGAAAGATAGGACATGACGGGCTCCATGACGGGGGGTGCCGGACCGGTCCACTGCGCTTGGGCATTACCGGTTCCGGATCATGCAAGCGGTAATCGGTGGCCATTCCTATCGGAGCGGCCATCGCCCTGTTTCAGGCGGCCGACGCGGATGCCGCGCCGGCCGCAGCGGTACTATACATTGCACCATTTCTCACGGCGTGAGACGGCGCGCCACCGATCAGGGTTCATCCGGCAGCACGTAGATTCCCAGCGCGTTGGCGACCGGCCGCGGTGCACCATCACTGGGGCGATTGAGCACGCGCAGCGGCGAAAGCAGCGTGTCGCGTCGCAACAGCGTGGTGCTGCCGCCACCGTCTAGGTTGATCGCCCGGTCGCATCCCCACGGCAACAGCGCATTGGCCAACTCGGGGCCCGTCATGCCGACGCTGGCGGCCTGGCGGCCGTCCACCGTCATCAGCGTGAGGCTGGCACCGTCGGCTGAAATGCAGGCCGCGGTGCGCGGGTGCCGTTGCGCGAACACGCCGTCCAGGGGCGCCACGGATTTTCCGTCCCGCACCAGCCAGGCGTTGCCGGATACCGCCTGGTGCGCCTGCGCCAGTGAAACGCCGGACGCGTCCGTGATGTGCGCACTTCCGTTGCGATCGGTCCACAGTACCGGCCAACCGGCCGGCTGCGGACGGTGATCCGGCCATGCGCGCCCATCGGTCATCGTCAAGCCGATCGAACGCGCGGGCTGGTCCACCACGTAGCCGCTGGCCGGCCACGGCGCGGTTGAGTCGATTGAGAAGAAACTCGCGTTGAACGCCAGATCGACGCCTTCGCGGCTGCCGATCTGGGGTACCGTCGCCAGCCGTGTCTGCCACGGGCCATTGCCATCGGGATCAGCGCCACCGCCGAGCACACGCAGGCCGATCCGTGGGTTCGACAGATCCAACTGCACGACCCACAGCTTCAAAGCCGGGTTCTCACCGACCTGGACGTAGGTCCGGACGCCCTCGCCCAGCCCCACCTGCACCGGCGCACTCGCCGCGGCGGGCTGGTCGGCGCCGGACGGAAAATAGCTCGCGGTGACCGTGGCATCACCGATCGGCGCATCGACGTAGATCGTGCCGCTCTTGCCGCCGCCGGTAGGGGCAAGCCAGATCGGATGCGGCGCGGGGACACCCCCGTCGTTCGCGTAGACGCCCACCCAGTCGCTGCTGGACGTCGGACAATCGGTGAACCAGTTGACGGTGATCCGCTCGCCCGGGCGCAGGTGCGCAGGCGAAGCCGTTGTCGCCGTGGCGCAGCGCTGTGCAGAGACCGACACGGTGTTGCTGCGCGCCGAGCGCGCGTACCCGTCATTGCGGAAGTAGTAGAAGACGTAGTCGCCAGGTTGCCGCGGAGTCGGGAGGCTCCACGCGGCGGCAGGACTGCCCTGCGTATAGCGCCACCAGAGCGATGGCGTGGCTCCAGGCACCTCACCGACCCGATAAAGGCCGATCCAGTCCCGGGAAGTGGCGGGGCAGTCGGTTCGCCAGTCTGCCGTGGTGTTGCCGTGGGCCAATGTGGCGCGGACAGTCGTACTACAGCGTTCCTGGGCGTAGGCCGGGGTGAGCGCAAATCCCGTCAGTGTCGCAGCGGCGCACAGGCGCAGGGCCGCCGCGCGCAAGGGCGCGTTGTGAAGTGTCATTCCGTGATGCTCCGGTAATCGGTTGGGGAAGAGCCGGCCGGAAGCAGGCGCGCCCGTTTCGCCTGCCTGCCCTGACCGGGATCCGGCCGGGGGCGGAACTATGGACACTTATCGCGTCGCTGCCAAGACAACTCCTATACTTCTGCTGCAATCGGAATGTGCGTCGGGGTTCGCGACCGGTGGCATCCCGCCGTCTGCCGCGGCGAGATCCGGTCATGCCTGTCCGATCGCTCCTGTCCGATTACCCCTGGCGGCGCGGCCGACCATGGCTGTAAGGGTGTCACCGTCGTCGCAACAGCCTGCCCACATGGGCCGGCGTTTCATCCCAGCGGATCCAGACCTTGCCAGAGGAACACTCCGTGCTGAACGTCGTCATCGATCTCTCACACCACAACGCCACCGTGGATTTCGCACAGATCGCCGCATCGGGAATCCGCGCCGTATTCCACAAAGCAACACAGGGCACGGGCTACACCGACCCGACCTATGCGCCGCGCAAACCACTGGCGCTGGAGGCGGGCCTGTTATGGGGCGCGTATCATTTCGGCGACGGCAGCGACGCCATCACCCAGGCCACGCATTTCCTTAACGTCGTCAAACCGGGACCGAACGACCTGCTGGTTCTGGACATCGAACAGAACACCAGCGGCACCTCGATGACGCTGGCGCAGGCCGAGCAGTTCGTCACGCAGTTGTTCAAGGCAACTGGCCGCTGGCCAGGCGTCTACGGCGGCTCCTACCTGAAGAATCTGCTGCAGGGCAACGGCAGCTCGGTGCTGGGGAACTGCTGGCTATGGTGGGCCGAGTACGCCGCTGCACCAAAGATCGCGCCGTTGTGGCCGGAGTGGACCCTGTGGCAGTACACCGACGGCTACTCCGGCCCGACACCCCACACCGTCACCGGCGTCGGCAATTGCGACCGTGACCAGTTCGTGGGCGACGAAGCCGCCCTGCTCCGCTTGTGGGGTGCTTCTGGAACAGTGGCGCCAGTTGTGCTTGGCACAACGGTCTAGTGCCTGCCAATTGCGGGCGTTGCATCGCACTCGCAGAATTACCCAGCTGCCGCCCAATCGCGCTGCGCCACGTCTTTCGTAGCGCGTGGTGCCGAATGCGACCGCACGGTGGACCGGTCCTGGATCTGGCGATGCTTGCGCATATTCGCCTGTCGCCTGCACCTGCGGGAGAGAAGAACAAAAAAGGAGCGATCCGTCCCTGGATCGCTCACTCGCCAGAAGTGCGTGGAATGACACCGGGATCCTTTCCACGCCGATATTGCTGCGCGTGGCACGCCGTCCCTGGCGTGCACAACTCCGAACCTGGTCCGGAGTTCCCTGGCGCGAATTACCAGAACTTCTGGCGATAGCTGGCGTACCAGAAACGGCCTGGTACGTCGTAGTCAGCAAAGAAGGAATTGGCGCCAGCGGAGTACGCCACCGGTGCCTGGCGATCAAACGCGTTGCGCACGCCGAGGGTGAATGTGGCTTCCCACGGCGCCTGCCAGGATCCCTGCAAATCGAAGAACGTCACGCTGCCGACGCGGTTCTCCGGGGCCTCCTGCCCCACCCCGGAGCCGTCCAGCTCGACGACGCGAGTGGGGTTCGAACAAAGATCCAGCAGAGCCGGATCGTCCACAACCGACGCCGTGTAGGCGACGTTGCCGCAATCCTCGTCGATGGCGGAGAAGTAGCGTCCCGTAGCCGATGCGGACCATGCTCCGCGGTGCCATTCCAGCGACAGCACCGAACGCGTCCGCCACACCACGCCGTAGTAGCCCCCCGGGGAGCGGTTGTTGCCAACCACGTTGCCCTGCGCCGGCAGCCCGTCGGCGAGCAGCGTCAGGCGGTCCGGCCGACCGATCTCGCCGAAATAGCTGACATAGGACGTATCCCAGCTCATCACGAAGTCGCCAGCGCGCGTCGGCAGGCGGTAGCGCAGGCCCAGGTCGACGCCTTCGGTCTCCAGTCCGCCGGGAATGTTCTGCGCAACGGCACTGACGTAAATGAGACTGCCGTCCTCGGCGCGACGAATGCGGGCGCAGGCGCCGGCGTCACCACGCCGGTAGCAATCTTCGACAACGGATTGCCCGTCGCGCTCGCCGATTGCATCGTGAATCTGCACTTTGTACCAATCAATACTGGCTTCCAGCCCGTCCGCCCATTGCGGCGTGTACATCAGGCCCAGCGAACGATGCGTGGCCGTCTCCGGAGCCAGGTGCGGGTTGCCGCCACTGGTGACATTCGTGGCATTGGACTGCTGCACGTCCACCGGCACACCGGCAGCCGCGCAACGCGCGGCGACGACCGGCGTCGGTTCGTTCTCGGCCGCGCATGGATCTGTCAACCAGGCCACCGAACGGATTTCGCCGGCGAAGAGGTCCAGGATGCTCGGAGCGCGGAAACCCTGCGAGTAGCTGCCGCGCACGAGCACGTCGTCGGTCGGCCGCCAGCGCAGACCCGCCTGGCCCTTGTGGGTGTTGCCGAACGCGGAGTAATCCGAAAGGCGGCCCGCTAGTGTGATGTCGAGCTGACGCGCGAAGGCCGCATCCAGCAGCAGCGGAATCCGCATCTCTACAAACGCCTCGTTCACCGCGTAGCTGCCGCTGGTGGAGGTATACGTACCACCGGTTCCGTTGGCGTTACCGCTTTCGATCAGCGCATCGGGACGGTCGTAGCCACGCTCGTTCCGGTGTTCCAGGCCGACGGCGATGTCCAGGTCTCCGGCGGGCAGTGTCGCCACCGCGCCTTCCGCATGCACGGCCAGGCGTGCCGATTCAGCACGCTTGCGGTTGTGCACCGAACGCGTCACGTACTCCAGCATGGCCGGTGTCATGGCGCCAGGCGGTCCGAAGAGATTCAGCGGAACGCAT
Source organism: Tahibacter amnicola (assembly GCF_025398735.1). Lineage (NCBI taxonomy): Bacteria > Pseudomonadati > Pseudomonadota > Gammaproteobacteria > Lysobacterales > Rhodanobacteraceae > Tahibacter > Tahibacter amnicola. Next base: position 4,887,381 of record NZ_CP104694.1, read on the forward strand.
CCGGCGATCGGTTCGCCCGGCGTACCGCAATGCACAGCACCCGAACCATCGCGATAGGAAGGCCCCAGCGCCAGCAACAGGCGTGAATTATCGATGTAGGGCGAGACGAATTCATCCTGTTGCGCGCGCGTAGCCGTGGCGTCGGCACCCCAGGTAAAGGCGCGCCCCCCCAGATTGAACACGCCGTCGAGCGCCACGTAGCCGCGCGTCGTGTCCACTTCCTGGTTGAAGCGCCGTGCGCCGGCCTCGCTGAAGCGGCGAACGGCGGCGATCACCGGCTCATCGAAGGGGTTGTATACATTGTCTGCCGTAATCACGATCTGGCCTTCGGCGCCATCAAAGTACGGCGCGAACTGCACGGTCGGTTCCGCCAGTTGCTGGGCCGATCGGCGCTCGTTGCGCATCAGTCCCGCACTCAAGGCAAGGTCCGGCGATAGTTCAAGACGCGACTGTACGAACAAGGAGTGTTGTTCCAGCGGCGTCTGGAGGTAATTCTGCGCGACGTAGTTGTAGCGGTCGTTGGCGGAATCGAACGGACGGAAGTCGTCCGGCGAGGTGCCAGGGCGTCCGGGAATGAGCCGCACGAACTGGCCCGCGTCGGCCATCGACTCCGGCAGGAGCCCTGTGAACGGCGTGATGGATGAACCGGCCGCTCCCACCGGCAACCCGTGCACTGGCGTCGCCGAGATGGCGCGGTCACGGGCCAGGATAGGGTCATCCTTGCTGTAGGCCACGCCGGCCGCCACGCTCCAGCCGTCACGCGCCTCGCCCCAGGTCAGGTCGTAGGAACGGCGCAGCCCGTCGCCGTGCGCGTTCTGCGCGATGTAGGCGCCGGCTTCCAGTCCCGCGTAGTCGCGACGCGTCACGATGTTGATGACACCGGCGATCGCATCGGAACCATACAGGGCCGATGCGCCATCCTTGAGCACTTCGACGCGCTCGATCAACACCATCGGTATGGCCGTGAGATCCACGCCGCCATCAAGCGCGGAAACCCAGCGACGGCCGTCGACCAGCACCAGGGTCCGGTTGTCGCCAAGACTGCGCAGATTGACCCGCAATTCACCATTGCCGCCATTATTGATGCCCCGATTGCGGGACTGACCGGCGATCGTGGTCAATTGCAGGATATCGGCGATCTCCGTGAGCCCCGTCCGCTCCAGATCCGCACGCTCCAGGATCAACAGGGGATGCTGCGTCTGCGCATCAATGCGGCGGATATGCGATCCAACGACCGTCACCGTGTCCAGTGAAACAGTCCCCTTGCCCGTTGTGTCGGCGGCTGTTTCTGTTGCATTGGCCGCCAGGGCCGTTGCCGACAACGCCAGTACCGACGAAACACCCCACCCGCCCTCCAGACCCGCCGGCCAGCGGCGGACACGAATTCCCGACATGACTGCTCCCACGGTGGACATCGAAAAGAGGCTGCATCCCCGGGTACGCGTGATACGCCCGTTGCGCACTGCACCGGTGTGGATTGCCCGGGGGAGCGCCGCATGGTATCGATTCAAATCGAACTATGAAAGCCTTCGTACGATAATTGGCGTCATACGAAAAGCATGACATGTCGTGCTGCCCCGCCGGCCCGCAGACCGCTAGAATCACGCGCGGGCGCCGCCAACCTTGCTTGCGGCAGCGCCCCGTGAGGTCGTCGACGAATCAGGGCCCGTCACGCCATTGCGCCACCGCGAATCCGGAAACCCTACGCATGAGCAGCGCCAGCCTTGCCATCGACTATCGCCGACTGAAGGACGCGTTCTTCGAACTGCAATCGATGGAGCCGCAGCAGCGCCCGCCGGCGCTTGCGCGGATGCAGACCACCGATCCGCAGCTGGCCGATGCGCTGCGCGAACTCCTGGCCGCCGACGAGGTGACGGTCCCCGAGCTCGACGAAATCGACAGCGAATCGGCCACGCGAGAATTTCCGCGCTATCGCGTGTTGCGTGAGCTGGGACGCGGCGGCATGGGTCGGGTCTGGCTGGCGCAGCGCAGCGACGGCAGCTACCACCAGCAGGTCGCCATCAAGGAACTGGACCGTTCGCGCTGGTCCACTACGGAAGCCAAGCGTTTCGCGCGCGAGCGGCAGATCCTGGCCGACCTGCAACACCCGAACATCGCGCCACTTGTCGACGGCGGAACTGACAGCGCCGGCAAACCCTTCCTGGTCACCGCCTTCGTCGATGGCCAGCGCATCGACACCTACTGCCGCGAACACGCGCTGCACCTGCGTCGTCGCATCGAGCTGGTGCGTGACGTTGCACTGGCGGTGGCCTACGCCCACCGGAAGCTCATCGTTCACCGCGACGTGAAACCGGCCAACGTGCTCGTCGACAAGGAAGGCCACGCCAAGCTGCTCGACTTCGGCATTGCCACGCTCGTGGGCGATGCGGAGTTGACGACCACCGAGGGCGGCGTACCGCTGACACTGCGCTACGCGGCCCCGGAACAGGTACGCGGCGATCGCGTTGGCGTTGCCTGCGACATCTATGCACTGGGCGTACTGCTGTACGAGGTGATCGCGCAGGAATCGCCTTACCCGGTGAACCAGGGTGCTGCCGCGCTCGCGCAGGCCATCCTGACCGCCGAGCCGATGCCGCTGACACGTGCCATGGTGAAGCAGGGGCGCACGCCGGATCACGACCTGCAGGCGATCTGCGCACGCGCCATGCGCAAGCGCCCGGACGAGCGCTATCCCTCTGCCGAGGATTTCGCCAGCGACCTGCAGCGCTACCTGGACTTCCAACCCATCCAGGCCCGCCAGGGCGAGCATTGGTACGTTCTGCGCAAGAGTCTGCGCCGCTACTGGATGATCATCGCCCTGGGCGCGATGGTCGTCACGTTCGGACTGCTCCACGTCTACCGGCTCGACCAGCAGCTGCAGGCGACCGCACGCGAGCGCGACAAGGCCAGCACGATTTCGGAATTCATGGTGACCCTGTTCCGCGGCGCACCCGATGCGGCGCCCGACCCGGATGCGGTACGGCGCAAGCGCGAACTGGTCGACAACGCGCAACGCCAGATCGCTCTGGCCGACACGAAGCTGTCGGACGACGTCCGCAGCTATCTTTTTTTACGTTCGGAAATGTATACGCTGACCTCGGCGCACCGCAGCAGGCGGAGCAGTCTTTCCGCAAGGCGCTGCGACTCAAGCCGCACAGCGATGACGATTTCTCGCGCGAGTTCATCCAGGTTGAGCTGGCGGTAGCGCTGGCCGCGCAGAACCTGTTGTCGGAAAGCCTCAAGGAGCTCGACGACATCGCCGCGAAATGGCGCGGCGGAAAGGCACCTTCCAGCCAGCTTCGGCTGCGCATGGCCAGCGCCATGTCGCTGGCCGCCGATACGCCCGAGCGGCGACGGACCACCCGCGAGCACCTGCAGGCAGGCATCCTGCAGGCCGACCAGGATGGCAAATCTTCGCCGACACTGGTGATGACAGCCCACCTGAATCTCGCCCAGCTGGCCATGGCCGACGGCGACCTTCCCACGGCACAGCGTCTTTTCGCTCTCGCCCAAACGCGCTGCGACCAGCTGGGCAGCACCTGCGGGGAGGTGCAGGCGGCCATCGGTCGTGGCTTGGCGATGGTGCTGCGGGACCAGGGTCGTCACGCCGAGGCGGCACCGGTCTACGAGCACACGCTGGCCTTCGTCCGCTCGCGCTTCAACGCGACACACCCGTGGATCACCTCGTTGCTGGTCAGCTATGGCATGAACGCCTATCTGGCTGGCGACTACACCCACGCCGAATCGCTACTCACCCAGGCGATCCAGTCGCAGGACCGCAGCAACGACGCGGGTCGCCATGCCAGCCTGCTCAGCTATCACACGCTGGCCCTGATCGGCCTGGAACGCTATGACGAAGCCGAAGCCGAGATCCGGGAAACGCTGAAGGAAAGCGCGCCGCTGGGCAACGAGGTGATGATCTGGGAAGTGGCGATGAGCCATGCGGCGCAGGCCTACATCAACTGCATCCGCCATCCGCAGGCACGCTGGCTGGGCACGCTGGACGAACAGCTGGCGACCCTGGGCAAGGACAAGCAGATCTGGCAGCCGCGCCTGGGTATCGTCCGCGGCTGGATACAGCGCTGCTCGTCATTGGTGCCGGCGGGAAACGCACATCCCTGAGGATGTTCTGAACAAGAACGTGGGCTATTGCGCTCCTGGAGCCCCTGTTCGCCTGCGTGTTCAGGCCTTCCCTAAGGGACATCCGGCGCCGCCGCAGCCGGCAGGTACACTTTTGCAATCGCCGTGGCGATGCGTTCCGGATCACCGCCCGGCACCACGTCCGGACCACCGCCGCCGGCCGCGTTCGTCAGTACGATCACGGTGAGCCCATCGTCCACATACCGCAGCATCGCCGACGTGAAGCCCTGCCATTCACCGGTGTGCCAGACACAGCGCCGGCCGTCAAAAGTGTCGATGAACCAGCCGAAGCCGTAGTGGATGTCCTCGCCGTTGGTGGTCAGCGTGGTGGTCCACATCGTCCGCAAGAGCGATTCGCTCAGCACTTCCCGGGCGTTTAGCCCGCGATCCCATGCGATCAGGTCATCGATCGTCACGTACAGGCTGCCATCGGCCGTCGTGTTGGCGCTGGGCGAGACCCATTCCTGGTTTTTCAGGTCATCGCCCACGAAGCGGTAGCCGGCTGCACGGTGCGGCACGATATCCGCCTCGCTGATGATACGCGCGGTCTTCATGTGCATCGGCGTGAAAATCCGTTCGCGCAGAAATTCCCCGTAGAAGCGGCCTGTCACCTTCGAGATGAGAATGCCGAGCAGTACGTATCCCGGGTTGCTGTACTCGAAACGCTCGCCGGGGGTATGCGGCAACGGCAGTTCGTCAATCAAGCCCTGCAGGGCAGCTTCGCTGAAATCGCCGCGTTCCAGGCGCACAGAACGCGCGTCATCCCAATCGGGCAGCCCACTGGTGTGGGTGAGCAGGTGACGCAGGGTGATGGGCTGCCACCGTTCGCCCAGGTCCGGCAGGTAGTGGCGAACCGATTCACCCAGCGCCAGTTTCCCGTCCTGTACCAGCAGCATCACGGCCGCGGCCGTAAACTGCTTGCCGACCGACCCGCTCTGGAAAACCGTCTCGCGCCGGGTCGGTACCTGGTGTTCCACGTTCGCCAGTCCGTAGGCGCCGACTTTCATCTCGCGCCCCTTGGACAGCACCGCAACGACCACACCCGGAACGCGCTGCCGCGCCATCTCCTGCTGCACGATAGCGTCGACCTGTCGTGATGGCGAGACATCCACCGGTGCAGTCAGGTAAGCACTACTGGCAAGCAAGAGCGATAGCATGGCGTCACGCGAGTGGAAAAGGACCGCCCACTATCGCACACGCCACACCGCAACCACCTGTGCCGTGCGTCATTGCATCAACCACTGCACAGGTGGCGCAGTTCCTGGGCCTTGGCCCGACTCACCGGCAACACCACGCCATCGTGCAGATGGGCGCAGAGCCGTCCGTCCGCGTCACGCCGGAATGCGCGCACGTGATCGAGATTGACGATATGCGTGCGATGGATACGCGCGAACTGTTTTGGGTCAAGACGCTCTTCCAGCCGCTGCAACGACACGTGCACGATATGCTGCGCGCCGTGCACGTGCGCAGCGATGTAGTCGCCGACCGCTTCAAAGTAGCTCACGCCCGCCACCGGGACGGGAAGAATGGCGCGACCGCTGCGCACGAACAGGCGCGTCATCGGGCCCGCCGCATACGCATCCGCCAGACGCCCCATTGCAGATGGCGCCGGCTCTCCGAAGGCAGAACGCGCACGGTCGAGGGCTGCCTGCAAGCGCTCGGGACCAAACGGTTTGAGCAGATAGTCCAGCGCGCCCAGTTCAAATGCGGTGACGGCGTGCTGGCTGTAGGCCGTGGTGAAGATCAGAAACGGTTGGTGCCGGCACCGTGCGATGACGTCAGTTCCCAGCAATCCGGGCATCTGGATATCCAGGAAGGCCAGGTCAGGCCGTTGCGCATCGATCAGCTCGACCGCCGCCAGGCCGTTTGCCGCCTCGCCGACGCAGTGCAACCAGTCCAGCTCCGCCAGCATGTGCCGTAGTCCCTGCCGGGCGATCGGTTCGTCGTCCGCCACGACCACGCGTACACGGCCGGAATCATTCGTCATCCGTGCCGCTCCCGGAACGCTTCTCCAGCAGGGGTATCCGGAGCGTCGCGGCGACCCCACGACCCGGCCCCGGAACGACGACGCAGGCCGCATTCGAACCATACAGCCACGACAGTCGCTGGCGCAGGCGCTGCAGTCCTGTTCCGGCAGATGAACCGGCTTCCGGTAATCCGACACCGTCATCCGTGACGCTGACCCAAAGGTGGTCGTCGCGGCGGTGCGCCGCAATCGTGATCGTGGTCGCAGACAGGTTGGGCGCCGCGCCGTGACGCACTGCGTTCTCAACCAATGTCTGCACCGCAAATGCCGGCAGCTCGCATTCGAGCGCGCGCGGATCAATATCCCGGACAACCACGAGACGCTCGCCAAATCGCAGGCACTCGATCGCCAGGTAGCGGTCGACGAATGCCAGCTCCTCGCGCAGGCACAGCGACTCGCGCTGCTCATCCAATACCGTGCGCAGGATATCGGCCAGTTGCTCGGCTGCGCGCGAAGCCGCACGTGGCTCAACCGGGATGAGCTGCATCACCGTGTGCAGCGCATTGAACAGGAAGTGCGGATGCAACTGGGCGCGGAGTGCCGCCAGTTCGGTGCGCGCAGCCAGCGCCTCTAGCTGCGCGGCACGCGCCGCTGCCCGCACCGCGTAGGCGGCACCGGCGATGATCAGGTACAGCCACACCCCCATGATCAGAAATCGCAGCCATCCCGGCCCGACGATCATCACCAGGCGGTGCTCGATCACGCTGTGCAGCACGCTGTTGAATACGATCCACGCGAATGCGTAGACCAGGGCCGCAACCGCGTGGATCAGCACGAACCGGAGCCGGAAGGGATGCGGCCAGGGCACCCGCGCGGTGAACCCGTAGACCCCATAGCCAAGGGTCGCGGCGGCGACGATCATGCGCGACGCGGCGACCACCGCGTCGGAGGTGGGCCCGCCGTGCGCGGAAACGATCAGGACGGTGAAGAGGGCGCCGATCGGCAGCCATACCACCACCGGCCAGAGCCAGTTGGTCGAGCGGATCATGCCGCACTGTACCTTTTCACCCGCGTGGTCCGCACGCCAGTGGCCAGTGATCGTCAGCGCGAGGCCGTGGTGCTGACGCGTCGCGCCTCCATGGTCAGGGCCGCTTCATCCCAGCTCGCGCCGTTGTCGTAGGAGCGGTCCTGCTGCACGTTGAAGTGATCGGTACCGATGCCAAAAAAGCGCGTTCTGGACTGGTAAGCCTTGCCCTCGCCATCCACACCGGTGCCGGCCACCGTCATGGCGTCCTGCGCCCATACGGCGGTCGCATCGAACGAACGCCCGCGGTAGGCCTCGACACCTGTCAGCGTCCACTGGCTCTGCGCAACCGAATACAGCCGCAGGGTATGCGTCAGGTTCCGTGGATTGCCGGCGCTGTCGACGATGCGAAGCTCATCCTGCACACCGAGACCGTCGAGCGCACGCCACGCTTTCCAGGTACCCACCAGTCGCGGCGTGCCATGGATCATGGCGGCCAGGCCGCCCACCTTGGGCGTGACCTCCACATCCCACTGGCCGATCAGGAAATCAAATTGTCTTGCCGCGGCCGGTGCCGGCGTCACGGCATCCACCTGCTGGGCAAGGGTGGGCATCGGCAGGATCAGGACAGCGCAGAGCAGCAGGGCTAGCGTCTTCACGGTGGTACTCGCAGCGAAGCGGGACCGCAGGATTGCACCGGTTTCCCGGCGAAGCATGCGCATTTCGCCGAATCGCAGCTGGGGCACTGCGAACGGTACCTCCCCGGCAACACCCGAAACAGGATTCGCCGAATGGTCGATCCGCGGGGTCCAATGGTCGCCTGTTGCCTGCACGGCGCGCCTACAGTGCCTCATCGACTGAAGGACCCTGCGCATGCAGCCTCAAGACCGCTTCGAATCGCCCTCGCCCCTGGTCAATCTGCGCGGCGTCTCCAAAACCTACGCGGGCGGCGCGGCGCCGTTTCCGGCGCTGTCGGACGTTGACCTGGAGATCCGGGCCGGCGAGTTCGTCGCCATTGCCGGCCAGTCCGGCAGCGGCAAATCCACCCTGCTGAACCTGATTGCCGGCCTGGACCGTCCAAGCCGTGGCGAAGTGATGGTCGACGGACACGCGGTGCACAGCCTGTCGGAGCGCGCACTGTCGCGCTGGCGCGGCAATCACGTCGGCATTGTCTTCCAGTTTTTCCAATTGATGCCCACCCTCACCGCCGCGGAGAACGTGATGCTGCCGATGGACTTCTGTGGACGCTGGCGCGCATCCGAACGACGCCCGCGCGCCCTGGAACTGCTCCAGCGGCTGGGGGTGGCGGACCAGGCGGACAAGTTTCCGGCGACGCTTTCGGGCGGCCAGCAGCAACGAGTCGCCGTGGCACGGGCGCTGGCCAACGGCCCGCGGCTGCTGCTGGCCGACGAACCGACGGGCAATCTGGATTCGCGCTCGGCGGACGCCCTGCTGGACCTTCTGGCAAGTCTGGTACGCGACGGACTGACCATCGCCATGGTCACGCACGAACCAACGGCCATGGCGCGCGCTTCCCGCGTTGTCCACCTGGCCGATGGACGTCTGGCAGACACCCGGGATACGCGCCATGCTGCCTGATCCGCGCTGGCGCAAGGTGCTACGCGATGCGTTGCACCACAAGGCACGCTCGCTCATCGTTGTAGCCGCGATCGCCGTCGGCCTGGTGGCGGCGAGCACGCTGCTCAATACCTGGGCGATTGTCCGGCGCGCTACCGCCGGGGGCTTCCTCGCCAGTCAGCCGGTCTCAGGGACCGTGGAGGTCGACCGCGCCGACGCCGGCGCGCTGGCATTGGCGCGCGCTACGGCGGGGATAGCGGAAGTGCGGGCGCGACGGGTTGTACGCGCTGCCGTGCGTACCAGCGCCGGCACGCAGGCGGCGCTCCTGTACGCCTATGACGCATTTGATCGCCGCGGCATCGGCCAGCTCGCACCGGACAGCGGCGCCTGGCCGCCCGCCTCCGGCGAGGTGGTGATCGAGCGTTCTGCCCTGGCCTTCTCCGGTGCAACGCTGGGCGAGCCGATGGTCGTCACGGTAGGAAAAGGTGCGCCAGTCAGCCTGCCCGTCACCGGCGTCGTGCGGGATGTCAGCCAGGCACCGGCATGGATGGAACACCTCGTGTACGCCTATGTCACCGCTCAGACACTGGCCCAGCTCGGTGTTCCGGCTGAGTTCAACGAAATCCAGTTTCGCGTCGGCGACGCCGGGGCCGACCGCAGTGCTGTCCGCGCCATCGCCTCAGACCTGCGCAAACGCCTGGAGGCAGCCGGCTATCGCGTCATCACGATCGACGTGCCCGTGCCGGGGCAACACATCCATGCCGCGCAGATGGATTCGCTGCTGATGACACAGGCCGCGTTTGCGGTGTTGAGCCTCATCGTTTGCGCGTTTCTCGTGGTCAACCTGATGGCGAGCCTGCTCGCGGGACAGGCGCACGAAATCGCCGTGATGAAGACCATTGGCGCGCAACCTGCACAGATCGCCCGGCTGTACCTGGTCATGGCCGCGGGGCTGGGCCTGGGCGCGGCGCTTATCGCGCTTCCAGTCGCGGCGCAACTCGGACAACGCTATGCCGCGTTCAAGGGCGAGCTGCTGAATTTTCCCACCAGCGGCTACGCCATACCGCTATGGGTATTCCTGCTGGAGGTCGCCGTCGCCGTCCTGACGCCGGTGCTGGCGGCCGCGGTTCCCGTCGTGCGCCATTGCCGCCGGCCGGTCACCGAGTCGTTGCGCGATGTCGGCATCCGCACCACGCGGGAACGTCCCGGCCGCCGGCGCTGGCTTCCGGGCGGACTGGGCAGGCCAGTGATTCTCGCCGCTGCCAATGCGTTCCGGCGGCGCCAGCGAATGTGGTTGACCGTCGGTGCACTGGCGGCCGGCGGCACGGTGTTCATCGCTGCCGGCAACCTGCGCCAGTCTGTTGTCGACTCGGTCGACGCCGTGTTCGCACGCCAGCGCGAGGCAGTCACCCTGCGCCTGGCACAACCGCACTCATTTGATGCTATCGAATCCGTTGCGGGCGCCGTACCCGGCGCGACAGAAGTCGAAGCCTGGCGACGATTCCGTGCCTACGTCGCGCATCCGGACCTCAGCCTCGGCAACCGATTTCCGCTGCTGGTCGTGCGCGCCGACACGCCGATGATCGCGCCGACGCTTCGCCAGGGGCGCTGGATCGATGAAACGCACCGTACCGGACTGGTCGTCAGCGAGGTACTGCGACGGGACGAACCCGGTCTGGCGGTTGGTGCCACCGTCACGCTGCAGATCGAAGGACAGCACCAGGAGTGGACAGTCGCCGGTATCGTCGATGCCGGTCCCCAGGCGATCGCCTATGCGCCGCGTGCGGCACTGGCAACGCTGCCGGCCGACGCAGGCGCCGCCGTTGTCGCCGTGGCGACGAAACTGCAGGGATCCGGACGGCAACTGGAACTGGTGCGCCAGCTGCGCGAGGCCCTGGGCGAGGCCGGCATGCCGGTCGACAGCAGCGCACTGGCAAGCGAAAACCGACGCAGCGTCGAAGATCACCTGCTCATGGTGGTCAATTTCCTCGGCGCTATGGGGTGGATCATGATCCTCGTCGGCGCCATGGGCCTGGCTTCGACAATGAGCCTGGCCGTCCTGGAGCGCACGCGCGAGATCGGCGTGCTTCGCGCCATTGGCGCGCGGCACCGGGCCATCGTCGCCGTCGTGGTCCTCGAAACCGTGGTGATCGGGGCGCTCGGCTGGCTGGTGTCGGTTCCACTGTCAGTCCCCGTCAGCGTGGCGCTGGCAGAGGCCTTCGGCCGCGCCATGTTCGCCGTACCAGCGCCCATCCTGCCCGAGCTGGACGTCCTCGCACGCTGGCTGGTGCTCACCGTGGCAGTCGCATTCGCAGCCAGCCTTCTGCCCGCCTGGCGCGCCCTGCGCATTCCCGCGGTCAGGGCGCTGAGTTACCAGTAGCGGTCGATCAGCCGCCTTCGAGCTGCTCCCAGCGCGCGTAGGCGGCTTCCAGCTCACCCTGCGTGGCGGAGAGGCGCTGGTTTGCCGCCAGGATGGCGGCGCTGTCCTGGCGAAAGAACGCCGGATCGTTCATGGCGGCCGTCAGCTCCGACACCTGCGATTCGAGTGCCTCGATGCGCGCCGGCAGCGCTTCCAGCTCGCGCTGGTCCTTGTAGCTGAGCTTGCGCCTGGCGGAGGCGGCCGGCGGAGGCGCGACCTCGCGGGCAGGCTCCGGTGCAGCGCTGCGCGGCGTTGCCGCCGGTGCACTGCGACGCACCGGGCGCTGGCGCAGCCAGTCGCTGTAACCGCCCACGTACTCCGCCACGCGCCCCTCGCCTTCGAGCACCAGGGTGCTGGTGACCACGTTGTCGAGAAATGCACGGTCGTGGGAGACAAGCAGCAAGGTGCCCGGGTAGTCGGCCAGGAGGTCTTCGAGCAGCTCCAGTGTCTCGACGTCGAGATCGTTGGTGGGTTCGTCGAGGATCAGGAGATTCGACGCCTTGGCGAAGAGCCTGGCCAGCAGCAGGCGATTGCGTTCGCCGCCCGAGAGCGCCGTGATCGGCGCGCGCGCGCGATCGGGCGTGAACAGGAAATCCTGCAGATAGCCTAGCACGTGCTTGCGCGAGCCATTGAGCTCGATGTATTCGCGGCCCTCGGCGACATTGTCCAGGGCGTTCAGGTCATCGCGCAGCTGCACGCGGTGCTGGTCGAAATAGGCGATTTCCAGGTTCGTGCCCAGCTTTATCTCGCCCGATTGCGGCGCCAGCTGCCCGAGCAACAAGTTGATCAGCGTGGTCTTTCCCGATCCGTTGGGACCGATGATGCCGATGCGATCGCCGCGCAGGATCGTTGTGGAAAAATCCCGGACGATACACTTCTCGCCGTGAGCGAAGCTGACGTCCTTTGCTTCCGCCACGCGCCGGCCGGATTTGCCCGCGTCTGCCACCTCCATGCGCGCGGTGCCGCCCAGTTCGCGCCGCTCGGCACGTTCCACGCGCATCTGCTTCAGACGCCGCACCCGGCCTTCATCGCGCGTACGCCGCGCCTTGATGCCCTGCCGGATCCACACCTCTTCCTGGGCGAGCAGTTTGTCGAAGCGCGCATTTTCCTGCGCTTCGGCGTGCAGGCGCTCTTCGCGGCGACGCAGATAGTTGTCGTAGTCACCCGGCCAGCTGGTCAGCTTGCCGCGGTCGATCTCCACGATGCGGGTCGCCAGTGCGCGCAGGAAGCTGCGGTCGTGGGTGACGAAAACGATGCTGCCGCGAAACTGCCGCAGGAAATCTTCCATCCACGCGATGGCTTCGATATCCAGGTGGTTGGTGGGCTCGTCCAGCAGCAGGATGTCCGGATTCTGCACCAGTGCCTGGGCGAGCAGCACACGGCGTTTCATGCCACCGGAGAGTGCGGAGAACTCGGCCTCTTCCGGCAATTCCAGGCGTTCAAGCACGTCGCTGACCTTGCGGTCCAGGTCCCAGCCGTGGGCGTTTTCGATCCGGCTCTGCACGTCGGCCAGGGCACGCGTATCGCCGCCGGCTTCGAGCGAGTGGCTCAGGTGGTGGTATTCGGCCAGCCACTGCCCCAGTTCCCCAAGACCGGCTGCCACGACGTCAAACACCGACCCGGACGTGGCCTGTGGCACCTCCTGGGCCAACCGCGCAACGCGCACGCCGCCGCTCAGCTGCACGACGCCGTCATCGGGCCGGATCTCTCCGGCAATGAGCTTGAGCAAGGTCGACTTGCCGGCGCCATTTCGCCCGACGATACAGACACGCTCGTTGTCGTCCAGGGCGAACTCCACCTGGTCCAGCAGCAACGGGCCGCCCACGCTGAAATCCACGTTTCTCAAATGTAACAACGGCATCTGCTGCAGGTTCCTTGGATCTCAGGGGGTCGGGCGGCCAGTCAGCAAGCCGCTCCGATCCGCGTCAGCCGCCGCGCAGACGTCGCGTCCACGCAGCCAGGGCCACGAGCTGCTTCTGCACATGCTCGCGCGTGGCGGTATCAGTCAGGTTGCCTTCGGCATCAAACTTGTTTTGCGCCTGTCCGACGAAGACTTCCGGTTTGTTGAGCACATGCATGTCCAGGAACACGGCCACCTGGCGCAGGTGGTACTGGGAACGTGCCGTGCCGAGCAGACCCATGCTGGCCCCCATCAGGGCCATGGGTTTGTCGCGGAACGAATTATCGCTCGTGGGGCGGGAACCCCAGTCGATCGCGTTCTTGAGCACACCGGGGATCGAATAGTTGTACTCGGGCGTCGCGAACAGTACGGCGTCGGCCGCCTGGACCTGCTGCTTGAATCGCTGCACCGCTTCGGGCAACCCGGCGGCTTCGACGTCCCCGTTGTACAGGGGCAGGTCGTCGATCGGGACGACCTCCAGGGTCATTCCCTCCGGCACGACCTGACGCGCCACCTCCAGCAGCGCCCGGTTGTACGAGCCCTTGCGCAGGCTGCCGCAGATACCGACTACTCGAATCTGGCTCATGCCACACCTCCCGTCCTCGGAAGGCCTAGCATAGCCGCAGGGCAACCGGCCCCGCTCGCTGCGGGCGCCCGGAGCCGGGCACCCGGGGCGAGGCGATCAGTGCTGGTGTCCGCCGGCGCCGTGGGCGTGGCGGTGTTCCAGTTCCTCGGCCGAGGCATCGCGCACGTCAGTGACCTCGACGGCGAAGGTCAGGGTCTCCCCGGCCAGGGGGTGGTTCAGGTCGACATCGACTGCCGTCATGCCTACCTTGACGATGGTCACGATCTGGTGGCCGCCGCTCTTGAGCGACAGCACCGTCGTGTCGCCGGCCTTGAGCTTGGCGGCATTCTGGAAGTACTTCTTCGGCACGCGCTGCGTGGCGTCTTCATTGCGCGAGCCATAGGCTTCGTCCGGCTCGACCGTCACCTTGAAGGTGTCGCCTGCCGCGCGGCCTTCCAGCGCCTTTTCCAGCCCCGGAATGATGTTGCCGTGCCCCAGCAGGACGGAGAGCGGGGTCTTGCGGTCGTGGGAATTGTCCAGGACCTCACCCTCGGCATCGGTCAGGGTGTAGTGGAACGTGACGACTTTGTCTTTTTCAGCGTTCATGGCACGCACGGTGGTTTCGAGGCCGCGCATGGTACCGGCCGGCGGCGGTGGCGTCATCAGGGAACCGGGGCGGGTCCCGCCAGGCGGGGCGCCGGCGCCAGCGCCACCCCGTTCCCGGGCCGGTTGCGAGTGGCCTGTAACCGAGGAATCGGGAGTGACTGGCGAAGGGCTGGTCGTGCCGGGCGCCGCTTCGGAGTGACGGCTGTAGCAGCGCTACAGCCCGAATGAAGAGCAATTCCAGCGCGGCCAGAACGAGTCAGTCACTTCCGAATCAAGTGTTACGGACCACTAGATCAGCGCACGCATGACCCAGTCCGCCTGCGGGTCGTCGCCGATCCGAAATTCGCATTCGCCCACACGGACGAACCCCTGCGATTCGTAGAAGCGGATCGCCCGCGGCGACTGCTTCCAGACGGTCAACCACAACGCGTCGAAGCCGCGGTCCCGCGCGACGTGCCGCAGCGCTTCCATCAGAAGCGGGGCCAAACCCTTCCCCTGGTGCGCCGGCAACAGGTAGAACCGGGCCAGCTGGGCGCATGGCGCCAGGGCAACGGGCGGCTTTTCGACAAAATTCAATTGTGCAAAACCCGCAGGTTCCGTACCGGACATCGCCAGCACGGTGTGCCAGTCCGGCGAGGCCAGTTCCCGCGCCTGCGCGTCGGGCCTGTACAGCCGGTCCACATGTGCGGCGACATTTACCGGCGTGCTGCAGGTGGAATAGGCCGCCAGGAAGGTGGCCCGCATCAGATCGGAAAGCGGCGCCGCGTCATCGACGCGGGCGGTGGCGAGAACATAGGGGTTCATGGCGAGGGGCGTTGCGGGATAGTCGATTGGCCGCGCGCCATTCGCCGCCGCATCCGTTCGCGCAGCGCATCGCGCTTGCGCGCCAACGCGGCTCCCCGGGCGCAACGGTCGTCGGCGACCGGAATAGCCTGCGAACGCCGGAACGTGCAGAAATCGACATAGGCGTCGAGAACGTGACGCAGGCGCCGCAGCAGCAGCTCGAGCATGATGGCGTCGTCCAAAAGACCAATCACCGCGATGTCATCGGGAATCAGGTCATCCGGATCGGCGAAATAGATCAGCGTACGCACCACCTCGGTCCGCTCCGGCTGCGGCAGGCCCCATTGGTCGTCCTCGAGCATGAGGATCATGTGCTGCACGGCCACCAGCCGGCGCTGCACATAGCCCGGCGCGCCGCCGATCGGCAGGGCGTTGAGCGCCGATTTGGCGGCGTCCAGCACGTCGCATTCGCTCATGCAATCCGCCAGGCGTTCGGCGCGCGCGAGCGCCGCGCGGAATCGGGCGATATCGTCAGGTTCGAGTTCGAAGGTAATGCGCATAGAATTCCCCGGCGCGCGAGGCTACGCGCTAGCGACGCCAAGGTCAAAACAGGCACCGGGGGGCAGCCGCATCGCCTCTGCGGGCCGCAGCCGCTGACACACTTCCGCGAGGTCATGCATGCGCCATTACCGTCGTTTTTTCCCGATCTGCCTGCTGCTTCCGCTCTCTGCATTCGCCGCCGACTTCCCGGCCTGGCTCGCCGGCCATTGGCGGACCATCGACGGAAAGCGGACCACCGATGAAGTCTGGCTGGCACCAGCGGATGGCCTCATGACCGGCATGTCGCGCAGTTCCGGGGACGGCAAGCCCTTCTTCGAATTCATCCGCATCCACCGGCGCGATGCGGTACTGGTGTACAGCGCCCAACCAGGCGGCGGCAGCCCGACGGACTTCCCGCTCAAATCCGCTGACGCGGACCAGTACACCTTCGAAAACCCGGCACACGACTTTCCGCAACGGATCATCTACCGGCGCGTTGATGCCACGCATGTGACGGCGCGCATCGAGGGCATGATCAAAGGCAAGCCACGCGAGGAGGTATGGCAGTACACCCGGGTCGCGGCGCCAGCGGTTGACTGAAACACCTTACCGCTTTCCACCTGCCACGCACGGCTCGACCGTCTGGCGCAGGGTGCTGGATTGGCCATCGAGCATGGCCTGGGCCTGCAGCGCGGCACCGGCCTTGGGCGGATCGATGCGCAGGTGCAGCCGCTTGGCGCCATCGGCGACCAGCGCCTGCACGAACGCCCTGAGCGGTGCCGCCTTGCGATTGGGCGCCGACAGCGACAGCACGAAACCGTCGCCGTCCACGCCATACCAGCCGCCAATGCTGCTGGTGAGGGTGGCGCCATCCTTGCGTGTGTCGACACGCCAGTGCGCGCTATCGCGCGTTTCACCGATACCCTCGGGCCCTTCGAATTCCGGAAGTGGAAAATCGGTGATCGCGTCCGGCGCGGGAATAATGAGACTCAGGCTCAATGCCCCATCCTTGGCCGAGTGGCAGGCCAGTTCGAACTGCACGGCGCCGGCTTCGCGGTCGCCGACGCTCAAGGTACCTGCAAACCGCGTCTTCGCGAGCTTGCCTTCCTCCGCGGCGTGCGCAACGCCGGTGACCAGCATCAGCGCGACGAGCGCCGCCGAACGGATCGTTGCCATCCCCGCCTCCCTTGCCGGCACCCATTGCCGGAGCCGCTGCGAGGATAGCAGCGCTTTGCGCGGATGCGTCCCCAACTTCCCGCACTGGAACGGTCCCGCACATCGGGTGAATGCTCCAGGCTGTTTTGGTCATGGACACAGGCATGTCACAAAAGGAATGGGAACAACAGGCACAGCAGATCGAAACACTCGTGCCCGCCATCTACACCTGCATTTCAGGGCCGGCCGGCGCGCCGCGCGACTGGGACCGCTTCCGCTTCTTCCACCGCCCCGAGGCGCGCAGCCTGCGCACCGTGGTGCACGGCGACGGGCGCATCGAACCGCAGGTGTTCGGTACCGAGGACTACATCGCCAACGTCACGCCATTCTTCGCGACGAACGACTTCTACGAAATGGAGATCGCCCAACGGATCGAGCGCTTCGGGCAGGTGGCGCACGTGTGGAGCCGCTACGAAGCGCGACCGTCGCCCGATTCACGCATCGTGCTCAAGCGCGGCGCGAATTCGATCCAGCTGTTCCATGACGGCTTTCGCTGGTGGGTGGTGAACACCATCTGGGACAACGAACGTGAAGGGCTTCGGTTCGATCTGTTCTGACTTTTGCGGAGAATGCGCGATGTTCTGAACGACGCGTCAAACCGAAGCCAAGGCGGCAAGCGCCCGTTTCAGAGGCGCCGCGAATGCGCGTGGATCAGTCCGTTCGATGCGTACTCGCGGCGACTGGTGCCAGCGCGCGCAGGCATCGATGGCTGGCGCGAGGGCTTGCGCCAGTGCATCGGTCGGCTCAACCCCTTCTTCCAGGAACAGGGCCTTCACTTCGAACACGCCCTCGCGCCGATGCGCCTTCGCATCGAGGCGGCCGACCAGGCGTCCCCGGTGCAGGATCGGCAGCACGAAGTAGCCGTAGCGTCGTTTCGCTTCCGGTGTGTAGCACTCGATGCGGTAGTCAAACCCGAACCATTCGGACGCGCGGTCGCGATCCCACACGACCGGATCGAACGGCGACAGCAGGCAGGTATGTGTCGCGCGGAGCCGGCCCTCGGCGGCACGCTCCGCCGTTTCGCGGTGACTGGCATGCACAAAGCCAGGCTTCTTCCAGCCCTCCACCTGCACCGGAAAGATGTCTCCGGATTCGAGCAGCGGCGCCAGTTCAGCGTCCGTGATCTGGCGGCCAAGGCGGAAGTAGTCGGCGATCCAGCGCGCGGGTGCCACGCCCAGTGCCTGGATGCTGCGGGCAATCCACACCCGCTTGATAACAGCGGGATCCTGCGGTGATCCGTCGACGGGTTGCTTTGCTTTCTGCAGCACCCGCGCACTGATGTCGTAGACGCGATGGAAGTTGTCGCGCCGGGTGATCATCAGTTCGCCGAGCGCGAAGAGCGTTTCCAGCCAGCGTTTCTCGGCCTTCCATCCCCACCATCCACCGCCCTTGCCTTCCTGGCGCTCGAACTCGGCGGTCTTGACCGCGCCCTTTTCGGCGATCCGCGCCAGCAGCGCGTCGGTTTCCTGCCGGTGCGAGGCGCGCACGCGCTCGGCGATGCGGTTGGCCCAGTGATGGGCGCGCGCCGGGCGGAAGTCGCGGTGCAACGGGTAGTCCGCCATCGCCGCGAAGCAGGCCTCGTGCGCCCATGTCTCAAAGATCTCGCCCGCCGCCAGTGCGTCGTCGAGCCATCCGGGCGGATAGGCACCGAGCCGCGAGAACAGCACCAGGTACGGACTGCGGTTGACGACATGGATGGTATCGATCTGCAGCAGCTGCATGCGCGCGATCGCCTCGACCAGCCGGCCACGGGTAACGCGGCCGCGCGGCGTCGTGAGCAGTCCCTGGGCGGAAAGGTGGAGCAGGCGGGCTTGATGGGACGACAGGATCACGCGGGCAGCCAGGTCCGGGCACAAGTAGCCGAGTGTACGTGGCCCTGCCGGTGCTGCCCATTCGCCCTTGGTGGCGGCTCTTGCCTGACGCGACGAGCACGGCGAACATCCGTGTTTTCCGTTTGCGAAGGCTGCCCATGCCGCTGTCCCGTTTCGCCGCACTCGCCTGGTTGATGCTGTTCGCGTTCGTCGCCTCGGTGCAGGCCGCCGAACCGCCCTATGACCTCAAGGGTCGGCTGGACCTGACCACCCTCCTCGCCCCGCCACCCACCGTCGAATCCCAGGCCGGCAAGGACGACCTGGCCGCCGTGCTGGCGGAGCAGGAACGACGCACGGAGGCGTTGGCGGCCCAGGCCAAGGCCGATGCCGAGGTATCAATCTTCCGTTTTGCCAACGTGATCGGCGAGGGCTTCACGGCCGATCGGCTGCCCAGGACGGCACGCCTGTTCGAACGCCTCGCCAACTCGGTAAGTGCGGTCGTGACGCCAGCCAAGGACCACTGGGCACGGCCGCGCCCTTTCCTCGCTTCCACGCAGGTCCAGCCGACGAGCCGGCCCGAGGGAGCGACCTACCCCAGTGGTCACGGCACCATCGCGCGGATGTACGCGATCGTGCTGGCGGACCTGATCCCCGAAAAACGCGCGGCGATCTTCTCCCGCGGCGATGAATACGCCTGGGGTCGTATCGTCAACGGCGTGCACTATCCCAGCGACGTGAGCGCGGGAGCCATCGCAGGCACCTTGATCGCCGCAGAGCTGCGGCGCGACGCCGGGTTCCGCGAGGACTTCGATGCCGCCAAGGCCGAACTGGCTGAGGCTCTGCGCCCGGCCGAGACGAAGAAGGCCGCTTCGCCGTGATCGGACGGCGTCTGGCCGGGCCAGACGCCGCTCGCCAGGCGCCTGCCTGTTCGACGGCTAGTTGCTGCCGTTATTGACCGGCGGTGCGCCCAGAAGGCTCAGGTAGGTCGTGCCGGCGTGCTGCGTGCCGGCTTCGCTGTACCAGCTCACACCCAGCTCGATGGGGTTGAGCAACGCCGTGCCGGGCCCCGGTTGCGTGTAGTCAGCGCGCTCGAGCTTGAGCACTTCCTCGATCCCGTCGAGCAGGGGGACCAGCTCCCACGGAAAGGACGGACCGCCGGGGAAAGACTGGCGGATCCAGGTGAGGTCCTGCCAGGCGTGCGGCACGATGTCGTTGCTGTTGAAGTAGCGGCTGTTGCCCATTGCGAACTGGGTTTCGAGCCAGCGGGCGAATTCCGCATTGCCCGCCGTGGGGCCGGCGAAGGTCACGGGCCAGAAATCGAGCACGTTCTGGCCCGGCGAGAACTCCTGGTGCAGATAGGCGGCCAGCATGGTCGCGAGCGCACCGCCGAGACTGTGCCCGACGACGGCGGTGAGGAACGGCCGGTCCGCGTTGGCGCGGAAGAATCCGGGCAGGTCCAGGCCGTTGGCGTCCTTGAGCGAGAGCAGGCTGCCCAGGCCATGCAGGGACCCGCGCGACACCTTGGCGCCCTCGGGCGCACCGCCGTAGGGCCAGGGCACATGCCGGAAGACGGACAGATCCTGACGGAACCAGTCGATCCAGAAGGCCTTGGTGCGCGGATTGGTCACCGAGCCGCGGATCGCAATGGCGTACTGGCCGGTGACGCTGTCCTGCGCCACGTAGACCTGGTTGCCCGCGTCCACGCCGTACCAGGCCAGTGACCAGCGCCCCTGGGTCGCCAGGGTCTTGTCAGCCAGGAGGCTGGCGATCATCGACTCGTTGGGCGCATAGGCGATCGATGCCATCGTCATGCCGATCTGGCCGACGACATCCGTGCTATCCGTCGTAAACAGCGCTTTCATGGGCTTCCCCGCGAATGAAGGCTCCGGCGCCGACATGGCGCAGGCGAGCTGGCCGCCGACTATAGCGCAACGGATTTTTTGCACGAATATATTTATTGCTACCACACCCGGCCGGCGGTGCCCCCCGGCCCGGCCCGCCCGGCGGCCCGCCAAGCATTCGGACGCGTCATCGGCGACAATAGGCCACCAAGCAACGAGCCCGCCCATGACGAACGATAACGAAAGCCCGACGCCGGCTCCGCAGACCTTCCGCGACCTTGCCCTGCCCGAAACGGTCCTGCGCGCCCTTGATGACGTGGGCTATGAGTCGCCCTCCCCCATCCAGGCCGCAACCATTCCGCCCCTGCTGGAGGGCCGCGACGTGCTCGGCCAGGCCCAGACCGGCACCGGCAAGACCGCCGCCTTCGCCCTGCCCGTGCTGGCCCGCATTGATCCGGCCCGCCGTACCCCCCAGGCCCTGGTTCTGACCCCCACTCGCGAGCTGGCCATCCAGGTCGCCGAGGCGTTCCAGCGCTATGCGGCTCACCTGCCGCAGTTCCAGATTCTTCCCATCTACGGCGGCCAGGGCTATGGCCCGCAGCTGAGCGCACTGCGCCGGGGCGTGCATGTCGTGGTGGGAACCCCCGGCCGCGTGATCGACCACATGAACCGCGGCACCCTCGACCTTTCCGCGCTGGACTGCCTGGTCCTGGATGAAGCCGACGAAATGCTGCGCATGGGGTTCGTCGACGATGTCGAGGCCGTGCTCGAAAAGACGCCGCCGACCCGCCAGATTGCCCTGTTCTCAGCCACGATGCCGGCGCCGATCCGTCGCATCGCGCAGACGCACCTGAAGGACCCGGTCGAGATCACCATCAAGAGCAAGACCCAGACCGCGGCCAACATCCGCCAGCGCTACTGGGCCGTGAGCGGACTGCACAAGCTCGATGCGCTCACCCGCATCCTGGAGGCCGAGACCTTCGACGCGATGATTATCTTCGCGCGCACCAAGCAGGCCACCGAAGAGCTCGCCGAAAAACTCGCCGCGCGCGGCCTTTCCGCCGCCGCCATCAACGGCGATATCCCGCAGCAGCAGCGCGAGCGCACGATCCAGCGGCTCAAGGATGGGCAGCTCGACATCCTCGTGGCCACCGACGTCGCCGCGCGCGGCCTGGACGTCGAACGCATCAGCCATGTGCTGAACTACGACATTCCCTACGACACCGAAGCCTACGTGCACCGCATCGGCCGCACCGGTCGTGCCGGCCGCAGCGGCGAAGCGATTCTCTTCGTCACTCCGCGCGAGCGCGGCATGCTGAGGGCGATCGAGCGGGCCACGCGCCAACCGATCGAATCGATGGTGCTGCCGACGGTCGAGGCAGTGAACGACCAGCGCATCGTGCGCTTCAAGCAGCGCATCACCGATGCACTGACCGACGAATCGCTCGACCTCTACCGGCAACTGGTCGACAGCTACGAGCGCGAGCACAACGTGCCCGCGAACGAGATCGCGGCGGCGCTGGCGCGTATCGTCCAGGGCGAAACGCCGCTGCTGCTGGACCCGGACCGCAAGCCGCAACGCAGCGAACAGGAAAAGTGGGCAGCCCGGCGCGAGACGAAGGGCGAATGGCAGGAACGCGACGCCCGTGGCAGTCGCGATTCGCGCAGCCCGCGCGAGGGGCGTCCGGAACGACCGCGGCGGGATGAATCCAACGCCAGTTCGCCGCGCCCCGCGCACTTCAACACCGCTCCGGCCGCTGCACCGCGACCGGAGCCTGCCGAGCGTCCCGCCCCGCACACGATCGAGCGCCTGGAAACCACGCCGGCGGCCACGCGTGATCACGTCGACGCGCCGCGCGAACGCCCCTCGGCGGAGCGACCGCCGCGCGAGCGCAGCCGAGCCGAACGTCCGCGCGGTTCGGAAGAAGGCAAGGAGACATTCCGCATCGAGGTCGGCCACGCCCACGGCGTGAAACCGGCCAACATCGTCGGAGCCATTGCCAACGAGGCGGGCCTGGACAGCGCGCATATCGGTCGCATCGACATCCGCGACGACCACAGTTTCGTCGACCTCCCCGAGGGCATGCCCGGCGATGTCTTCAAGCATCTGAAGAAAGTCTGGGTCTCCGGTCAGCAACTGCGCATTACACGTGCATCGGAAGAGCCCGAAGCGCGGGATCGCTTCCCGCGCAAACCGCGCAGCGACCGGCCGACCGACCAGCGCCCCGGCAACAAGGGCTTCGCGCGCGGCGAACGCGGCAAGGCACCACCGAAACGACGCTGACACGGCGAGGTCGTGCGATCAGCACGGCCATAGGGGCACGCCGTGCACCGTGCCATCGCGGCGCCGGCACCAACCGGCGCCGTTTTTCCGCGTGATGCAATGAATCTTGCTGCCATGGGCCACCTCGCGCGCCGCGCGACGTGGCCTGGATCACGCTGGCATGGCTTCTGCGTCGTGGTGGATGTGCTACCACGACGGTGGAGGATGCCATGAGCCTGCGAACACTTCGAATCACGGCAGGGTTGATCGTGTGCCTGCCGGTGATCGCAACCGCCTTACCGACGGTGCCGCCGCTGGACCCGCCGACAGGCGCCGATACGCTCGCGACGTTCGCGCAACTGGACCGCAACCAGGATGGCTACGTCGACAAGACGGAACTGCCGCAGAACCACGAACTGCACCAGCGCTTTGCCCAACTGGACAAGAACTCGGACGGCAAGCTCTCCAATGACGAGTTCGCCAGATTCCGCGACGAGCAGCCCCAGTTGCAGTAAACGCCGGTGGTTGTGAACCACGCCAGGAAGCGTATAAAGGCACTAGCACGAAGACATGCGGCCGCCGGCGTTTCCAGCAAGCCGCCCGCCGGCAACCGCCACGTGCTGCGCCCGCGTCGCGGGCCGTCTTTCGAAGCGTGCGGCTTTCCTGGCGAGGTGACGACGCCGACAACGACATGAATCCTCTTCGAGACCGCGATGCGCGCACACTCGCACGGCACTGGCCTCGACGACATCCAGACGGCCATCGGCCGTCGCCATTCGGAGGTGACCGTCATGAAACATCGTTGGGAGTTCTTCAAGGAACACGATTCCTCGTTCGGCTTGTTCTATCCGCGCAACTACATCGTCGCGGGCTTTGACAACCTCGAACACGCCGAGGAAGCCGAGCGGGTGTTGATCGAAAACGGGTTTGCGCCCGACGAAGTCCGCGCCGCATCCGGCAGTTTCGTAGTGAACCAGCTGGAGACGCAGGACGATGCAGGCTTTCTCGATCGGCTCAAGGCCCAGCTGGCACGCGCCGTTGGCACGGAAGCCGGCTATATCGACGACGACATGAAGTTGGCCAAGCGCGGCGGCGCCTTTGTTTTCATCCACACACCGACCGACGACGATGCACGCCGGGTCACCGACCTGCTGCGTCGCCTGCACCCGGTGTTCGCGCGCCGCTACCTGCCGCTGGCCATTGAACGGCTGATCTACCCGGCGCAATCGGCGCTGTGATCCATCCGCACTTTAGTAAAGGCACTCTGATGTTCTGAAGGCCGGATCGTCCTCCCGCAGGAGCACCACCCGGCCTTCCGGTCTACCCGCCCCACTGCCAAAAGGCGGTAGTTGCCGGCGACGCGCCGCGGTGCGTCGCCGGCGGTCGCAGTCGCACCTTCGCGACCCCACCGGCGGAGCGATTAACGCGCGCGAAGGCGCACTTTGACAGCGCTGCGCGCCTGGACGCCGCTGCGCAAATTCCCGATATCGGCGGCCGGATCCGGGTGCGACGGCGCGCGCTCGGTGCGCGTTTTGCCCGCGCCGGGGCGAGAGATCAGCCGCATTGGCGACACTGTGCACGCGGTGCAACGGTATAAGGACACAACCGCATCTCATGCCACGTTAGTTCAGTGATCGGTCATTTTTATCGCCGTCTTAACCCGGGAAATGGTCTGGTACGCCCCGTCCGGAGCAGCGCTGCGGACAGGAGCCTCTACCTGGCACTGAAAGGAACACACGCATGGGCATGAAGGTCGCCATTGTCGGCGGCGGTGCAGCTGCCGCCTTCGTCATCACAGAACTCCTGGAGCACGGCGTCGGAACGCCGGCCGAGGTGCACTGGTATTCGGGTTTCCGCGGCGGCAGTCGCGGTGTCGCCTATGGCACGCCGGTGGATGAGCACCTGCTCAACGTGCGCGCCACGGCGATGGGCCTGCATTCGGCCGAACCGACCGAATTCCTCGAATTTGCCCGCCAGCACCTGCCGGACGCGCGCGCCGGCGACTTCCTGCCACGCCGCCTCTACGGCGACTATCTCGAGGCGCGCGTCTCGCGTGCGCTCGAGGGCGCGGCGTTCCGCGGCATCCGCGTTTCGCGCCTGCGCACCGAGATCGATCGCATTGCCCGACACCCGGATGGCGGGTACGCGCTGACTGACGCTGCCGGTTCACCGTCACAGGCAGATATCGTGGTCGTCGCCGTGGGTGCCTTGCCGCCGCGCGCCCTGCCCCAAGCCCGGCAGGAGCTGATCGACGCCGGCCGCTATGTGCTCGATCCGTGGCAATGGCTTTCCGGCAATACGCTGCCTTTTGAAAAACTTCGCAAAGTGCTGGTCATCGGTTCCGGGCTCTCGGCCATTGACCTCACGCTCAGCGTCACCGAGCGCTGGCCGCAGACCCGGGTCACCCTGTTCTCGCGACGCGGACGTCTGCCCGCCGCACACACACTGGAAGCGCAGCTGCCCGCCGAGGATATCGAGCAGCTGATCGACGACCTGCGCGAGCGCCCGAACCTGCGCCGCTGGACGGAGCTGGTGCGTCGTCAATGTGACGAATCTGATGACTGGCGCACGGTGATTGACAGCCTCCGCCATGTATCGGCGTCGCTATGGCGGTCGTTGTCGCCCGCCGATCAAGCGCGCTTCGTGCGCCATCTGCGCGGCATCTGGGAGCTGGGCCGCCACCGCATGCCGCCACAGGTGGGCCGGCGCATCGTCGAACTGCAGGCTGATCGCCGCGTGCAGACGCGCGCAGGCAGGATCACGGCGTTTCACGTGGGCCGCGGCAACCGACCGATCCTCGCCTGGACGAAGGGTCCCGACCACGCCACGCCGCACGTTGAGCCCTTCGATCTGGTGCTGCAGGCGACCGGCCTGGAGATGGATGTGCGCAATACGCAGCACGGACTGGTGCGGTCACTGATTGACCAAGGCATCGGTGCCGCCTGCCCGCTCGGACTGGGCCTGTTGACCGACGCGAGCGGACGCGTGAACCGCGAGGAAGCCGTCTGGACGCTCGGCGCGCTGTGCCGGGGCCGCGACTGGGAATCCACTGCGATTCCCGAGATCCGCCAGCAAGCCCGGCGTATCGCCGTGCAGATATTCCAGCAGTGCGCAGCGCATTCTGCACAGTTGGCCGAGGCGCGCCGCACGGCGCCATCCCAGGCGCTGCCTGTCTGGAATCATTGAGCCGGCGCGGGACACCCGCCCGGTGTCCCGCGCCTTTGGCTGGGTCTACGATTTCACGACTCAAACCCGTTGGCGAACAAGCGATCCGTCGGTGTTCCCGCTTCGCGTTCGTAGGCACCGATATCACAGGTGCCGCCGCGGTCTGGGACCGGGTTGTCGAGGCAGCGCGCGCGCAATTCCGGGTCACGGCTGTTGACCGGCACATCAGTGGACGAACAGGCATCAACCAGTGGGCTGCCCGCCTCGGGGCGGTAGTTGCCGATTCCACCAGCAACGAACTCCGCGCCCGTCAGCCCGGAGCGATTGCAGGCGCCCGCCGACGTCACCGTCCATGGCACCGGATCCTTGAACGCGCTGGCGCGCATGACGAAACGGTCACCCGGGGAAGCCGCGTACAGGGACGTCGCCGGCGTCGTCGCGCCGCCCTCCCCAACAAAGACATTGTCTGCAAACGTCGCAAAGTTCATTTCAATATCCCGCGCGGGATCGCCGTTGCGACTGGAAATCGACACGGTCTGGGCACCGGTCTGGTCGAAACCGCGGGCGGTCAGGCGATTGCGCGCGAACAGGACGCTGTTGACACGCAGGAACGGGCCCCAGGTGTTCAGCGCCGGCGAGCCGTAGGCACAGTTGTCACGGAATTCCGTCTGCGAGATGTAGGCGCGCGCGTTGTCCAGGTACACACCGCCGCCATGACCTCGCGTTCCAGGACAGCCATCACCCGCCTGGTTGCCCGCGATACGCGAGCAGTCCGGACCGCTGCACTGCACCGCGTTCGCGTTCGGATAATCGCGCTGGATCTGGATCTGCGCGCCGCCCGAGGCATACAGGCCACCGCCGTACTGGTCGGCGCGATTGTTTTCCAGCCGCAGTTCATAGGCATCAAACAGGGCGCCACTGCCAAAAACGTAGACGCCACCGCCGATGTGGGCATGATTGCCGCTGATCCGCAGGCCCGTCGCATTCTGTGTCACTTCCGGTTCGCCCGAGTTGCCGATGCTCACCTGCCCCTGCTGCACGTGGATACCGCCGCCGAACACCGCGTCGTTGTCGCGAATTTCCACCGCATCGGCACGGACCCGCAACGAGGCGCGTTCGACCTGGATACCGCCGCCCCGGGCACCCGCACCCTGGGTGGCGCGGTTGTGATGAATCACCACACCGCGGTGCAGTTCCAGGATGCCGCCGAAACCCGACGACGGCCCGCCGATGAAGGCGCCACCACCGCCCTGGAAGGCCTCGTTGTGGTCGATCTCCACATCCGCCAGCACCACGCGCAGCGCGCCTTCCGCATCCAGGCCACCACCACGGCCATCATCGCCGCCGTTACCCTGGGTCAGGCGCAAACGCGAAAGATGCACGGTGTGTACGTCCCCCCCACCGGCACCACGGACCTGCACGACCGAGCCCTGGCCGCCGTGCAACTCGGTCACACCGGCCGGCGCGCTGGCCGTGCAGCTGGGCCAGCCGCCGGAAATCTGCACGGACTGATCGGCAATGCGCAGGGCCTGGGCCTCGCGCACGCCGGCCAAAATGCGAATGTCGTCGACACCCGGACCGTTGGCCGCGGCGGCATTGATCGCCGCCTGGATGGAATCATGGGTGCAGCTTCCGTCGTTGCCGACGGTGAACACGGCGGCGCTCGCGCTCAGGAACGGGGCAGCGAGCAACGTTGCGCCAAGCAGGGTATGACAGCGATATCCAGGCATTTCAGAGGCTCCAGGAGGACAATTCCTGGAGCCGAGGACGGCGTGCAGCGGCATACCCTGTCACGCCACGAGGATATTTCTTGCCTTCCGCCAACCGCATCACGCCTGCACCGTGCAGGCGTGCGCGAAAGACGTTCAGGCCGCGGTGGCGGACCAGCGGCGTTGCATCTCTTCCGGCGTCACGACTTCCTTCTGCGTAGCGATCGACCACTTGTGACCGTACGGGTCGACGAGCATGCCGACACGGTCGCCGTAGAACTGGTCCTGCACCGGACGCAGTTCCGTCGCACCGGAGGCCACCGCGCCGGCGAAGAAGGTGTCCACATCCGCCACATACAGGTGCAGGCACACGGGCGTGCCGCCGATCGAGCCGGGACCCAGTGCACCGAAATCCGGGAATTCGTCGGCCAGCATGAAACGCGAATCGCCGATGGCCAGCTCCGCATGGCCGACCTTGCTCGCCGGGTCAGCCAGCCGGAACAGTTCGCGCGCGCCAAAGGCGCGGGTGTAGAAGTCGATAGCGGCCGCTGCGTCACGAACGATGAGATAGGGAGTGAGCGTGTGATAACCCGGTGCCGTGGTACCCATGTTGCGCCTCCGTTAGACTAGGGGAAGATAATTACGTTACGTATCGTTACCAAAATGCCAGACCCCGTCAAGCCCGAACAATCCCCGGAACCGGCGCGACGATCCCGGGGCCGTCCGCGTAACCTGGAAGCGCGCCAGGCCATCCTTGCGGCCGCGCGCGACCTGATGGCTGCCGGCGGTCCAGGGGCGGTGACCATGGAAGCCGTCGCAGCCCGGGCCGGCGTCGGCAAGCCGACGGTGTACCGCTGGTGGCCGGACCGGCACGCCGTCGCCATGGCGGCCCTGATGAGCGAAGTCCCCACGGACAGTGCCGACACCCCGGCACTCTCGCCCGTGGCGGCGCTGCACCAGCATTTGCGCGATGTCGCGGCCGCCTTCGCCACCCCGTCCGGCCGCAATGCGGCGAGCCTCATCGCCGCCGCGGACAGCGCCACCGAGCTGGCCAAAGCCTTCCGCAATCACTTCGTGATGGCGCGTCGGGAGGAAGGCCGCGCCCTGCTCGCCAGCGCGGTTGAGGCTGGCGAACTGCGCGCAGACCTTGACGCCGACATCGCCCTGGACCTCCTGTACGGCCCGGTATTCTTCCGTCTGCTGATGGGGCATGCACCGCTCTCGGCAGCCGCGGTGGACGCGGTCATCGCCAACGTCCTGCGCGGACTGGCGCGCGAAACGGCAACAGCGTGACGACCAGGCGACGTCGGAAAACCGACCTGTGTCACGACGGCCGCGCGCGCTTGGGCTACCCTTGAAACGGTTGCCTCAGTAGATCTTGGAAGTACTGCACCATGCGCTCCACCACGGCACGGGCCTTGCTTGCCAGAAACGCGGCTACAATTCCCTGTTGACTTCTCCCCTGGTCGTGTCGCCATGCTGTACCACTTGCACGAGTTCCAACGCTCCCTGCTGAGCCCCCTGGTCTATTTCGCCGAAGCCGGCGCGAAGATGTGGGGTGCCAAGGGCGGATTGCTGTCGCATGTTCCCGGCGCACCGCGCGTGGCGGCCGGCTACGAGTTGTTCTATCGGCTGGGCAAGGACTACGAAAAACCCGAGTTCGGCATCCGCACGGTGAACGCACACGGGCATGAAGTGCCCATCATTGAATACACCGCGCTGGCCAAGCCCTTCTGCAAATTGATCCGTTTCAAGCGGTTCACGGACGATCCGGCCACCGTGGCTGATCTGAAGGATGATCCCGTCGTGCTGGTGGTGGCGCCGCTGTCCGGCCACCATGCCACGCTCCTTCGTGACACCGTGCGCACACTGCTGCAGGATCACAAAGTATACATTACCGACTGGATCGACGCCCGCATGGTGCCGCGCAGTGAAGGCGCGTTCCACCTGCACGACTACATCGGCTACATCCAGGAATTCATCCGCCACATCGGCGCGAAGAACCTGCACGTGATCTCGGTCTGCCAGCCCACCGTGCCGGTGCTGGCTGCCATCTCGCTGATGGCCTCCAAGGGCGAGACCACCCCTCGTTCGATGACCATGATGGGCGGCCCGATCGATACCCGCCGCAGCCCCACCAAGGTGAACGACCTGGCCACCACCAAACCCCTGGGCTGGTTCGAGTCGACCGTCATCCACGACGTGCCGCCGAACTACCCGGGACATGGCCGGCGGGTTTATCCTGGCTTCCTGCAACACGCGGGATTCATCGCCATGAATCCGGGCCGGCATCTGAGCTCGCACTGGGACTTTTACGAAGATCTGCTCAAGGGCGATCTCGAGGACGCCGAGTCGCACCGCAAGTTCTACGACGAATACAACGCGGTGCTCGACATGCCCGCGGAGTACTACCTCGACACGATCAATACCGTGTTCCAGCAACACCTGCTGCCACGGGGGCTCTGGGACGTCGGCGGACAGCGCGTCCGCCCGTCTGACATCCGCCAGACCGCGCTGTTCACCATCGAAGGGGAACTGGACGACATCTCCGGCCTGGGTCAGACCGAGGCGGCGCACGACCTGTGCACTGGCATCGAACCCCGATCCAGGCAGCACCTGACCGTCAAGGGCGCGGGCCACTACGGCATTTTCAGCGGCGGCCGGTGGCGCCAGGTGGTCTATCCGGAAGTGCGTGATTTCATCCGACAGCACGACATGGCCACCCCGCTCGCGGGCTGACCACGGCCCTGGGAAGGGGGGAAATGAAGGCAAGCATCTCCAATCTGGCCATCCATCCGATGCGCAGCGCCGTTCCGGCGGGCGTGAACGGTCGGCCGGCATCTGGAATTTGTAGTTTCCGCCGCATCTTGGGCAAAATGCGTTTTTGTACTCGACCATACGCCGCTCCGAGAGGCCGGCGTGTGCATCAGCCACCGCACTGGAGCCAGGGCTAGTCGTCACCCGCGCATGAACTGCTTCGCACTCGCCACCGGCCTGACACTCCTGCTGACCGTCGCTTCGGCGCCGGCTCCGTCGGAGTTCCAGCGGCTGGCGCTCGATGCGCCGCAGGAAGCCCTCATCCGCGGGCGCGAAAAGCTGGCCGAGCCGAATCTGGCGCCGGAGCAGCGGCAGTCCATCCTGATCGACATGAGCCGCGCGGCGTCGCAGGTTTCCGAGGTCGAAGTCGAATCCGTCGCCGGTGCGCTGGACGCCCTTGCCGGGGAAACGGCCCTTCCCAGCGCCAGTGCCCTGGCCGGACTGCTCCGCGCCCAGGTGCTGCTCGAGAAGGACCAGGTCAAGCGCGGACTGGAGCTGGCGCATGAATCGGCCGCCCGCCTGCGCGCCCTGGATGATCCCTACTGGCACGCGCTGGCCGATACGGAGGTCTGCGACGCCCTGCTGACCGCCGGCCGGCCCGATGCGGCGCAACCCCATTGCCTGCGCGCCTACCAGGCCTGGCCGGGCCTCAAGCGGGAATACGAGCTGGCGCGGACCGAAAACCTGCTGCAGTGGCAGTACCAGAAAACCGGCGACATCACCCGCGCGATCGAGCTGGCCAAGTCCGCCCGCGCACGACTGGTGGCCCTGGGCACGACCGGCGGCGTCGCGTTGCTGGATGACAACCTCAGCGCCCTCTACCTGGCCAGCGGCAAGCCCCAGCTGGCCCTGGAGTATTCCCGACGCGCCCTCGCCCACGAACTGGCTGCCGGGAAGCTTCAACACACGATCGCCTCACGCCACAACGTGGCCGAGGCGCTCGCAGCTCTGGGCCGCAACGCCGAAGCCCTCGACGAGCTGGAACTGGCCCTGGCCGAAAGCCGCAAGCGCGAACTCGGCCGATTGACCGCCTCGTTACTGGACGCGAAAGCGCGCATCTCCGAACGCGCCGGCCAGCCCACCGTGTCGCTGGCGGCGCTGCGCGAACTGATCGCGCTCAACGCCCGCCTGAGCACCGCGGAAGTCGATCGCGCCGCACTGGAGCTGGAAGCCCACTACGGCAGCCAGGTGCGCGAGCGTGAAATCTTCGAGCTCAAGCAAGAGGCAGAAATGCAAGCGCTGCGGTTGTCCGCGGCGGAGGCCAAGACGGCCCATGAGCAATCCCGTGCCAGCTACTACGCGCTGATTCTGCTGGCCGCCACAGCCATCGGTTTCCTCGGCGTGCTGCTGGTGGTGCTGCGTCTGAATCTTCTCAAGCGGCTGAATGCGGCGCTGACCCAGGCCAACCGCAGCCGTGCCGAGATGCTCGCCATGGCCGCGCACGAGATCCGCAATCCGCTGGCGGCCATCGGCGGGCTGATCGACATGGCATTGCACCGCACGGCAGACCCGCGCGCCCGCGGTCTGCTCGAGACCGCCCGCGCCACGACGGCAGGCCTGGTGCACACGGCGGAGGACTACCTCGATCACTCCCAGCTCGCCCTGGGCCGCGTACAACTGCGCGACCGCGCGTTCGACCTGCCGCAACTGCTGGCCAACGTGATCCGTCTGTTCCAGGCGGAGGTCGCCGGGCGTCCGCTGGGCCTGCGCATGGTCATGTCGCCATCCACGCCGACCTGGGTCAGCGGCGACGCCGAGCGCCTGCAGCAGGTGCTGACCAATCTCCTGGGCAACGCCGTGAAGTTCACCGAGCGCGGCGAGGTGCTGCTCGAAGCGATGCCAGACGTCGACGGCCGCACGCGCTTTGCGATCAGCGATACAGGCCCGGGCATCGCCGAACCGGAACTGCAACGCCTGCTCTGCCCCTTCGAGCGCGGCGCGGTGGTACGCGGCCAGCGCGGTGCGGGCCTGGGCCTTTCCATTGCCAGCCAGCTGGTCGAAAAACTGGGCGGGCGCCTGCAGGTGCAATCGGCGCCCGGCCATGGCAGTCGTTTTGAGTTCGCCATTCCCCTGTCGGTAACGGCCGCCCCGGCCAATGCCGAAGTCCCCCTGACTGCGGAGAACTCCGGCATGCGCGTGCTGCTGGTGGACGACGACAGCGCTATTCGCGAGCTGCTGTCGGCTCAACTCGAATCGCTCAATATCGATCACCGCGTCGCCGCCACCATCGACGACGCCCTGGTCACCTGGCGCGATTTCCAGCCCGATACAGTGCTGATCGACCTGCACCTGGACCGGGAGAACGGCATCGACCTGATCCGTCGCATCCGCGACGAATGTGGTCCGCGGCCGTCACCACGCTGCCTGATCCATAGCGCCTCCCCACCCAGCAGCCAGGGTGACCGGCTGCCGGAAGACTGGGGCATCGAATGGGTAAGAAAGCCGATGCCGCTGGTCGAACTCGGGCGACTCCTCGGCAGCGATGCAACGCCGTCACGCTCGACCGCCGTGCAGGCAGCGACGGCGCGCGAGTCACACGCCATCGCGGGCTGAGCGAGCCGACCCTGCTACCCTCCCGCCCCCCGGATTGCCCTTGGGGCGATCCAGGGGTACAGAGCGCCTTACTTCTGCGCGGCCTTTCCGATCGCCCGTACCGGCAGCGGGACGTTGCACAACTCCACCTTTCCGGCAGGCTTGAGATACCACTCGTCACGACGGTTGCGGCGTGTCTCCACCAGTGCCGTGAAGGTCTCGGTATCGGTGCGCAGGATTTCCAGCTTCGTCCGCTCCGCTTCCGGCACGTCCGCTGCCAACCGCAGTGACTTGATCGGAACGTACTGCTCGGGCTTGTCGTAGAAGCCCAGCGCCGCCGTGCCACGCGGCAGCGCGGACAGCAATTCCATTCCCTGCACGACCCGTCCCACGAGGGTGACATTAAGGTCCAGGTGACGCGGTGCATGGCCGATGGTCACGTACAGCTCGGTGCCGCCACCGCTGTCAGGCGCGTTGTCACGGCCTGCACCGATGGTGCCATAGCAGTGCGCCAGCCAGGTTTGCCCGGCCTCGGGATCACGCGCTACGGGAAAAGTATCGGACCAGCCGACTTCCGGCGCATATACGTCGCCGTCGGGCAGCGGCGTGAACGGCAGCGCCTTGTCGATCGGGCGCGAGAATTCCGCCGGCAGATGCCGCTTGGCCGTGCGGATCGGCTTGGCCTTTTCCTTGTCACCGCCGTTGGGATCACCCCACTGCACCACATAGTTGTCATGCGAACGGATGAACGGAATGCCGTCGAAGTATTTCTCCGCCACCAGCGCCTTGATGTTCGCCACATGCTGCGGCGCGTAGCGGGGCGCCAGCTCGATGACGACGCGGCCGGCGGCGATGTCCAGGTACAGGGTGTTCGCAGGATCCAGCGGGCGCCAGTCGGACGGCTTGGACGCCGCGAGGACATCGGTCATGGTCCTGGGTTTCTCCGGTGGCGCCGGCTCCGCACCTGCCAGCGAGGCCGCCACGGCCAGGCACAGTGCCAGGCCAGGCTGAGTCACGCGGATCACCCGCCACGTCTTTCCATCGACACGGTTCATACGCTGCACCTCGCGGTTGTCGGAAACCCGATTCTAGTCAGCGTTGCACGTCGATGGCGATCGCCGCCGGGCGTCTTGACTGTACCCGCGCGGATGGTGAACACCCGCCCAGGGACAGGCGCCATGAGCGCCATAAAAAACCCGCGCCTTTCGGCGCGGGTTTTCGCGGTACTGCCGTACAGCAGCTGGATCAGAACTTGACCCAGAACCGGGCGAAGTACGATGTCCCGTTCAGGCCGAACTGCACGCTGTCGTAGACGTGGCCGTTGTCGGTTTCGTCCGGGTTCTGGCGGTCCGGGAACGTGTCGAAGATGTTCGCGGCGCCGAGCGTGAGCTTGGTGTTCTCGGTGAAGGCATAGCTCAGGCTGACGTCCGCCGAAGTCTTCGCGCCGTAATTGAGGAACACCGGCGGACCGGAGAACGATCCCAGCGTCTGCGAACCGAAGTGGATGATCTTGAACATCGCATCCCAGGGGCCGACGGCGTAGTCGAAGGTCAGCGTGGCCTTGGTGTTGGGCGCACCGTCCTCGATGAAGCGGCGTTCGCGATCCGACAGGAACGTCTCGGCACCTGCGGGCACGGCCAGCAGCGGCGCGGGCACATTGACGCGACGGATGTCGGTCTTGCCGTGGTTGAGGGCGAAATAGGTCGTGAGCTGGCCATCGCCGACTTCCGTGTTGTGTGCGATGGTCAGGTCGATACCCGTGGTACGCGTATCGACCGCGTTCACGAAGAACGCCGCCGCGCCAACGCCTTCGGCGATCAGCTGGTTACGCAGGTTCTCGGTGATGGCCTCGCTGTCGACGCCGAACTGGCCCGACAGCACGACGCGGTCGTCGATATCGATGCGGTAGCCGTCCAGCGTGAAGGTGAGGTTGTCCAGCGGACTCCAGGTGAAGCCCAGGGTGAAGCTGGTGGCTTCCTCTTCGCGCAGCGGGTCGACACCGGCTTCGTTGGCGATGGCGCTGCCGTTGCGGGCGAGCAGGATATCCAGCGGCTCGCCACCGACGAACTCGGTGTAGGTCGACTGGAAATCACGCTGCTGCAGCGACGGCGCGCGGAAGCCCGTGCTGGCCGAGCCACGCAGCAGGAAGGTATCGGTCGCCTTGAACGAGGACGTCAGCTTTCCGGTCGTGGTGCTGCCGAAGTCGTCGTAGTCTTCGAAGCGCACCGCCGCACCGGTCATGAAGCGGTCGGTCCAGTTGAATTCGAAGTCGGCGTAGGCGGCCCAGCTGGTGCGGCTCGAATCGGTCTCATCGGCCGGCTGGAAGCCCGGATACCCTTGGCTGCCGGCGTTGCCACCGCCCGCGCCGTCGTAGTCATCCCACGACCCGCGCTCACCGGCGAAGATTTCGTACTGCTCGCGGCGGCGCTCCAGGCCGAAGGCCACGTTGGTGCCCGCGAGCACGCTGTCGAGGTAGCGGCTGAAATCGACGTTGGTGGTGTACTGGGTGAACGCGTAGCCGCCGGCATCGAACTTGGTCGGCGACAGGCCCGGACCGCCGAGGATGACATCCTCGTTCGCGATCGATGCGTTCAGCGTGTTGCTGATGTCGTTGAGCAGTTCGTTGTAGCCGTAGGTCTGCGACACGTCGGCGCGCCAGCCGCCGATCTCGCCCCAGACGCCGGCGATAAGGCTGTGGTCGACGAGATCACCGTTGATGTACGGCACGAAGCCGTTCGGATACATCGCCGCCGAATTGCGCGAGGGGATGTCGTCGCTGCCAATGCCGCCGCGTGCGAACGCGGCCGACGAGGCGTAGCGATCCTGGTAGCCGCCGGTGAAATAGAAGTGGGCAACGTCACCCAGCGGAATCTCACCGTTGAGGAACAGGGTGCGGTTGTCCATCTTGGTGTCGCCGATCGTGCGCGGGCTGCCGCGCGGTTCGGAACGATCGGAACGTCCACGCTTGAGGTACTCGCCGGTCAGCGCGATCACGCCGCCGTTGTCGAGCTCGAAGCCACAGTAGGAGGAAGCCAGCGTGTTCTCCCCGTCGCCACGCGAGTACTGGCCAAAGCCCACCACGCCCTCGCAGCCGGCTTCTTTCTTGAGGACGACGTTCACTACGCCGGCGATAGCGTCCGAGCCATACTGGGCGGCCGCGCCGTCGCGCAGGATTTCGATGCGGTCGATCGCCAGCGGCGGGATCGTGTTGAAGTCGGTACCGGTATTGCCGCGGTTGCGCGCACCGAAGATGTTGACGATGGCCGCCTGGTGCTGGCGCTTGTTGTTCAGCAGGACCAGGGTCTGGTCAGAACCCAGACCACGCAGCATGGCCGAGTCGACCAGGTCCGCGTTGTCCGCGCCGGTCTGGCGCGTGGAGTTGAAAGACGGCGCGATGAACTGCAGCGATTGGGCTACGTCGAATTGTGGGCTCTTGGCGGCGACGTCAGCCATGGGCAGCACGTCGACCGGTACCGGCGTCACCGTTTCGGAAGAACGGCCGTAACGGCGTGAACCTACCACCGTGACGGTTTCCAGTTCCGTTTCGCTGCCGGCCTGGTCCTGCGCCTCGGTGCTCACCGCTCCAGCAGCAACGGCGCGCGCCGACGGATCCAGCACTGCTGCGGCACCAAATGCGCCGGCCGCCCACAGCGCCACCCACAATTGCGATTTACCCATGTTCTGTCCTTCCGGGGAAAAAACTTCGGTAGCTTAACGTGAACCGATGAGAACGTCTAAGCAGACCAAAGCGAACAGAACATTTGTCGAATCGGCGCAAAAACACGCGCAAACGGCACTTGCATCGAACTGCCAAAGGCGTGCCGCGCGGCTGATTGCCGCATTTCCCGCGAAAAATCCGGACGCACGTCTCAGTTGGCGTGCTACGTCTTACGCATCGCGATCGATCCGGGATGTCGCCCGCGTATCGGGCATCCACAGATACACTAGCAGCGAAACACCGATGCAGGCCGTGACGTACCAGTAGAAACCCGCCTCGAACCCATGCTGCTTGAACCATAGCGCCAGGAGTTCCGCCGTGCCTCCGAACACGGAGACCGTCACTGCATAGGGAAGCCCCACGCCCAGCGCGCGGATCTCCACGGGAAACAGTTCCGCCTTCACCACCGCGTTGATCGCCGTGTAGCCACTGACGATCACCAGCGCGAGGGTGATCCAGAGGAAGGCGCCGAGGGCATCCACGCTGCTGGCCAGCATCCGGAAAATCGGCACGGTCGCCAGCACGCCCAGTACGCCAAAGGCGATCAGGATCGGCCGGCGCCCGACGCGATCCGACAGCGCGCCCACCACCGGCTGCAGCAGCATGAAGACGAACAGCGTGGCCGCATTGATCGCCGTCGCCGTGTCTTTGCTCATTCCCACGCTCACGACCAGGAACTTCTGCGTGTAGGTCGTGTACGTGTAGAACGCCAGCGTACCGCCCATCGTCAAGCCGACAACAGTCAGCAGTTCGCGCGGATGGGCCAGCAACCGCCGCATCAGGGATCCGGGCTGCGTCGGTGCGCGCTGGAAGGCGGTGGTTTCGTGCATGGTCCGGCGCAGGTACAACGACACCAGCGCCGCCACGGCACCCAGCACGAATGGAATGCGCCAGCCCCAGGCCTGCAGTTGTTCCGGTGTGAGTATCCATTGCTGCAGGACGATCAATACCCCCAGGGCCAGCAGCTGCCCGCTGATCAATGTGACATATTGGAAGCTGGACCAGAATCCACGATGTTCACGCGATGCGACCTCGCTCAGGTAGGTCGCCGAGGTACCGTATTCGCCGCCCACGCTCAGCCCTTGCACCATGCGGGCGAACACCAGCAGCACCGGCGCCAGCACGCCGATCTGCGCGTAACCGGGCGTCACGGCGATGATCAGCGAGCCGAAGCACATCATCAGCACCGAGAGCATCAGCGCCGCCTTGCGGCCGTGGCGATCGGCGTACAGGCCCAGCAGCCAGCCGCCCAGCGGACGCATCAGGAATCCCACGGCAAACACGGCCGCCGCGTTGAGCAGCTGGGCGGTCTGGTCACCCTTGGGGAAGAACACGCTGGCGAAATACAGGGAGAAGGCCGAATAGGCGTACCAGTCATACCACTCGACCAGATTGCCGATCGATCCACTGACGATGGAACGCAGCCGCTGCGGCGTCGTCATGGCGGGTACGGCGGTGGAATCGGCGTCGCTCACGGCACATCCGGCAGCAGGAAGGGGCCGCAAAGCTTGCCCCGGTCGCACGGACCGGGGCAATACATTCTCAACATACGGCGTGGAGGCCGCGCTTTCAGCCCGCCTGTACCAGCAGGTGCTTGGCGAACGCGCCCTGCACCTTGGCCACGCCGCGTGCCAGGTGCAGCATGGCGAACAGCAGGACGATGCCGAGGATCATCTGCAACGGTTGCAGCACCAGCGGAAGATTGAAGACTTCGCCATCGATGTTGAGCAGGCCGATATCCCAGAACAGACTCACAATCGGGTTGAGGAACAAAGACGCCCCGAGTGTGAAACCGACTACTGCCGTCGTGAAGTACACGATACCCAGCGGCATCATCAGCGTCATGTAGAACAGGGTCGTCCAGGTACGGGTATCGGTGAACAGCTGTTTCACGCGCTCTACGAGCGTCAGTCCACGCTGCGCGTAGA
This sequence comes from Tahibacter amnicola, assembly GCF_025398735.1. Classification (NCBI taxonomy): domain Bacteria; kingdom Pseudomonadati; phylum Pseudomonadota; class Gammaproteobacteria; order Lysobacterales; family Rhodanobacteraceae; genus Tahibacter; species Tahibacter amnicola. Next base: position 4,925,901 of record NZ_CP104694.1, read on the forward strand.
TCGGCCGGCGCGGCATGCGCTCGCCCAGCATGACTTCGACCAGTCGTCCTTCCACCAGTGAAATCACGCGCACGGTGGCCAGGAACAGCACCGTCAACGGCAGGCCGATCACCAGAATCATCATGCCCAGCGACAGGGAAAGCCCCGTCACCGCCCACGTGAAGTAGAAAATGCCCAGCGGCATAGCCATCAGCATGTAGATCGTCGCCGCCCAGGCGCGCGGGTCCGCCGCTACGCCGAAGAATTTCGCCAGGGCCGAAGTCCGCACCGGCGGTGCCGGCGGCTTGAGCGCGCTCTGCACCACACGTTCCTTGTCACGGTAGATATCGGCCACCTCGTCCGGCGCACCGTAGCTGGAAGCGATGCGTGCCAGCAGTTCCGCTGGCGGCACGTTCGGGTTTTCCGCGAATTCCGAGCGCAGGTGGTCTTCCGCGTCGTAGAGCGCATCCTGGATCAGCGCCGGATCCTCGCTGCGCAGCGCATAGCGCAGCTGTTCCAGGTATTCGTTGATGGTGCGCGGCATCGATTGGCTCATTTCAATTCCCCTAGGACGACATCAACGAAATTGCGTGTGGCAGACCAGGCCACTCCCCATTCCCCCAGCACCGTGCGTCCCAGCTCGGTGATCCGGTAGTAGCGTCGCGGCGGCCCGGCAACCGAGGGCTCGACCTCGCTCGCCAGCAGGCCCGAGGCACAGAGATTGCGAAGCACCGGGTACAGCGCGCTCTGCTTGCCCATCAGAACGCCGTCGGCGGTCTGCTCCAGGCGCTTGGCGATCTGGTAGCCGTACATTGGCTCTGACGCCCCGGCAAGCACGGCCAGCAGCACCAGGGACACCGTACCGGCACTCAGCTCGCGCTCGAATTTCTTGCGATGCGACTCTGTCTCGGTCATTTGCTCACCCCCGTATAGCGTGGAGTGAATGCTATTGTCAGTTTCACACTAGCGAATCCCTCATTAGTCATGGGTGCCATTGGTCATGCCTCCCGGGGCACGGCTCCGGCACCGCCCCGGGGGCCTGCGACCACGCACCGCATCGTGGCCGCGCGCCGTCAACGCTAAGGTGCGGCGCCTTTTGTCGCAGGCTCTCGAATGGATTCGATCCCCCTACCCCTGGCCATCGCGCTGACCCTGGCCACACTGGCTGCCCCCACCACCAGTGCCGAGCCCGTCCCGGTAACCGACGTGCTCGCGACCGTCGATGTCGAGGCCACCGCGGTCGAACGCCGCGAGCAGCGGCTGCGCAAAAGCCGCCACAGCGCCAGCATCGTCGAGCTCGATCGCAAACGCGCAGACCAATCCAACATCGTCGGCAGCGAGGACTACCTGCGCTACGCGCCAAACCTCACGGTGAGGTCTCGCTATATCGGCGACCGCAACGCACTGATCGGCGGCCGCAGCAACACCACGACCAGCGGGTCGCGCTCGCTGGTCTACGTCGACGGCCTGCTGATCTCGGATCTCCTGGGCGCCAGTTTCAACCCGCCGCGCTGGGGCATGGTGTCGCCGGGTGAAATACAGAACTTTGCGATTTTGTACGGTCCGTTCGCCGCGGAACTGCCTGGCAATTCCATGGGTACGACCGTCGAAATCACCACGCGCTACCCACGCGACCTGACCGCGACAGCGGATGTGCAGGCCTTCGGCCAGTATTTTCGCGACGACTACGGCCATGCCGACACCTACCAGGGCCAACGCGCCGCCGCCTCGGCGGGCGCGGGCGACGGAAGGTTCCGCTGGTTTGTCGCGGCCAACGCCCTCGACACGCATGCCCATCCGATGCAATACGCCACGCCGTCGTTGCTGACGACGGATCCGTCGGCGCTGCCCGCAGTCTACGGCGCGCGGCTCGACCAGGACCCACAGGGCCGCAACCGCATCGTGCTCGGCCCCACCGGTATCGAACATACCCGGCAATCCACGGCAAAGGTGAAATTCGCCGCCGACCTGACGGACGATGCCACGCTTGAATTCGTCCTCGGCGGTTGGCACAACGACTACCGGCGCGACGCGGCATCGTTCCTGCGCAACGCGCAGGGACACGTCGTCTACCGCGGTGACTGGCGCCTGCCCGACGGACGCGGCATCCGCATCGGCGACAGTACCTTCTCGCCGCAGCACGGCACGGAACAGCACTACCAGTACGCCGGCTCACTCACCTGGCAGCTGACACCGGCGTGGTCCACGCAGGTTCTGGCCTCTCGCTATCGCGTGGCGGAAAACCGTCTGCGTTCCGCGCTGCGCCCGCCGGATGCAGTCGATCCGATACCCGGCACGATCGCCGATGGCGACGGCACGGGCTGGAGCACGCTGGATATCAAGCTCGCCGGCGACGTGGCCTCACATCACCTGCGCACCGGGTTCCATCTGGATCATTACGCGCTGGACCAGCGCGTCTTCGGCATTGCCGACTGGCGCGAAGGAACTCCGGCGCACCTGCCCACCGATCGCTTCGCCGGCAAAGCCCGCACATACGCCGGCTATGTCCAGGACGAATGGCCGTTCGCACCCGACTGGACTGCGCTGGCCGGCATTCGTTTCGAACACTGGCAGGCCTACCAGGGTGTGCGTGGCAAGACGAACCAGCTGGCCTGGTATCCGCAGCGCCGCGAATCTGCGCTGTCGCCCAAGGCGGCGCTGTCCTGGCAGGCGACCGATTACTGGCGCTGGCGCGCCAGCGTCGGCAAGGCGGTGCGCTTCCCGACGGTTTCCGAACTGTTCCAGGGTTCGCTCAGCGCCAACGCCATCGTCAACGCCGACCCGAACCTCCGTCCGGAACGCAGCTACTCCAAGGAGCTGGCCGCGGAAGGCGTGTTCCGGCAAGGCGACGTGCGCATCACCCTGTTCGAGGACGATATCCGCGACACCCTTCAATCGCAGACGAACCTCACTGTCACGCCGACGGTGACAAACATCCAGAACGTCGAACGGACGCGAAATCGCGGTATCGAGATCGCCGGCCAATGGTCACCCGCGCCGGAACTGGAATTTCAGGCCAGTGCGGCGGTGAACGATGCCAAGGTTCTACGCAACACCAAATACACGCCGGCCGAAGGCAAGCGACCGCTGCGCATTCCGCGGACGCGGGCGAACCTCCTGGCGACCTGGCATGCACGGGATGATCTGTCGCTGACACTGGCGGCACGGCATTCCGGCCGCCAGTGGAATACGCTCGACAACGTCGACTACAACGGCAACACCTTTGGCGCAGCGTCGGCGTTCACCGTGTTCGACGCAAAGGCCACCTGGAAGGTACGCGAGGGCTGGAAGCTTGGCTTCGGTATCGACAACCTCGCTGACAAACGCTACTGGGTATTCCATCCGTATCCGGCACGCACGGTCGTTGCGGAACTGCGTTACGAGGGCGGCACGCAGTGAACGAAGGGACAAGCCCCGGCTGGGCTTGTCCCTTCCCACGTCTAGTCGCCAAATCCGTCTGCAAAGATCACATCTGTCTGCGACGACGTGAAACGCAGCACGCGGTCGCCATCCATCTCCGTCAGGTAGACCTCGCCGGCCTCGTCCTCACCGAAGCCGGTGTACAGAAGATCAGTGCCGTCCTGCCACTGCGTACTGCTCCACGTACCGCCGTTCTGCACGCCGAAATGGATGCGGCCGCTGCAGAAGTCCGCGTAGATGTATGTGCCGGACATGCCGCTGATCGCTCCGCGGTATCGCACGCCACCAGTCACGGAGGCGCAGGGCCCCGCGTTGGCCGTGTGCGTGTAGGTCAGGATCGGCGGCGTGCTGCCGGCGCAGTTGCCACTGGTACCCTCGCACAAGTCCCAGCCGTAGTTCACGCCGCCGGTGCCGGGCGCAGCCATGTCGATCTCTTCCATCTGCGATTCGCCGACATCACCGATGAACATCTGGCCGGTCTGCCGATCAAAGCTGAAGCGGAAGGGATTGCGCAGTCCGTAGGCCCAGATCTCGTCGCAATTGCCGGCAGTTCCAGCGGTACCCGCGTACGGATTGCCAGCCGGAATACCGTAGTTGGCCGAGCCGTTGGCATTGGCCGCGCATAGTTCATTCGTGCCTGCCGCCGTCGTCTGGTTCACATCGATGCGCAGGATCTTGCCCAGCAGGGCACGCGAACGCGTGCTGCCACCGCTGTTGGTGAACGCGGCATCCGCGGGACAGTCACTGTGGTTGGCGTCATTCGCAGCCAGCTGCGACGGCCGCAGAGTCTGGGCGCGGTTGCAGCCGTCGGTGCCGTTGCCGCCGGCACCGTCTCCCAGCGACACATACAGGTAGCCATCCGGCCCGAAGTGCAGATCGCCGCCCTTGTGGTAGTTGGAGTCCTGGTCGATGCGAATTACAACCTGCGCGGTCGCCGTATCCGCGATATTCGGGTTGGCGGCCGACGCGGTGTAGCGCACGACGGCGGTGTCGCCGCTACCGTCGGTGTAGTGCACGTAGAACAGCCGGTTGCTGGCGTAGTTCGGATGGAAGGCCATCGACAGCAGCCCACCTTCGCCACTGATCGAAAGCCCGAACGGAGCGGTTCCACTGAGATTGATGAAGGGGGTGGCCAGCACGGAGCTGGATCCCGCCGGCTTGATCCAGATCTGGCCGTAGCGGCCGGCGATGAACAATCGACCACTGCCATCGCCCGCGTGACGGATCGCGATCGGTGATCCGATTCCGGAGGTGACGACCGGCGTCAACGCCAGGTCACCGGGTGGTGCCGCCATAGCGAATGGCGAAATGGCGCACAGGCCGAACAAAAGACGTGAAATAAGCGAACGCATGCGGTTCTCCGACGGTGATTCAGGCACCTGTTGCCTGCAGCGCGGATCGCTTGGCCGAAGGCTTCCTGCCTGCGTCCTGCAATGCGCAATGGCGACACACCGCTTTTGCGACCCTGCCACCATGAGACGGCGGCCAGTGGTGCGGAGCGACATCGCGCCTGGGTGCCGGCATTGGCGATTATCCGGCACCGGTGAGTCAGGATTCGCAGTCCAGGCTTCCCTCAATAGCCTTCTCGCCAATCGTCAGCCTGGCACTACCGTTGGCGCCGACAAGGCGAAACGATGGCGGCTGTGACGCATCACCGCGGCCGCGAAATGACAGGCTGACACTGCGTTCTCCGCGCGAAAATCGTTCGAGCACCGTATCGGCCCGCTCCAGCGTGAGGCGCCTGCCGCCGATGGACGTTGCACTGAAGACGATTACCGGCTCTGCTTCCTCATCGCCGATGAATTCCAGTTCGTA